>NZ_JACIYP010000014.1 GCF_014359905.1 Hoeflea sp. | reverse complement strand
GTCAGGGCTTGCAGTCAGGGTTTGATATAGGTGTAGCCCTTTTGCTGCAGGTAGGAGAGTTCAGCCACGCCGCTGGGGACGATGTCTTCCTTGAAAACATCGAAAAGATCGTTCTCATAGCTGATCTTTCGGCCCTTGAGCGTGTTGTTGCAGACATTGATCTCCACGTTCTGGCCCTTCAGGCTCAGGACCTGGCCCCGCAGCAATTCGTTGCTCTTGGCGTTCGCCAGCAGTCCCAGGCCGTTGCCATGCAGCACCACCTTGATTTCGATGTTTTCGACGCCCACCGCATTGATGTGGTTTTGAATGTTTGTCAGCGCGCCGCGATAGGCCTTGTCGTCCTCGCCGCCATTGTAATTGATGTGATAGACAACCTTCTGCTTGCCGTATCTGTCATTGGCGTTGGCGGTGCCGGCCACGGCCATGACCAATCCGAGTGTCAGCGTAACGGCTGTGAAGAGCTTGGTGAAAAGTCGCATGTTTTCCTCCCGGGAAATGGTTTCGATGCACGAAGCGGACCAATCGCTGCGTGCAACAAAATGTCGCATGCGGGGCCCATGAAAGGAACTCGAAGGAACATGGGGAATGGGGGGCTTCAGCCTAGGGAAACCCCTTGGTCATAGCCCAGGCGGGTGGCGATCTGCACCAGATGCGCCATCGTTCCCGCTTCGGTCTTGTGCAGCAGATTCGTCCGGTGGAACTCCACCGTTTTCGGACTGATCCCGAGCGTGGCTGCAATGGCGCGCGTCTGTTTGCCGCTGCAGATCAGCTGCAGGATTTCCTGCTCGCGCAGGGTGAGGCTTTTCATCCTGTCCTCGTATTGGCGGAACTCGGTCGTCGCCCGCGGCTCTGCTTCGGCCGGCGGGACCACCGGCACGCCTCCGCCGCGCCTGGAAATGGCGATCGCCAGCGCCAGCACCGCAAACGCCGCGAGCGCTGCCAGCACCAGGAAAGGCGACCGCGCCCCGGACCCGGCTGCATTCGCCTCCAGGCGCGCTTGATAGGCGCCGACCAGTTCCCGGATGCTTTCATAAGACAGTGGCGCCGACCACAGATCGCGCAAGGAATAGGTCGTGGAGATTTCAGGGTCCTGGCTTGCCAGCAGCGCGATCAGAACCCGCTCGCGCAACGTCTTTTCGACGGCAGGCAGCGCGGCAAAAGGCCATTCGGCAAACAGCGGACTGCTCACCCGATAGGGAAATCCGTCAAACGTCTGGCCATTGAGCACCCGGAAATCCTCAAGAACAATCTTGCCTTCGCCCGCCAGGATTTCCAGCAGGCCGCCGCGGACAATGCCAGCGTCAACCTCCTTGCGCGCCACCGCGGCGATCACCTCGTCATGGGGAAAGCCCATGAAACGCAGCGAGGCCAGATCGCGAAACGCATCAACGCCCTGTTTCTGCATCTGGCTCCAGGCAATCTGAAATCCGCCGAAGGCATCGGGGCTGATCGCGGCCAGCTTCTTGCCCTTCAAATCGTTGAGCGAGGCGATCGGGCTGTCGCGGGTGACGATGATCGCGGTGCCGAAGCGGGACAGATGCGAATGGGAGACTTCCGCCCAGCGTTCGCGCGTGGCAAGCACGCTCAATTCGTGCCGGGCGGCAAGAGCCACATAGTGGCCGGGATTTGTAATGAGGAAGTCAATCCGGTCGGCCTCGATCTCGCTCTCGACCGATGTCAGCGTCACCGGGACCAGCTCGAACTTCCAGCCCTCGACGCTGTCGGTCAAATAGTCCGCAAGCGGCCTCCAATCGGCCATCGCGGCGGCCGTGCCGCGATAGGCCAGCACGCCGATACGGGCGGTCTGCTCGCGCGCGGCAACGCCGTTGCCTGCGCCCGATTGCGCAAGGCTTTCGCCGATGACAAGAAACGCGCACAGCGCGATGATCGCGCCGGTGAACGGTTTGGGACAATGCAAGATACTTCTCCTCCGAAGCGCAGCTTACATATGCAGATCCACGAATACCATCGCCCCGAGGCCGATGGCAACGCGGACTGGTGCGCATGGGTCGCCTGCCAGCAGGACGCAGAGGAGCGGGCACGGGATCAATGCCGGCGAACGACAAACGGGAATTGTTTGCGGCGGGTCGGGGGTGACCAGAACGACCCGCCGTCACGCAGCCTTGAACCGGTTTGTTCGGTGCCAGTCCAGATAATGGGGATGGGGACGCAAACGCGGGTTCTCCGGAACAAGCGCCTTCATGTCCGGCCTGAGCAAGTGCGAGACATCGTGGTTCAGCTGGCGGGATCTCAGGATCGTGAAATCATCCTGCATCGAGAGCAAGCCGCGATCGAACATCCAGTGCACAGTGCCGGACAGGGCGATGCCGTTTTGCACCGAGTCGGGCCCGTTCTCCTCGACCGGCATGATATGCGCCGCTTCAACCTCGGGCCTGCCCTGCCCGTTGATCAACCGCAAGCCGGTAAACGCGCAGCGCCGGTCATAGGCAATCCGGACATGCTGGCGGAATTTCACATCGCGGAACCGCCGATTGACCAATTGTTCGATCAGCGGCCGCTCCAGCGGCGTTTGCGGCGGCTCGTTAAATTCATACCCGGTGGCATCGACCAGATCATAGCGTTCCGGCCAGGGACTACGTTCACTCAGTCCGGCATTTAGGATGGCGTCACACTCTTCATCACTGATTACACGAACAGCCTGAACGGCGCGTCCTCCGCTGACCTTGCCATCGGCAAGGATCAACTGCCGCTCAAAGCCGCCATTTTCCTGATAGCCAACCAGCCGGTCAAAATCGATATAGTTTTCGAGATCCGCGTAGTAATGATCGGATCGCAAGGGATCTGGGCGGACGTCAGTGAGGATTGCGGTAGCCCAGTAAAACCGGCCAGTTTGGCGGTCCAACGGCCCGTAATAGACAATCGGTTGACCAATGACCTGCTCCACCCTCGAACGGTACTGTTTTGGAAAATGATAATAGCGATCCGGCAGGTCGTCATAGACACTGTCTGCCTTGTGATAGAAAACTGCCGCTACCATGAACCTGATCCGGAACCACAATCCTTTAATTGAAGGTATCTTCAACAAAGCCCTGAAAAATAACAAGCATTTTTGTCGAGATGCAGGACAGCTGCCCGGAGCCTAATCTCCCCCCTTGCGGGGGAGATGTCACGAAGTGACAGAGGGGGGTAATGCCGCACCACCCACGGCCCCACCGGACCAGACGCAACCATACCCCCTCTGTCTGCTGCGCAGACATCTCCCCCGCAAGGTGGGGAGATTGGCTCCGCGCCAGAAGGCCGAATTCCGTGGACAAATTCCCCACCCCGCCTCAACAATTCCAATACCTTACCCGAAATCCTGCCCCGTTTCATCCCCGCCTCCGCGTCCTGTGCGACACTGATCCCGTCTTCCGCCAGATCGGATGCGCCGGGTCAACGGACCCCGGCGCGGCGGGAGGCGGTGCGTTTTTGTGCGGGGCGCTTCCGTAACCCCGCGCGAAAAGGACGAGGTAACGGACATCCCGGCCCGGCGCCCAGGTCCCCGATGAGGCGAAACCGCATCATCACCGGACACGGGCGGACACCCAGGCCGGCGCCGGAGATCCCGCGAGGCCCGACCTTGCGGCCGGCGGGCCCGGAGGCTGGAGGGGTCGCAGGACCCCAAGTGGTCACCGGGGAGGACGGGTTCGGCGGCGGGCCGCCGAACCATGACACCGTCCGACGCGTGTGTCGCGCGCCTCATCCTGGAGAAAGCCCGCGCCCGGAAGGCGCTGGCTCCACCACCGGCGGGGCGTGGGCGACCATGCCAAAAGCCACACCCTCGATACCTCACGGGCACGGCGCCCGTGCGCCCCGCATTCCGTCCCGTCAAACGGCAGCCGGACCAGGAAATGCTCATACCGACGGCGAGAAATTGCGCGCGCGGGGTTTTCGCGCGCCTGCAGGCATCATTGACCCGACGGCAGCCGGAGTATTAGATATAAAAATATGAATATTTCCCGGTCCGCACGCATGTCTTGTGAGCGCAGGCCGGGCCAGCGAGGAGGAAAACGATGAACAGGATTATCACCCTGGCGGCCGCGATCGGCCTGCTGCTTGGTTCGCACATGGCCTTTGCCGCCGACGCGGAGAAACAGGTCAACATCCGCCCCGATGTGCCGAGCGTCGTGGTCGAGACCGCCGACGGCCCGGTCACCATCGAGCGCATCCAGGACACCGAACACGAGATCACCGGCTATTTCGCCAAGACCTCGCGCGCCTGCCCGCCCTTCTGCATCCAGCCGGCCCAGGCCGCCGACGGCGTCGCCACCATCGGCGAGCTGGAACTGCTCGACATGCTGGCCGACAAAGAGGCCCGCGTCATCGACGCCCGCACGGTGGACTGGCATGCGGAGGAGACCATTCCCGGCTCCGTCAACATCCCCTACACCGAGATCGCCGGACGCCTCGATGAACTCGGCTGCGTCGGCAGCAGCGGGGCGTGGGACTGCGCGGGCGCCGCCCGGGTCGCGCTTTACTGCAACGGGTTGTGGTGCGGCCAGTCCCCCACCGCCATCCGCGCCATGCTGCGCGAAAACTATCCCGCCGACCACATTTTCTATTATCGCGGCGGCATGCAGGCCTGGAAGATCCTCGGCCTGACCACGGTCGAAGGCGGGCTCTGACAGAAGGGCAATGTGCAGCCGGCCCGCCGCGCCGTCCCCGCCCCGGGCGCGCGGCGCTTCGGGCCAGGCAGCACCCCGCCGCTTGCGCAAAACTCCACCCGCCTGGCCGCTGTCGCGGCTAAAACTGACGCATTGTTGCTTAAAGCGATTCCGATTTGGGAAATTATGCAGTAGGGCTGATGATGACATCAGACTGGGAAACCTTGCCATGACCGCTTTCTCCCGCTTCACCCCGCTTGCTGAATCGCTGCCGCCGACCGTGCCGTTTGTCGGGCCGGAGACCCAGGAGCGGGCGCGCGGCGCGCGGTTCATTGCGCGGCTGGGGGCCAATGAGAGCGGCTTCGGGCCGGCGCCGTCGGTGATCGCGGCGATTGCCCGGGAGGCGGGGCTGAGCTGGCGCTACGCCGATCCGGAAAACCATGAGCTCCGGAACCGGCTTTCAGCCCATCTGCGGCTGACGCCGGAGCAGATCGCGGTGGGCGAAGGCATTGACGGGCTGCTGGGGCTGATCGTGCGGCTGATCGTCGAGCCGGGCACCCCGGTGGTGACCTCGCTCGGCGCCTATCCGACCTTCAATTTTCATGTCGCGGGTTTTGGCGGACGGCTGGTCACGGTGCCCTACCGCGACGATCACGAGGATCTCGACGGGCTGCTCGAAGCCGTCAAACGCGAAGACGCGCCCCTGGTCTATCTTTCCAACCCCGACAACCCGATGGGCACATGGCACCAGGCGGCCAGCGTCATTGCCTTTGCCAAGGCTCTGCCCGAGACCACGATGCTGGTGCTTGACGAGGCCTATGGCGAGACGGCGCCCAGCTCCGCGATCCCGGAGATCGAAGCGCTTGACGGCATGCCCAATGTGCTGCGGTTCCGCACCTTTTCCAAGGCCTATGGCCTGGCCGGGCAGCGGATCGGCTATGTCTTCGGGGTCGCGCAAACCGTGGCGCGGTTTCACCGGGTGCGCAATCACTTCGGCGTCAACCGGTTGGGCCAGGCTGCTGCGCTCGCGGCGCTCGAGGACCAGGTCTGGCTCAGCCATGTCATTGCCCAGGTGGTGGCGTCGCGCGACCAGATCACCGACATCGCCCGCGGCCATGGGTTCAAGCCCCTTGCCTCGGCCACAAATTTCGTCACCATCGACTGTGGCGGCGACGGCGCCCATGCCAAGGCCATCATGGACGGCCTGGTCAGCCGCGGCGTCTTCATCCGCATGCCGGGCGTGGCCCCGCTCAACCGCTGCATCCGGATTTCGACCGCGCCGGAGACCGAGATCGACATTTTCGAGCAGGCGCTGGTGGAAACCATCGCCGACATGGACTGAACTGCCCGCTGCCTGCTCGGCAAAAAGCCGCGATCAACCGTTTCCGGTCCATCGCGGCTTTTCGGGAAGCCTCTCCGCGTTATCCGGAGTTGCGCTTCGTCCCCGTCCCCTCGGGGTGATTTCTGCTGGCGGGCGCCGGTGCGCCGGACCCGTCGCCGTAAGTGGTGCCGAGCCGGTCGGGCTCAATGCATGGTCATCCATTCGCGCGCGGCGCGCAGGGCTGCGGCCAGGTCGGCCTTGCTCATGCTTTCGGCCAGTTCGGCGCGCAGCGTGGCGGCGCGGTCCGAGCCCTTGATGGCGGCAATGTTGAGCCATTTGTGCGCGGCAATGTAATCGACCTCGCATTCGCGCCCGGTCGCATACATCAGACCCATTTCGCAGAACACATCGGCCCTGGCTTCGCCGCCGGCTGTGGCCTGATCGTGATCGTGAATTTCGTAACGTGCCATTGTTCCAGTCCCCGTAAAAGAGTGTGTCTCGTTGTCCCTGTCGGCTCTCAAGAGCCTTCTCATGTCTGCCTGCGTCCGGTTCGCTCCGGCGCTGTCTTGTTGAGTTGGAGTGTGCCGCTTTCGATTAAAAAGCGCGTTAAATTGCATGCTTAACTGGGAACGAACAAAGTCCGAAGGCTTGGTAAATTTGCGATTCCGTTAAACATCGCACCCGTTGCAAACCGGCGGAAGCGGCCCGAACGCGCGCTTTTGCGCAGGTGAGAAAAGTTACGAACGGCTAACCAAGGATCGAGGGAAGGGTTTTTCCTTTGGTCCGGACAGGAGCAGGAACCGGGACATTCGCGCCTCGGCGGAAGCCCGCAAAACGCCATAAAAAAAGCCGCTTTGGCCAATACCAACTGGTTTACCTTTACGTAGACGTAAGTTAAGTAAGAAATGCGCTTGAGGAAGCGCTCATTCCTGGGAGGAACATCATGATCCGCAAAATGATTGCAGCCGGCGTAATTCTCGCCGCCATGAGCGCTCCGGCGCTCGCAGACCCGATCGAAGGCAACTGGAAGACCAAGAGCGGCGAAACCGCAGCCATCTCCGCCTGCGGCGGCGACTACTGCGTGCAGCTCAAGACCGGTAAGCATGCCGGCAAGCGCATCGGCAAGATGACGGGCAGCGACGGAAAATACTCCGGCACCATCACCGACCCCGCCAAGGAAAAGACCTATTCGGGCTCGGCTTCCGTCTCCGGAAACACCCTGAAGATGAAGGGCTGCGTCCTGGGCATTCTCTGCCGCTCGGAAAATTGGGCCAAGCTGTAAACCAACAGCTTCGCCTGAACGGATGATGCAACCCGCGCCGGCACTCCGGCGCGGGTTTTTTCGTGGCCGGGGCGCGCCGCCCTCCCGTCAAGGTTTTTGAACGGCGGATGAACGACCCTCTCAGGCAGCGTTCAGCCGCACCATGCGAATGTTCCCTCACACAACGGGAACCAGCCGCATGACCACGCTCGCACGCCGCTTCTTCATCATCTGCCTGATCTTCGTGATCTTTGCGCTGCTGATGGCAGCTGCCGTCGCGAGGGGCGGTCACCACAGCCACGGCTGGCACAATGGCGCCATCGACGCCTGCGTGTTCCGTTCCGAACTGACTTGCAGCGTTTCGCGCTGACGCCGATTGCGAAGGATAGACACGATGAGCATCGCCCACCGCCGTTCCATTGCCACATTCCTGCGGATTGTCGCCTTCACCGCCTTCTTTGTGGGCCCGGTCGGCGCCTTCGCCTTCGCCAATGCCGGCGACAAGGGACCCGGCATGACCGGCGCGGGCTTTGTTCTCTACATGAGCCTGCAGCGCAACGGCTGAGACGGGCGGGAGTGCGCAACAGCCTCTGAGCCACCCGTCCCTGCCGCTTCAGCCTGAAACACCTTTCGCTCGCCCACGTCTTTTCCTTGTCAAGATTTCTCGTCTATACTGTTTCATGCACAATCGAATCTCTTCCCACACCCAAAACGGCTTCATTTCACCCGACCCGGTCGAACCGCAGGAATTTTCCGATGCGGCGGGCGCGGTGGCGGCGCTCGAAGCCATTTACGACCGCAACACCCGCTTCCTGTGCCAGGCCTTTGAAAGCCTTGCCACGGACAGGCCCACGGGCCGATACCGCGCCTTCTATCCGCAGGTGAGCCTGGAGACGACCTCCTTCGGCATGGTCGATTCGCGGCTCTCCTTCGGCCATGTGGTCTCGCCCGGCCGCTACGCCGCGACCATCACACGGCCCAAGCTGTTTCGCACCTACCTGATCACCCAGTTCGATCTGCTGCTGCGCAATCACGGCACGCCGCTGACGATTTCGGAATCCGACACCCCGATCCCCTTGCATTTCGCCTTCGGCGAAGGCGCCTATGTCGAGGCGGCGGTGGCCGAAAAGCTCGACATGCCGCTGCGCGACCTGTTCGACACGCCCGATCTCGCCACCACCGACGACGAGATCGTCAACGGGCTCTATGAGCCCGCCCCCGGCGAATTGCTGCCGTTGGCGCCGTTCAAGGCGCAGCGCATCGACTATTCGCTGGCGCGGCTGTCGCACTACACGGCCACGGCGCCGGACCATTTCCAGAACTTCGTGCTGTTCACCAACTACCAGTTCTACATCGACGAGTTCTGCGAACACGCCCGCTCGCTGATGAGCGAAGGCGGCAATGACTACGACTGTTTCGTCGAGCCCGGCAACCTGATCACGCCGGCCGGCCACGGCAGCCCCGCCGAGGGCGTCGCCCCGCCGCGGCTACCGCAGATGCCGGCCTATCATTTGAAGCGCAAGAATCATGGCGGCATCACCATGGTCAATATCGGCGTGGGCCCCTCCAACGCCAAGACCATCACCGACCATATCGCGGTTCTCCGCCCGCACGCCTGGCTGATGCTCGGTCATTGCGCGGGCCTCAGGAACAGCCAGGCGCTGGGCGACTATGTGCTGGCGCATGCCTATGTGCGCGAGGATCATGTGCTCGACGACGACCTGCCGGCCTGGGTGCCGATTCCGGCGCTGGCCGAGGTGCAGGTGGCGATCCAGGAAGCGGTCGCCGAAGTCACCGGGCTCGAGGGCTATGATCTCAAGCGCATCATGCGCACCGGCACGGTAGCCACCATCGACAACCGCAACTGGGAGCTCAGGGACCAGCGCGGACCGGTGCAGCGCCTGTCGCAATCGCGCGCCATCGCGCTCGACATGGAATCGGCCACCATCGCCGCCAACGGCTTCCGCTTCCGCGTCCCCTACGGCACCCTGCTCTGCGTCTCCGACAAGCCGCTGCATGGCGAACTCAAGCTCCCCGGCATGGCCTCGGCGTTTTACAAGACGCAGGTCAACCAGCACCTCAAGATCGGCCTCAAGGCCATGCAGAAACTCGCCGCCATGCCGCCCGAAAGGCTGCATTCGCGCAAGCTCAGGAGTTTCTTCGAGACGGCGTTTCAGTAACAGACACGCGGGATTGCCACTGACGGCTGAAACGGGCGGGAAGCGGACGTTTTCTGCCCTGAAAACGTATGATGGCATTGGTGACGTTGACTGTCTTTCGTTGGGTGCAATCGAGGTCCAAATGGCCCGAAGAGGACAGAGCTCCGACGGTCGTCGAGCCTTCCCTCGCGTGGATCACTTCAAACTACAACTTCGTACGGGTCCTCACTTGAAAGAAGGTGAGCCATTGTCTCGGTAATGGTGAGTTCGTCGTAAGGCTTTGAGAAGAAGCGACTTCCGTTCGGCAACATGCTTTCGTCGACGATGTCAGCACCCGATGCGACGATCAGCTTGACTGGCGGCCACCGATCCCGGATGTAGTGGGACAGCTTGATACCGTCCATCGTCCCTGGCATCTGAACATCGGTGAAAACAAGATCGATGTCGTCTCGCTGTTCGAGAATTCGGATTGCCTCGTCTGCGTCGCCGGCTTCCAGCGCTTCATAGCCTGCCGATAGGGCAAGATCGACTGCGCTCATTCGTATAATTGCGTTGTCTTCCACGATCAGCACGACCGCTTTGCTATTATTCATTGTTTACTCGATGTTTGAGGTTGGCGGCAAATCTTTAGCCTTTATCGTTTTAGGCAACAGTCGTGGTTCTATACCGCTGAAGAAAGGTTATTCGGAAGGTTTGAGCTTTCCCGATGACTGATTGTGACCAATGTACCGGGTTCGGCGTTGCTCAATGTGATTTCGCCGTTCAGGTTCTTCACGAGCGCTTCCACGATGCCCGTCCCCAATCCCGCCTTGGGTGTGTCGGCCCCTACAGGTATTCCGTTTCCGTTATCTGCAATGGATAGCGTCCACTCTTTGCCCGACGATTCATAGACAATCGCGATTTTCCCGGGCTGATCGTCGGTGAAGGCATGCTTCAGGGCATTGATGACAAGTTCAGTCACGATGAGCCCCAAGCTTATTGAGACATCCGCGACCACGACGCTATCATCAACCTTGACCTGGATCGACAGCCTCTCGGGGTCCTCAATCATCGATGCGCCGAGACTTTGGCAAAGGTGCGTGAAATAGGAACGAAGTTCAACATTGCCGCCCGGTGATGTGGAAAGCTGTCGTTGCAGCTCTGCGATTGACATGATGCGTTGACGGGCATTTTGGAGATGCCCCCGCGCCTCCTCCGATTGAACCCGACGTGCGCTCTGCATCAGGACGCTGGCGATGATCTGCAGGCTGTTGGCGACCCTGTGTTGGACTTCCTGCAGCAGGATGGCCTTGTCGCGAAGCAGATCTTCTTTCAGCCTCGCTTCGGCGCGAATGTCGGTTACATCGTTTACGGCGAGAAGCAGGCGAATGTGGTCGAGATCGCCATCATCGAGCGTTCGCGCATAAACGACCAACTGCCTTGTTTTCTGATTTGGTCGCTTCAGTTCGATCTCGTAGGCATTGATGCTCGCACTGCCAGTCGCGGTCGCCCGCAACAGGGACGCGAGCTTGGGCATCGCCCATTCCCCGTTTCCCAGTTCATCGAGCCGCTTGCCGGAGGCGGATTCGGGATCGATGGCGAACGCCAGGCAAAAAGAAGCGCTTGCCGCAATGATCCGGAGCTCGTCGGACAGGAACAGCAGCGGCTCGTTGGAAGACACGACCACGGCAAGGGTGCTCGCCGCTTCGAGATGGGATGTTGGTAGCAATGGCATGAAAAGGCCCTCAAGGGCCGGAGACTCACGGCGCAAGTCATTACTCGGCAAGGTCATCGAGCAGTCGACGAGCTTAAATGTTACAAGGCACTGTAGCATGCCTGATATGTGAACGTCGTATTATTAATCTCTAATGATGATTTGACCGCAACGCCGTCCAAGCGTCACAGCAGCCATTCGCTGCGGTTCAAACGAACGGCAGCTTTGGGCCGACTTCGACAGCGCGGCGCTGCCATCGCGCGGGGCGGCATGCGGTGCCTAGACACCGCTCGGCAGTTTTGAACGCATCATCTCCCGTCGGTCGATCCTGGCTCCGTCGACGATGAAGGAGCCATCGCCAACCGCATGGAGCATTCTCTTCTCCGTTCGAGTGCTATCGACATAAGCAGCCACGCCTTCGAGCAGCACAATGCTGTATCGCTCGATGATGTCGACGACCCTGCATTCGATATTGGCGAGACATTCACCAATCAGCGGGGCTTGGACATATCGGGCGGGCAGCGGGGTGAGGCGAAATTTCTCGAACTTGTCGGTATCCTCTCCGGAGCAGGTGCCGATGCCGACGGCCGTGTCGATCAGGTCCACCGTAGGGATGGCGAGCACGCATTCCCTGGAGTCACGAAGCGCGCGATAGGAGTGGTTCCACGGCCCGGTCGTCATCGCGAACTCCGCCGAAAACCCCCGCACCATGGTCCAGGTGATAGTCATGATATTTGGCTTGCGGCCGTCATGGGTCGTGACCAGAACGACCGGGCCCGGTTCGAGCAGCGTGAAGGCCTTGCTGAGCGCCAGAGGTTCCATGTTCGCCCTTGTCTTATTGAAAGATACCATATCGCGCACCCCGCACTCAACGCGCGTGGCGCGGCATTTTAACGCCTCTGAAATCCCAAATACACCCACTGCCTTCAGCGATTTATCGTCGCGCTTGTTCGGCTGGAACCATGTCTGCCAAGGGCCGTTTCCTGCCCTGATCCTTGTCCCAATATCATACCCGCCCGGGTCGATGGAACACCCCATTTTTCCTCAGCCTTGACGCTTCAACTTTGGCCGTTTGGGAAAGCCTCTCCGCCGAGATGACGAGTGTGCGCGTTACGCCAAGGCCTTGGCCTGGCAAGGACCACCCATCATGCGAGGTCCGGTCCCACACCTTGCTGACACCTGTTCGCCCCCTTATCTGCGGCCTTTTTATCTGCTTTCACAATGGCATCAGACGCAGTAAGCATCCTGATCTTTGAATTCTTGGGACATCTCATGGCGCAAAATGCCACTATCTATAAAGTCGACCTTTCGATCTCCGACATGGATCGTCACTATTACGAAACCCATAAACTGACCGTCGCAAAACACCCTTCCGAGACAGATGAACGGCTAATGGTACGCATTCTGGCGTTTGCGCTCAATGCCCATGAGCATCTGGAAATGACAAAGGGGCTTTCAACCGATGACGAGCCGGACATCTGGCAGAAGAGCCTGACCGGCGAGCTTGATGTGTGGGTGGCGCTTGGGTGTCCCAGCGAAAAAGTGCTGCGCCAATCCTGCGGCAAGGCCAAAAAGGTGATCGTCTATCCTTACGGCGGCAGGACGGCCGAGATGTGGTGGGACAAGATGAAAACCAGCACTACCCGCTTCGACAATCTCCAAGTGACCAGTTTTTCCGAGAAAGACACCGGTGAACTGGCAAAACTCGCGAAACCGGCAAACCGCGCGATGAAGCTCCAGGTCAATATTCAGGACGGCGATGTGATGGTCAGTGCTGGCGACAGCATCGTTTACGTCACCCCGCTCGAATGGAAGAGTGCCGCCTAACGCACGGGTTTCCGGCGCAAGAGGGGTTCAGGCTGCTCGGTTGCGCCCGTCATGATCCGATGTGGCACACCAAAGTCCGCATTCATGAAGCTGCGATGCAGCCTCAGAGCTTGCGCACACACATCCGCTCAAGTCCGTGAGGAACCACGGCCACAAAGGCCAAAGGCCCCAAAGCCGAGCAATGCGGCTTGCTGTTCCTCAACCCCGCCATCACAAAGGTGCAGCTTCGAGCACGGCGCATCCGCGCGCCGCGCCCTGCCCCGCCCCTCACATATTCGTATAGACCGGCCCCTCGCCGCCCTGGGGCGGGACCCAGTTGATGTTCTGGTTGGGGTCCTTGATGTCGCAGGTCTTGCAGTGGACGCAGTTCTGGGCGTTGATGACGAAGGTGGGCACGCCATCGGTTTCCACCCATTCGTAGACGCCGGCCGGGCAATAGCGTTGCGAGGGTCCTGCATAGACGTCGTGCTCGGAGTTCTTCTGCAGCGCCATGTCCTTGACCTGCAGGTGCACCGGCTGATCTTCCTCGTGGTTGGTGTTGGACAGGAACACCGAGGACAGCCGGTCGAAGGTCAGAACGCCGTCGGGCCTGGGGTAGTCGATCCTGGTGTGTTGGGCGGCCGGTTCGAGCGCGGCGTAATCCGGCTTGCCGTGCTTCATGGTGCCGAAGGGCGAGACGCCGAAGAGCGTGTTGAGCCACATGTCGAGCCCGCCCAGAGCCACGCCGCCGATGGTGCCGAGCTTCGACCACAGCGGCTTGACGTTGCGCACCTTCTTGAGGTCCGTGCCGATCTCGGAGCCGCGCCAGGCGGCCTCGTAGCTCTCCAGCGTGTCCTGCGCCCGGCCCGCGGCGATCGCGTCCGCCACATGCTCGGCCGCCATGATTCCCGACAGCATGGCGTTGTGCGAGCCCTTGATGCGGGCGACATTGACGAAGCCGGCCGAACAGCCGATCAGCGCGCCGCCCGGGAAGGCGAGCTTGGGGACCGACTGCCAGCCGCCTTCGGAAATGGCGCGCGCGCCGTAGCCGATCCGCTTGCCGCCCTCGAACACCGGGGCGATCGCCGCATGGGTCTTGAAGCGCTGGAACTCCTCGAACGGGGAGACGTAGGGGTTCTTGTAGTTGAGGTGGACGACGAAACCCACGGCCACCTGGTTGTCCTCGAGATGGTAGAGGAACGAGCCGCCGCCGGTCTTGATGCCGAGCGGCCAGCCGAAGGAGTGCTGCACCAGGCCGGGGCGGTGATGCTCGGGCTTGACCTGCCACAGCTCCTTAAGGCCGATGCCGTATTTCTGCGGCTCGCGGTCCTGATCGAGCTTGAAGCGGGAGATCAGCTGCTTGGCGAGCGATCCGCGCACGCCCTCGCCGATCAGCACGTATTTGCCGAGCAGCGCCATGCCGCGGGCGTAGCCGGGGCCGGGCTCGCCGTTGCGCTCGATGCCCATGTCGCCGGTGGCGACGCCGATGACCGCGCCCGCCTCGTCGGTCAGCACCTCGGTGGCGGCGAAGCCGGGATAGATCTCCACGCCCAGCGCCTCGGCGCGCTCGGCAAGCCATTTGGTGACATTGGACAGCGAAACGATGAAATTGCCGTGATTGCCCATCAGGGGCGGCATCAGGAAATTGGGCAGGCGCACCGAACCGGCCGGCCCCAGAACCAGGAAATGGTCGTCGGTGACCGGCGTCTTGAACGGGTGGTCGGGATCGTCGCGCCAGTCGGGGATGAGCTTGTCGATGCCGATCGGATCGACCACGGCGCCCGAGAGGATATGCGCGCCGACTTCGCCGCCCTTCTCCAGCACAACGACCGTCAGATCCGGATTGACCTGCTTCAGCCTTATGGCCGAAGACAGCCCTGCCGGTCCGGCGCCGACGATCACCACGTCAAATTCCATGCTTTCGCGTTCGGCAATCTCAGCAACTTCAGTCATCGGTCATCCTCATCTCTTGATCAGACCGGCGCTGGTCCAAGCCTGGCGCGCCAGACCGCTCCACCACCGGATATTGATGCTCCCACATTGCCAGGATCTCCGTTTCAGGGTCCAGGCGCACCAATTGGCCTTGCGGCCGGTTCCTCCTGTCATGGCAAATGACACGCGCGAAGTCGAGCCGGAATGCGACAGGTTCTGTTTTGTCAATTATCAAACATTGACGTTCACGTAAACGTCAATGCATTGCGTCACGATCGCCGTTGCGATGGGAAGCGTTGCGGAGGGGGTGATGCGACATGGGACGCGGACCAGGCCAGGCGTCGCGACTGCGCCCGAAAGCGCATGACGCCTCAGCTCACGCGAGCGAACATCGATTGCATGGACAGGATCAGCACCGCGCCGATGATGCTTGTTCCGTCCGCGCCGCGCAAGGGCGTCATCCGGCAATTGACCTCGAACATCCACCCGCAGGCATCGGCAACTTCATAATCATAGCAGATGCAGGCGCCGCCAAAACACTGGTCGAGGCGCGGCTTGGCGCGTGTCTGAAACCGCTTCATGTCGATCATCTCAGACAGATGCCGGCCGATGAAGTCGGACGCCCGCTTCTGGTGAAAAGCGGCATTGGGCTTGTTGCAAGTAGATATAGCGATAGTCGAGGCCGATGATCGCCACGCGCTCCTGCAGACAATCAAACGCCAGTTCGTGCACAGAGGGGTCATAGCCTTCGTGCACCGGAGCGGCCATCAACCCGCCGCCGCCCGGGTTCAGGCCTGTGTTCAAATCCATGTAGCGGTCAAACAACGACGCCATCGTGTCCGTATAGCGCCGGACACTGCTGCCATCCTCGCAGTTTTGCTGGGCCAGGCGCTTGAAAAAGCCGATCTGCGCCGTGATATCGTTGCGGCTGTGAACCCGTATCCGGGAAAGCCGGTCAATCAAGTCCTGGATTTGACCATCGATCCTGTCAACCTTGGCTTCATCCTCATGATAGGCCGCTGCCAGAAGTTCGCTCGCAAGGCGTTCAAATTGTTGGATAAGTCCAGACAGCATCCAAACCCCTTCTTCTCTCGGACCCGTCCCCGGCCGGGATTGGCCCACCGCCAAGAGAGCCCCATCGCGTGCAGATTGCCTGGCGCCCCTGTGTCAACCTGAAGTGATAGTGTTTCATAGTCGACCGGAATTGCCAAATGGAGAGGTACGGCGGGCGCGGACATCCAATTTGAAACACGCGCTCCGGATGCAAATGGAGCCGGTCTTTCAAAAATCCACAGGGCAATCGGCGATCCGGCGCCATGACGTGACGGCCTTGCGCCGATCAAGAGGACATCCGGGAATGGCAAGGTCCGCGGAAAGGCCGCCTACTGCGACGCCCGCTCCGCCAGCCTGGCCACATCAGGCACTTCCATGTGCCGGTTGTTGCGGATCAGGATCACCCCATCCTTGCGCAGCTTGGTCATCTGCCGGCTCACCGTCTCGATGGTCAGACCGAGGAAATCGGCGATGTCGGATCGTGTCAGCGGCAATTCGAAACTGGCCGAATCAGCGTCCGATTCCGGATTGATGTGGGTGGCGATCAGGTACAGAAAACTTGCCACCTTCTCCGATGCGGTCTTGCGCCCCAGCGTCAGCATCCAGTCCCGCGCCTCGTCCAGCTCCTTGAGCGTCTGCTCCAGCAGCTTGTGCTCGAGTTCCGGCGTCTCCTTGATCATCCTGTCGATCACGGTCCTGGGGAAGCTGCAGACATTGACGTCGGTCGCCGCATCGGCCGTGATGCTGCTGTCGGCGCGAAACGGGCGGCCGAGAAAATCCGGTGCGAATTGCAGTCCGACGATCTGCTGGCGCCCATCGGCCATCATTTTCGTGAGCTTCACCACGCCGGCGATGATGTTCGAGTAGCTGTTTGATTCCTGGCTTTCGCCGATCAGCTCGGAACCGGCCCCGATATGTTTGCGGGTCGATTGCTTGTTGAGACTGATCAGCTGGCTGGCGGACAATGCGCCGCACACGCCGCGGTGACGGGCTTCGCAGGCCCGGCACAAAACAGGAAGTTCAGAATTGTGGATATCTTTGCGGTGCGTGTCCATCAGGCCCTCGATCCCGCGGGCGCACACACTCTCTGCGCCCTCAACGCATAGCCGCTTTCTCCATGCGCATCGGTGTCCGGACACAAAGAACAGCGGGTTTGATCAAAGTCAAGGCGCGAGCGCTCCGTGCGGTCAATGTAAAGCCTGATCATGGGAGTTTGGTACATGCAGAAAGAGTTTCTCCGCAAACATGCCGGGCCGGCGCCGCGCTACACCAGCTATCCGACGGCCCCGCATTTTCATGCGGGCATCGACGGCGAAGTCTACGCCCGCTGGCTGCGCGAACTCAAGCCGGGGCAGAGCCTTTCGCTTTATGTCCATATCCCTTATTGCGACCGGCTGTGCTGGTTCTGCGGCTGCAACACCAAGCAGACCCTGAAATACGACCCGCTGAAAACCTATCTCGAAGCGCTTGAAAACGAGATGGAGACACTCGCAGGCCTGATCGATCCCGGCTGCCGCGTCACGGCGCTGCACCTGGGCGGCGGGTCGCCGACAATGCTGCGCCCCGAAGACATGATCTCTCTCGACAAGGCGCTGCGCAGCCGATTCCATTTCGATGCCGATGCGGAGATCAGCGTCGAGATGGATCCCAACGATCTCACCGCCGACAAATATGATGCACTTGCCGCCATCGGCATGACCCGCGCCTCGATCGGCGTTCAGGACTTCGACGAGAAGGTGCAGAAGGCCATCAACCGCGAACAGACCTTCGAGCAGACGGCCGAAGTCGTCGAGCAGGTCCGCGCCCGCGGTGTGCGTTCAGTCAATTGCGATGTTCTCTATGGCCTGCCGCACCAGACCCGCAAATCCGTGGACCGCACCATCGAACAGGTTCTCACGCTCAACCCGGACCGGATCGCGCTGTTTGGCTATGCCCATGTCCCGTGGATGAAGACCCACCAGAAAATGATCGACGAATCGGTGCTGCCCGATGTCACCGAGCGATTCGCGCAGATGAACCGCGCCGCATCGACGCTGACCATGGCGGGCTACACCGCCATCGGCATCGATCATTTCGCCCTGCCCGCCGACAGCCTGGCGATTGCCGCTGCATCGGGCTCCATGCGCCGCAATTTCCAGGGCTACACCAGCGACACCGCCGATGCGCTGATCGGCATGGGGGCTTCCTCCATCGGCCAGCTGCCGCAGGGCTACATCCAGAACCAGCCGTCAACCGGCGAATATCAGCGCCAGGTCAATTCCGGCCGGCTTCCGGTCGTGCGCGGCTTTGAACTGTCGAACGAGGACCGCATCCGCGCCCGCATCATCGAGCTGCTGATGTGCGACTTCGCCTTTTCCTTCGCCACCATAAGGCACGAATTCGGCGGGGCCGCGGAGAGCATCCTCGATGAAGCCGAGTATCTGGCCAACTGCAACACCGAGGGCATGATCGAATTCAGCGGCGGTCTTTTCCAGATCACGCCGAGAGGCAAGCCCTTCGTGCGCTCCGTGGCCTCGGCATTTGATGGCTATTTCGGCACCGGCACCGCCCGTCATTCCCTTGCAGTCTGATCGCGACAGCCTTATCTGAGGATGTCATGGGTTGAGCTCGTGGTCTGAGCGAACCGGATGTGTCCCATCCGGTTCGAAGTCAGTCCACAAGTGATTAATCTGGCGGGACGATTGTCCTGGCGGGTGGAAAACATCTGTCACGATCGCACGACACGGCAGCGGCGGACAAACAAGCCATTGGCTTTTGCGCCGGATTTTTCTATAGCTTCGCCCAAATCGATTATCCAATGAGGACATGAGCGTGACCGCAACATTTGACAAGGTCGCCGACATCATCGCCGAAACCAGCGAGATTGACCGCGATTCCATCACCCCTGAAAGCCACACGATTGACGATTTGGGCATCGACAGCCTTGATTTCCTCGACATCGTATTTGCTGTCGACAAGGAGTTCGGCATCAAGATCCCGCTTGAGAAATGGACCCAGGAGGTCAATGACGGCAAGGCATCGACCGAGGAGTATTTCGTTCTCGGCAACCTTTGCGCCAAGATCGACGAGCTGAGAGCCGCAAAGGGTTGATGCCCGGCGCGGCGGGGCTTTTCCATGCAGCTTGAATATTTCCAGATGATCGACTGCATCGAGGCGCTTGACCTTGAGCGCTCCACTCTGGTCGCAAGTTCTACGGTTCCCGCCGCAAGCCCGGTGTTTGAAGGGCATTTTCCGGGGATGCCGCTGGTTCCAGGCGTCCTGCTGATCGAAACCATGGCCCAGGCCAGCGGTTTCCTGATTCTCGCCAGGACCGAATTTGCCGCGATGCCGTTCCTGATGACGGTGGACGGCGCCAAGATGCGCGACTTCGTCACACCCGGCGCAGCGCTTGAGATCACCGCCACGCTGGAGCATGAAGGCTCGGGCTACGCGGTGACGAAGGCGAAGATCATGAGCGGCGGCAAGAAGGTGGCCGACTGCCAGCTCAAGCTTCGGACCATTCCCTTCGATCAGGTGCCGCTTGCCGACATCGTACGCAAGCGGGCCGGCGAAGTGGGCATCATGACCGCCATGGCGAAAGCCGCAGGAGACCGGCAATGACAGACAAACGCCATGAGGTGGTGGTAACCGGCATAGGCTTGGTGACGTCCCTCGGGGTCGGGCGCCAGGCCCATCACGATGCGCTGATGGGTGGCACGCCCCCCGTGGCCAATGCCGACAGCGAGCGGTTTGCGCCCTACACGGTTCATCCGCTTCCCGAGATCGACTGATCGGCGCAGATTCCGCGTCGCGGCGATCAGCGCCAAATGGAAAACTGGCAGCGGCTTGGCGTCTATGCCGCAGGCCTGGCGCTCGATGATGCGGGCCTCAAGGACGATCTCGAAGCCTGCAGTTCGATGGACATGATCGTGGCGGCCGGCGGCGGCGAGCGCGACACCTCCGTCGACACGATGATCATCGAGGAAGGCCGCAAGCGCAACGACAGGGAACAGTTGCTCAACGAGAAACTGACCACCGAATTGCGTCCGACATTGTTCCTGGCGCAATTGTCCAATCTGCTGGCGGGCAACATCTCCATTGTCCACAAGGTCACCGGGTCCTCCCGGACCGTGATGGGCGAGGAAGGCGCTGGCATTTCGGCGATCGAGATCGCCCATGCCCGGATTGCCGCTGGACAGTCGACGCACAGCCTCGTGGGCGGCGCCTTCATCGCCGAACGCCTAGACATGATGATGGTGCTGGAAGCCGTCCAGGGTCTGGGCAAGACCCCCGACCGGCCGTTCTGGAACGCCGACGGCACCGCAAACGGCATGAATTTCGGCACGTCCGGGGCATTTCTGGTGCTCGAATCACTCGAGCACGCCAAGGCGCGCGGCGCCCATGTCTATGCCCGGCTCGACGCGGTCGCCGCCGATCGCGGCCCGCGTGACGGGGACCGGCTGGAGCAGCGCCTGAACCGCCTGGCCGAGGGTGCCGGCGCAACCGGCGCCGGCGCTGAGTCGGTGGTGTTCTGTGGCGCGACCGGGTTTCCGGAACTGAGCGCGCGCGAGCGGGCGTTCCTCAAGGCCCGGTTCCCCGACGCCCCCGTGCGTACCATCGGCGCCCTGTTCGGCCATTCGCTCGAAGCCCAGTTCCCCACGGGACTGGCTCTTGCCTGCCTGGCGCTCGACGCCGATGCGGCGATCAGCCCTTTCGCGCCCGGTGCAGACGCCGCTGCGACGGGTGCTGCCCGGTCGGCCATCGTCACCACCATCGGCCATATCCGCGGCGAAGGCATCGCCCGACTGTCGAGGATGCCATGAGACGGAGAGCATCATGAGCAAAGCCGCCTACAAGGACCATCTCGGCCGTCCGCTGGTCGCCGTCACCGGCATGGGCGTCGTCTCATCGCTGGGCCAGGGGACCAAGGACAACTGGGCTGCGCTGACCGCCGGCCAGTCCGGGATTCATCCGATCACCCGGTTTCCGTCGGAAGGCCTGTCGACGCGCATCTGCGGCACCGTCGATTTCATCCCGGTCCCGGTCCCGGTGCCGAACGCCGTCGAACGCTCCTTCGCCTTTGCCCGCGAGACCACAATCGAAGCGCTGGCGCAGGCCGGACTGTCGGGCGATTTCGGTGGACCGCTGTTTCTCGCTGCGCCGCCGATCGAACCCGAATGGGGCGCGCGCTTCGATCTTGGCGACCGTGTGAAGCCCGAGCAGATGAACGGCAATGCCTATGAGCAGTTTCTCGCGGTGCTGCGCGAACAGGCCGATCCCGCCTTCCATGAGGCGGCCCTTTTCGGCGCGATTTCCGAACGCCTGGCCGACATGTTCGGCACCCGCGGCCTGCCGGTCACGCTGTCGACTGCCTGCGCATCGGGGGCCACCGCCATCCAGCTCGGGGTCGAGGCCATCCGCCAGGGCCGCACCGACAGGGCATTGAGCGTCGCCACCGACGGATCGGTCAGCGCCGAGGCGCTGATCCGGTTCTCGCTGCTGTCTGCGCTGTCGACCAGCAACGACGAGCCGGAAAAGGCCTCGCGCCCCTTTACCAAGGACCGCGACGGCTTCGTCATCGCCGAGGGGGCTGCAACGCTGGTGCTCGAATCGCTTGAGACCGCCATCGCCCGCGGCGCGCGGGTTCTCGGCATCGTCAGCGGCTGCGGCGAGAAGGCCGACGATTTCCACCGTACCCGTTCCTCGCCCGGCGGCGCGCCGGCGATCGCCACCATTCGCGCGGCGCTGGAAGACGCCGGCCTCTCCGCAGAGGAGATCGGCTATATCAACGCCCACGGCACATCGACGCCGGAAAACGACAAGATGGAATACCTGTCGCTTTCGACCGTCTTCGGCGAGCGCATGGCCAACGTGCCGGTGTCCTCCAACAAGTCGATGATCGGCCACACGCTGACCGCCGCAGGCGCGGTTGAAGCGGTGTTTTCGCTGCTGACCATGGCCACGGGCACGCTGCCGCCCACCATCAATTACGACAATCCGGACCCCGCGATCCCGCTTGACGTGGTCCCCAACGTCAAGCGCGACGCCACGGTGACCAGCGTGCTGTCCAACTCCTTCGGGTTTGGCGGACAGAACGCATGCCTTGTCATGTCGGCTGAACCCGCTTAAGGCATGGCGCACTCTGGCGCTCCCCCTCGGGATCGCCGGCACCACATCCAAAGACGGGGTGAGCGAACAACCGTGACGCCCGCCCGGGTCCCGTCATGCGGGGCGCCATCTCTACAAGGGCGGCCGGGTTGGCGCCGCCGCGCGGCGAAGGACAGTATCCATGCGGGCATTGCAGCTCATCGAAGATCGCAAGCTTGAAACCGTCGACGTGCCCCCGCCCCCGCCGCCCGGCATCGGCGAAGTCACGGTGTCGATCAAGGCGGTCGCGCTCAACCATATCGATGTCTGGGGCTGGCGCGGCATGGCCTTTGCCAAGCGCAAGATGCCGCTGGTCATCGGCGCGGAAGCCTCGGGCGAGGTCGACGCCGTCGGCCACGGCGTCGCGGGCCTGGTGCCCGGACAGCTGGTCTCGATCTATGGCGCGCGCACCTGCGGGCTGTGCCGTCCCTGCCGCGACGGCCGCGACAATCTGTGCGAACATGTGGGCGGCGTCCATGGCTTCCATCTCGACGGCTTCGCCCAGGAAAAGGTCAACCTTCCGGCGCGCCTCCTGGTCCCCGCCCCTCCCGGCGTGACCGCGATCGGGGCCGCCGTCGCCCCGGTGACCTTCGGCACCGTCGAGCACATGCTGTTCGACAACGCCAGGCTCGAGCCGGGCGAGACCATCCTCATCCACGCCGGCGGATCGGGCATCGGCAGCGCCGCCATCCAGCTCGCCAAGAAGATCGGCTGCACCGTCATCACCACGGTGGGCTCCGACGCCAAGATCGAACCGGCCAGGGCGCTTGGCGCCGACCACGTGATCAACTACCGCGAGGACCGCTTCGAGGGCGTGGTGCGCAAGCTCACCAAGAAGCGCGGCGTCGACGTGGTGTTCGAGCATGTGGGTGCCGACACCTGGGCTGGCTCGATGCTGTCCCTCAAGCGTGGCGGACGGCTGGTGACATGCGGCTCGACATCCGGCGTGTCCACCCAGATGAACCTGATGATGCTGTTCCAGCAGCAGCTCCGGCTGATCGGCTCCTTCGGCTGCCGCATGGAGAACATGGCCAACGCCATGCAGAAGATGGCCGCAAACCTCGTCCACCCGGTCATCGACACGGAAGTCGGCTTCGACGATATCGCCGTGGCGCTCGCCCGCATGGAAGGCCGCGATGTCTTCGGCAAGATCATCCTTAAGATGGATTGAGGTCAGCGAACCGGCCCATGGCAAGTCCTCTCCGCATGGCGCTCACGCGCCTCGTCATCGCTCTCAGGCGTGCCAGGGACTGGTTGATCGCTCACATGATCTTCACCCTGCTGCGGCTGATTTCGCTCTTGCCCGCGACCAGGGCGATTTCCTTCGTGGATTGGGTGGCGCGCCGCATCGGCCCACTGACGCCGCGCCACAGGCTGGCGATGGAAAATCTTGCAAGGGCCTATCCCGAAAAAACAGAGGCCGAGCGGCGCGAGATCGCCATCGACATGTGGGGCAACATGGCCCGGCTGGCGGCGGAATATGTCTTTCTCGACCAGCTTTTCGATTTTGATCCCGAGGCCGCGGAACTCGGTCGCATCGAGATCGACGGCGCGAAAATCTTCGAGAAGCTTCGCGATTCCAACAAGCCCTTCATCGTCTTCACCGCCCACACCGGCAATTTCGAGCTTTTGCCGATTGCCGCGGCAGCCTATGGGCTGGATGTGATGGCCTTGTTCCGCCCGCCCAACAATCCCTACATCGCCAAAAGGGTGCTGGCCGCGCGCCGCACCTCGATGGGGCATCTGGTGCCCTCCCGCGCGGGCGCCGCCTTCACGCTCGCCCGGCGGCTGGAAAGCGGCGGCGGCGTGGGCGTGCTGGTCGACCAGAAATTCCACAAGGGCGCAAAGACCATCTTCTTCGGGCTGGACGCGCATACCAATCCGCTGCTCGCCAAGCTTGTGCGGCAATATGAATGCGACGTCTATCCGGCACGCGCCATCCGGCTGCCTGGCGGCCGCCACCGGCTGGTTGTCGAGCCGCCCATCGCCGTGCCGCGCCGCCCCGATGGCGGCGTCGATGTCGCAGCCACGGCGCAGATGCTCAACGACAAGGTGGAGGAGTGGGTGCGCGAATACCCCGGCCAGTGGCAATGGTTCCACGACCGTTGGGAGATCAAGCATCTGCTGAAATGAAATTGGCCCGGCGACAGCCGGGCCAAAAGGCAAGCGATTGGATGGGATCTCAGCCGGACCGGCTCATACCCCACGTGTCAGCGCGTGATCACGATCCGGGTGTTGCTGTTGCCGGTCTGCTGCACCAGCGAGAAGAACTTCGCCGCATGTTCGGGCGCCAGACGCACGCAGCCATGAGACGCGACGCGTCCCAGCCGCTTGGTGTCATAGGTCGCGTGCACCGCGTAGCCGCCATGATAAAACACCGCATAGGGCATCGGCGCGTTGTTGTACTTGCGCGACCGGTGATTGCGCGACAGCCATTTGGCCGAATAGGTGCCGGTCGGCGTGGAGTATCCCTTGCGTCCGGTCGAGACGCGCCACTTGTACTTCACCTGGCCGTTGTGCGTGACCACCATGGTTTGGGTTGAAATGTCGACTTTCGCCACGAGCTTGGCGGCAAAGGCCGAGGCTGCTGAGAACGGCATAAGTGCGAGGGCAAGAACCCCGGCCAAGAACAGATTACGCATGTGTGTTTCCCCAGTTACCCTGAACAAGATTTATACTCACCCAGGATCAATCTAAACAGAGGATTTCATGAGTTAAAGTTAAAATGCCGAGCGGCATTCTAACCATAACTCTAATGCATTGATTTTGCTTGTTTAAAATGAGACAGCAACGGCAGCCAGAACGCCCAGGGCGAGGCAGTCGCAGGCGCGACGGAAGATGGCGAGCGCTTCCGCAATGTCTTTCGCGCCCGCATTCCGGCGGCCCGCGGCGTTGAGGCTCGCCTCCATCACCAGGTCTCCGCCATAGCGGCGCGGACCGCCGAGCAAGAGGTTCAGCCCGCCCGCCATCGCCGCTTCCGGCCATCCGGCATTGGGGGAGCGGTGCAGCCCCTGATCGGTCAGGGCCGAGTCTGCTGCCCGTTTCATCGCGTCCCATCCCTTGGCGATGCCCGCGCCGAACGCAATCAGCAGGGCCGACAGACGCGACGCCGGCCAGTTGGCGAGATCGTCGAGCTTCGCCGCCGCGCGCCCGAAATCCCTGTGCCGGTCATTGAGATGACCGATCATCGAATCGGCGGTGTTGAGCATCTTGTAGGCCATCAGCCCGGGCAGTCCGAAAAATGCGAACCACAGCGCCGGGGCGACGATGCCGTCGGAAAAATTCTCCGAAAGGCTCTCGATCGCGGCGCGCGAAACGCCCGCCTCATCCAGCGCCTCCGGATCGCGCCCGACGATCATCGACACCGCCTTGCGGCCTCCCGTGAGGCCATCCCGGCAAAGCCCGTCCGCCACGGCGGCGACGTGATCGGCAAGACTCTTCTGGGCCAGAAAGACGCTCACCACCAGGACTTCGAGCACGAGGCCCGGACCGCCCAGCCAGTCAAAAAGATGCGCCAAAGCCGCGCCGCCGAGGGTCGCGAGCGCCAGCAGGACGACGATCGCACCGCGTCCCTTGCGTCGGCGCGTTTCCGGGCTGTCCTCAGCAAGATTGAACCGCCGGTCGGCAAAGCCGATTGCCGCGCCGAACAGCACCACCGGATGGCTGATGCGCCGCCACAGCCAATCGGGATCGCCGACGAGACGGTCGAGCACCAGGGCTGCGAAGAGAACCGGCAGATGCCCCATCAAGTTGCGCGCGCACCCGCAAGCCGCAGGGTTTCGCGAAGCCGGACAGCGGAGAGCTCATCCGGTGCCAGGCCGATGCGGATCCGTGTGGGGCTGTGATCAAACGCCCTGACCAGCACCTTGTGGCTGGCCAGCACCTCGCGCACCGCGGCGCCGTCGCTGACTTCGCAATAGAAGAACAGCGCCGTCTCGCCGACAATGGTGACGAGAGCCTTGTTGAGCGCCGAGCGTGTCATCGCCTGCGCGGCTTCGATCTTCCGGCGCAGTTCTGCAATCAGGTCGATGCGCGAAAACGCATGCGCGGCGATCGCCAGCGCCGGGCCTGAGACCGCCCACGGCCCCATCCGTTCGGTGAGAATTGACGCCAGGCGCGGTTCGGCGAACACAAATCCGAGGCGCACGCCGGCAAGACCGAAGAACTTGCCGAAGGATCGCATGACGACGAGATTGGGCTCCATGCCCGCAGCCCCCGTCATCGTCAGGTCCTGGCGCATGTCGGCGAAGGCCTCGTCGACGATCACCAGCCGGTGACGATGGGCGCGGGCGAAGCCGAAGATATCGTCGCGCATGGTCTCCCGCCCGTCGGGATTGTTGGGATTGGCGAGGATCACCGCCAGCGTCTGGGTCGCGGCGGACGCCTCCAGCGTCTTCACCGGTTCAACGGCAATATCCATGCGCCGGTATGAACGCTCGTACTCCCCGTAGGTTGGCGAGACGATCGCCACCTGGCTTGCATGGGGCGTGAGCCACGGAAGCAGCTGGATGGCGGCCTGCGTACCCGGAACCGCGACCGGCAGCACCGAGGCGCCATAGTGGCGCTGCGCCAGCTCGCAGACCCGCCGCGTTTCGGCGGGCTCCGGCAGGCGCCGCCAGACATCGGCAGGCAACTCCGGCAGCGGCAGGCTGAAGGGGCTGATCCCGGTCGACAGGTCGAGCCATTCGGACGGCGCGCCGCCATGGCGCGCAATCGCGTCAGCAAGCGCGCCGCCATGGGCTATGGGGTCAGGGGTCATGGTCTAATCATTCCGGTCGATGACATGCATGAAGGATCCCGCGACATTGCCGCGCTTGAGCCCGACCTTGCCATGATCCGCGCCGAGCGCATCGCGCGCCTGGAACAGCCGGTCGGCTTCGCCCTCCGACACGGTGGTGGCGTAGTGGAATTCATGCGCCGCGAGATCCATGGCCCAGAAGAAATCCGTCACCGGCGTGAGCCGCCTGTATCCCAGATGCCGCTTCGGCTCGGCAAAACTGGTGACCAGCGGCAGGGCGCCGAGCATCTCATGGCGCACGCCCTCCGCGTCGATCAGCCCGTCGCCCAGAACCATATAGCCTCCGCATTCGCCATAGACCGGAATGCCGCGGGCGATGGCCTCGCCCATGCCGGATCTGAATCGCGTTGCCCCGGCAATGGCGCCGGCATGGAGTTCCGGGTAGCCGCCGGGCAGGACCACGGCATCGCTGTCAGCCGCCGGCGCCTCATCGGCGAGCGGCGAGAAAAACGAGATCTCCGCGCCGCGCCGCTGCCAGCCGAGCAGCATGTGCTCATAGGCAAAGGCAAAGGCCACGTCGCGCGCCACCGCAATCTTCTGGCCGGGCGGCGACAGACGGCGAATGTTGGCAGGCGCGGGTTTGGCGTGTGCGCGCCGCGCGAGCTTGATGAGCCGGTCGAGATCGAGGCGGCTTTCGATCAGCTGGGCGGCGTCGTCGATCAGCATTTCAAGCAACGCGTTTTCGCTCGCCTGCACCAGGCCGAGATGGCGCTGCGGCATCACCAGCTTGTTGTCATTGGGCAATGCGCCAAGCACGTCCACCCGCGCCTTGTCGAGCGCCTGGCGCAGCATGCCCTCATGGCGCGGGCTTGCCACCCGGTTGAGGATGACGGCGGGCATCAGCACATCCGGATGAAAACTGGCAAAACCCTGCGCCAGCGCCGCCACCGAATGCGACATGCTGGAGCAGTCGATCACCAGAATGACCGGCAGGCCGAGCAGACCGGCGAGATCGGCGGCAGACCCCGAGCCGTCCGCTGCCCCGTCAAACAGCCCCATCATTGCCTCGACAACCAGCATGCGCCCGCCTTGCGACTGCAGCGATGCATTGGCGAGCAGCAGGTCGCTGCGCATACCCCAGGGATCATAATTGAGGCAGCTCTCCCCGCTTGCCGCGGAATGAAACGCCGGATCGATATAGTCCGGACCGGCCTTGCCCGGCGCCAGCGCCACGCCGCGGCGTTTGAGCGCCCTGAGAAGCCCGAGCGTTACCGTGGTCTTGCCTGAACCCGATTGCGGCGCGGCAATCATCAAACCGGTCATGCACTGTCCTTCTGCGCGTCGGCGCGATTGCCAAGCGGATCGGGTGTCAGCACCCTGCCCTGGGCCGCGCCGATCCAGTCAAGCGCCGAACGCAGCCGCACCACCTGCCCGACCACGACGATTGCCGGCGGCTGCAGGCCCGAGGCCGCGACATCCTCGGCGGCCCGGGCCAGCGTGGTTTCGAGCACGGCCTGCGCCTCCGTCGAGGCATCGGTGACAAAGGCCACCGGCTCGTCTGCGGCGCGTCCCGCCTCGATCAGCCGGGCGGCGATGGCGGCGATGTGCTTCATCGCCATGTACATGACGATCACCTGGCTGCCGCGCGCCACGCCGTCCCAGTCGACGCGGTCCGGCACGAGGCCGGAGGAATCATGGCCGGTGAGGAAGGTCACGGTGTGGTTGGTGTCGCGGTGCGTCACCGGAATGCCGGCATAGGCCAGGCCGCCGATGCCTGCGGTGATGCCCGGCACGATGCGGAAGGGAATGTGGTGTTCGACCAGCGTCAGCGCCTCCTCGCCGCCGCGTCCGAACACGAAGGGATCGCCGCCCTTGAGCCTGAGCACG
This sequence comes from Hoeflea sp., assembly GCF_014359905.1. Taxonomy (GTDB): domain Bacteria; phylum Pseudomonadota; class Alphaproteobacteria; order Rhizobiales; family Rhizobiaceae; genus Hoeflea. The sequence continues at coordinate 45,084 of NZ_JACIYP010000014.1, read as the reverse complement.
CGATTGCCCGCGCGCGCCAGTTCGACCAGCCTCAGCGAAATGTCGCGCTGCTTGGCCGAGGGCTTGCCGCCGCGTTTCCCCGCATATTCCACCAGGGCGCCGGGGCGGGCGAGCTTGAGGCAGTCGGCATTGACCAGCGCGTCATGCACGATCACGTCGGCCTGGGCGAGCGCATTGGCGGCGTGCAGCGTGAGCAGCCCCGGATCGCCCGGCCCGGCACCCACCAGCCACACTTCGCCCCGCTTCATCTGCGGCAGATTCTGTTGCCAGTCGCTCATGCTATTCCGTTCGTCCTCGCGGCGATTCCTGCGAAACACCATGGGTTACACCCGTATCAATCGCACTCTATAACGGCAACAGGCAAGACACGACCGGGAACTGCGACATGGACGCCGGCGAAAACGAAATCAGGGTGGAAAAACCCGCCACAGCGCTGCGCCGCGGCTGGACCACCGGCGCATGCGCAACCGCCGCCACCAAGGCGGCTCTGACGGCGCTCATCACCGGCGCGTTCCCGGATCCGGTCGAGATCACCCTGCCCAAGGGCGAGACCCCGAGCTTTGCCCTTGCCCGCGAAAGGCTCGGCGAAACCGATGCCCTGGCAGGGATCGTCAAGGATGCGGGCGACGACCCGGACGTGACCCACGGCGCGCTGGTGATGGCGCGGGTAAGCCGCCTGCCCGAAGGCGCGGGCATTGTCTTCAAGGCGGGTGCGGGCGTCGGCATGGTCACAAAGGCGGGGCTGCCCATCCCGGCGGGAGAGCCGGCGATCAACCCGGTGCCCCGGCAGATGATGCGCGAGGTGGTCGCCCAGCTCTGCGCGGAACACGGCATACCGGCCGACATCGAAATCGAGATCGCCATCGAGAACGGCGCCGAGCTGGCGCTCCAGACCTGGAACCCGCGGCTGGGCATTCTCGGCGGGCTGTCGGTGCTGGGCACCACCGGCATCGTGCACCCGTTTTCCTGCTCGGCCTGGATCCATTCGATCCATCGCGGCATCGACGTCGCGCGCGCCGAGGGGCTCCCCCATGTCCTCGGCGCCACCGGCTCGACCTCGGAGAAGACCGCGCGGCACTTTTACGATCTGCCCGAGATCGCCTGTCTCGACATGGGCGATTTCGCCGGCGGCCTGCTCAAATACCTGCGCGCCCATCCTGTGCCGCGGCTGACCATCGCCGGCGGCTTCGCCAAGCTCACCAAGCTCGCGCAGGGCGCACTCGACCTGCATTCGGGCCGCAGCCAGGTGGACATGCAATGGCTGGCTGCGCAGGCGGAGGAGCTGGGCGCCAGCGCCGAGTTAATGTATCGGATTCTGGGTGCCAACACCGCGCTCGAAGTGTTTGAATTGACTCGGGTCGAGGGGATCGACCTTCCGGCGGCCATTGCCGCCAGGGCCCGCATCGTAGCGCTCGAAACGCTTCGCGGCGCACCGGTCACGGTCGATATCATGGTCACCGACCGGAGCGGAAAGCTGTTGGCCCATGCCCGATAGGACCAGCGAAACCATCCTCATCCTCGGCGGCACCCGGGAAGCAGCGGATCTGGCGAGGGAGCTGGTGGCAAAGCACCCCCAGGCCCGTATCATCACCTCGCTTGCGGGCCGCACCCGCGAGCCCGCGCCGCTTGCGGGCGAGGTCCGCACCGGCGGCTTCGGCGGGGTCGAGGGACTGGCGGACTACATCCGCGCCAACGGCGTGACACGGCTGGTCGACGCCACCCATCCCTTCGCCCGCCGGATCAGCGCCAACGCGGTGGAGGCCGCAAGACTCACCGGCGTGGCCCTCGACATCCGCACCCGCGAGCCATGGGCGAAGCAGCCGGGCGATGACTGGATCGAGGTGGACACGCTGGAGGCGGCCCGCGACGCCCTCCCGCCCCGCGCCCGCGTCCTGCTCGCGCTCGGCTCGCAGCATATCGGCCTGTTTTCAAGCCGCGAAGATGTGCATTTCGTGGTGCGGATGATCGACCCGCCGGAAACGCCGCTCGACCTCCCCGACCACGCGCTGGTGCTGGGCCGCCCCGGCGACACCGCTGCGGTGGAGTCGATGCTGCTCATCGCCCATTCCATCACCCACATCGTCTGCCGCAATTCGGGTGGTCCCGCGGCCTATGCCAAGATCGAGGCGGCGCGGCAATTGGGCATACCGGTGATCCTGGTGGGGCGGAGCGATTGAGGCAGCAGGAGGCATCTGACACGGCCATGCGAAAATCCTTGGATACGGTCTTCAATTTCCAGCGAAAGCATTTCAAGGAGATCGCTGGCATCGGTGCCGGAGAGGCCGCTTCATTCGCTGTTTCGGGCGTTCCGTTCATCGGAGCCGCGGTCGGACTGGTGGTCAAGTTCGGTCTGGAGGTCCTCTCGGACACGGCCGAAATTAAGGCGCCGGTACTCGAGCCCGGCAAGCATGGCGATTTCATTTCGGAGGACGCGTTCTACCTCGAAAACGTTTACCGCAACGAGACGCCCATCTGGCGCGGAATCCCCTACACCCAGACCCACAGCTTCATCGAGGAAATTATTGCAGCCAAACGCGCCAGTATCCGGATCCGACCATCGCCCGACTTCTTCGAGATCACCCCGTTCGAGGACCAGACCCTTGAGGCCTTGCGCGACGCGGCAGAAGCCGAGTTCCGCGCCCAGCGGCGCATCACCCATGACAGCGACATTATCCGCCTGGATGCTGTGTCGCGCGACGATGACGCGCTGCTCCTCGACATCAGCAGAACCAAATACTCGCGCCAGGCGCGATCGAATCTGGTGCTGGATTTCTCTCCCGGCGGCAAAGGGCAGTCACTGCGCCAGGCGCTGTCGGCTGAAAATTTCGGCTACCTGCCGAACCTCTCGGATACACGTCTCGCCAACACGATCGGTCTGGCCATCCTAATCTTCTACAAGGACAATGGACGGCTGACGCCGTTTTTTGTACCGCGCACCCGGGAAGTGGCGATTTTCAACAAAGGCGAATGGCATTGCACCGCAAGCGGCGCGGCAGAATGGCCGCTCAATCCCGAGCAGACGCCCAAAACCTTTCAGGCCTATATTCTGGACGATCTCTTTGCCGAACTTCGCGAGGAGGTGGGCCTGAATCCCGAAGACTTGAGCAACATATTACCCTTGGCGCTGTGTCGCGAATTCGCACGCGGCGGGAAACCGCAGATGTTCTTCATCGGGTTTACTGACCTCAGCCACGCCGAACTTATGGATCGGATGGAAAAGGCCCGAAAGATCACCCTTCCAAGGGCCGAGCCGACGGAAGTCTACCGTATGCCGTTCTTCCGGTTTCCGCCGAAGTTCCCGGACGCGGAATCCATCGCCCGTTCCTTCGAGGAGAAGGGTTTCACATCGGAAGCGGCCGCCAATCTCTTCTATGCAACCAGGTTCCTGCAAGCTGCGGAAAAGCGTGAGGCCCAGAGCCCTTGATGGCCGGGCCGAACCGTGAAGCGCGACGGTCCCCGGCTACGCCACCTTCGCCTTCTTCTTTTTCCCCACGTTCCTGAGCACATGCGAGTACTCGGAATTGTACAGGTCGCTGTCGCGGAAGCTGACCTCGCCGAACACCTTGCCGACGAGAATGAGCGCCGTGCGGGTGATCTTGTGCTTGCGCACCTCTTCCTTCATGCCTTCGAGCGTGGTGCGGATGTAGAGCTCGTCCGGCCAGGTGGCGCGGTAGGCGATCACCACCGGGCAGTTGGCGCCGTAGAAGGGTTCCAGCGCCCGGCGGACATAATCGAGATTGCGGATCGACAGATGGATGGCGAGCGTCGCCCGCGACTGGCCGAGGATCTCGAGCTGCTCGAATTCCGGCATCGACGAGGCCTTCATGCCGGTGCGGGTGATGATCACCGTCTGGGCGATTTCGGGCAGCGTCAGCTCGGTGGCGAGCCGCGCCGCCGCTCCGGCGAAAGCCGGCACGCCAGGAACCACCTCGTAGCCGATCCCGAGCGCATCGAGCCGCCGCATCTGCTCGGCCACCGCGCCGTAGATCGCCGGATCGCCCGAATGCACCCGCGCCACGTCCTGGCCTGCCGCATGGGCCTTCTCCATCTCGCCGATGATCTCGTCGAGATGCATCGGCGCGGTGTCGCGCACCAGGGCGCCTTCGGGCGCTGCGTGCACGATCTCCTCGGGCACCAGCGAGCCGGCATAGAGGCACACCGGGCAGCGTTCGATCAGCTTGAGGCCGCGCACGGTGATGAGGTCGGGCGCGCCGGGGCCGGCGCCGATGAAATAGACGGTCATGCCGCGTCTCCGATTGCGATGTGTGTCATGGCGCTGCCTTGCTTGCGGGCGTAGCCGCGCGGCGTGTAGACCCAGGTGCGGCCGTCGCCCGTGGTCACGGTGGAGGAATTGGACGATCCGACCACCACCACGGTCAGCATGTCGACATCGTCGACATCGAGCTCACCCAGCGGCACGATGCGGATCAACTCACCCTCGCGCCCGAGATTGGTGGCGAGTATCACCGGCGTCGAGGCCGGGCGATGAGTGAGCAGCGAGTCGCGCGCCCAGGCAAGCTGTGTCCGTCGCTTCTTCGACACCGGATTGTAGAAGGCGATGACGAAATCGCCCTCGCCCGCAGCTCGCACCCGGCGCTGGATGTCCTCCCAGGGCGTCAGGAGATCCGACAGCGAAATGGTGCAGAAATCATGGCCCAGCGGAGCCCCGGCGCGGGCCGCTGCGGCCTGCAGCGCCGAAATCCCCGGCGAGACCGCGATCTCGATCCGCCGCGCCGCGTCCGCCAGGCCTTCCGCGCCGTCGGCCTTGTCGAGCAGTTCGAACACCAGCGTCGCCATGGCGTAGATGCCCGCGTCGCCGGAACAGACCAGCGCCACCGACCGGCCCTCGCCGGCAAGCTCCATGGCGTGGCGCACCCGCGCCTCTTCCTTGCCCAGATCGAAATCGTGCCGCGCCTTGCCGTCCGCCAGCGGCCCGAGCAGATCGAGATAGAGCGAATAGCCGACGAGATCCGTCGACGCCGCCACCATCTGCGAGACTTCCGGAGAGCGCCAGCCATCCGAGCCCGGCCCGATGCCGACCACCATCAGCTTGCCGCGCGCCCGCCCGGGCAGGTTTGCCCCGGTGAACGGCGTGACGGCCCTGCCGATGGCGCAGGTGGCGCGGCGGCTCTTGCGTTTTTCGGCGACCAGCTCGCCCGATGCGCCAGCGGCAGCAAGTGCCGCTCCCTCTGCCACGCCGTGACAGCCGACCTCGGCGAAGACGATGTCGGAGGGGTTCTTGAGCCGCGGCGTTTCCGCTTCCAGCGTCGCCGCATCGAAGAACCGCGCCGGGCAGCCGAAATGCCGCGCGACATGGTGCACCGCCGCTTCGTCGGCCTTGACGTCGATCGAGGCCACCAGGCCGACGGATTGCGGCGACAGGCCGGCCTGCGCCAGGCTATCGAGCGCCAGCGTGAGCGCCTCGTCGCCGCTGGCGCCGCGCTCGCAGCCGATGCCCAGCACCAGGGTCTTGGGGTGAAAGAGCAGGCCGTTCTCGGGCGGCGACATCGCCTCGTCCGAGACGGCAAGAACGATCCCGCCGTCCTCCGACAGCGGCAGCCGGCTGTGGGCCAGCCACGGCGCATGGCCCTCGAGCCGCGCGCTGCCGCCGGCCACCAGATCCGCCATCACCTGCTTGGCCGCTTCGGGATTGGCGAGCGCATAACCCTCCGGCGGCGCATCGAGCGCCACGCCGAATTTGAGATCGCCCGCCGTGGTGATCGCCGCGAAGCCGTCCGTGATCGCGGCGATGTCCCGCGCCAGATCGTTGGCGCCGTGATGGCCGCCGAGCAGCGGCACCACCGCCGAGCCGTCCTCGCTGACGGCCAGCATCGGCGGCTCGTTCATCTTGTCACCGAGATGCGGCGCGAGAAGCCGGATCATCGCCCCCGCCGCCATCAGGCCGATGATGGGACGGCCCCCCAAGAACAGGGAGGCCAGATGTGACCCTGCCTCCGTAAAGGTTACGTCAACCCTTTGGGTTATACGTCGGTCCAGTCCGTGAACCTCGCCGCCCAGGCTCGCCGCAAGGCGTCGGGCCAACGGCAGCGCCGCCTCGGACAGGATGATGATCGCCGGTGTCTTGGTCATGTGGTGCTCCGGGGCAGCGCGTGGATCCAGTCCTCGCCGCCCTTGTAGATCAGGATCATCGAAAAATAGGGCGCCGTGTCTTCCGGCACCTCGGAAAGCGGCATCAGCCGCTGGGCGTCCAGCGAGACGCGTTCCGCATAGATTGCATGAGGCAGCAGATTCAAACTGTCAATCAGCGCCCTCAAGCGCTTGAAATGCCTGCCTATCTTAATGATCGCTAATGCATCCGCCGCGTTGATTCTGTTTGTGAGCTCCGCGTCGTCGAGCGGACCCGGGACAATCGTGAGCACATCGTTGCGCGCCGCCAGCGGACGGCCCGCAGCACTCGCCGCCGCCATCATCGAGGACACGCCCGGCACCACTTCGGTCTCGTACGACGCCGCCAGCCGCTCGAACACATACATGAACGAGCCATAGAAAAACGGATCGCCCTCGCACAGCACCGCCACGTCGCGGCCGGCGTCGAGATGCACGGCGATCTCGCTTGCTGCCTTGTCGTAGACGTCTTTCGCCGGAAACCGCTCGGTGCGCATCGGCACCACGATCGGGATCTCGATCTGTCCGCCCGGAAGATGCGGCGCGGCGATGGCGCGGGCGAAGCTTGGTCCCGTGTCGGGGGCGGGCCAGGCGATCACCGGCACACTTTGCAGGATGCGGTGGGCTTTCAGCGTGATCAGCTCCGGGTCTCCCGGGCCGAGCCCGAGGCCATAGAGTTTGCCGGTCATGACAGACGCCCTTCGTGGAATTTCTGGATTTCATGGTTGCGGCTTACCCCCACCCCAACCCCTCCCGTCAAGGGGCAGGGGTTTAAGCCGCGTCGGGCCTCCCCGGTTTCCCGAGCGTTTTTGATTGCGGAGGCCGCAGCCCTGACAAAGCGGGTGCGGGGTCTGAGCCCCTCCCCCTTGACGGGAGGGGTTGGGGTGGGGGTAGGCCACGTGCACAGAGCATCGAAGCAAATGACGAAAACGGTCATCCCTGCTCCTTCGTCACCGACCAGATCGTCACCTGCATCAGCGGCTTCCAGCCGAGATAGCGGCCGACCGGTTCGGCGCGGCTCACCTGCAGGCGGATCAACTCGCCACCATGGACCGCCTGCAGCGCGAACAGCCGGGCCTCGCCCTCCACCGTCACCGCGTTGGCGACCAGCCGGCCCGAGGGCCTGAGCGCCTCCCAGGATGCCTCGAAGACGCCGTCGTGCGATATGCCGCCGCCGATGAAGACCGCGTCAGGCATGGCGAGATCGGCAAGGGCTGCCGGCGCCAATCCCGCGACGATGTCGAGGCCGGGAGCGCCGAGCACGATGGCGTTGTGGGCGGCCATCGTCCGGCGGCTCTCGCTCGATTCGATCGCGATGGCGCGGGCGCCGCGCGCCGCGCGCATCCATTCGATGCCGATCGAGCCGCAGCCCGCGCCGACATCCCACAGGAGACCGCCCGGCACCGGGCCGAGACGGGCGAGCGTCGCCGCCCGCACCTCGCGCTTGGTCAGCTGCCCGTCATGCTCGAAGGCCTCGTCGGGCAATCCGGGCACCGCCGGCAGCAGCACCGCGCCGGGCTCGGCCACGCAGTCGATCGCCAGCGTGTTGAAATCGGCGAAGTCCGGCTTATCCGCCGCGATCCGGTCGGCGCGCATTCTCTTGACGCGTTCCTCCGGCCCGCCGATATGCTCGAGCACCTGCATCTCGGACCGGCCATAGCCCCGTGCGCTCAGGATCTGCGCCGCCTCGATCACGGTGCGGCCGGTCGAGGTCAGCGCCAGGATCCGCGCTCCGGGCTGCACATGCGCGGCGAGCCCGTGCACCGAGCGGCCGTGCAGCGAAATCATCGCCGTATCCTGCAACGCCCAGCCTAGCCGGGAGGCGGCGAGCGAGAACGCCGAGGGCGACGGGATCACCCGCATCTCAGCGGGGTCGAGAGAGCGCATCAGCGTCGCGCCGACGCCGTAGAACATCGGATCGCCGGTGGCGAGGATCGTGGTGGGCCGGCCGCGCCGCGCCATCACGAACGCGATGGTTTCCCTGATGCCGAAGGTCCAGGGGATGGTCTCGCGCGCCCCGCAGTCGATCCGCTTGAGCACCCGTTCGGGCGCGATGATGGTCTCGGCCGCTTCGAACAGGGCGCGCGCCGGCGGGGTCAGGCTGTCGAGCCCGCTGTCGCCGATGCCGAGAATGGTGAGCCAGGCGGACCCGGCGAATTCGCTAGCCATGGCCCTCGAGCCCCCCGGCGAGCGCATTGACGGCCGAACTCGCCAGCGCGCTGCCGCCGCGCCGGCCCTTCACCGCCAGGAATTCGAGCCCGCGCGGATCGGCGATCAGGGCATCCTTGCTTTCCGCCGCGCCGACAAAGCCGACCGGCACGCCGATGATGGCGGCGGGTTTTGGCGCGCCGGCGTCGAGCAAGTCGAGCAAGCGGTAGAGCGCAGTGGGCGCATTGCCGATGGCGATCACCGCGCCTCCCATCCGCTCGGCCCAGAGGTCTACCTGGGCGGCCGAGCGCGTCGTCGCATCGCGCGCGGCGATGTTGCGGACGCGGGCGTCGTTGAGCAGGCAGAGCACCTCGTTGCCGCTCGGCATCAGCCGGGCGATGATCCCGTTGCGCACCATCTCCGCGTCGCAGAGCACCGGCGCGCCGGCCATCAGCGCCGCCCGCGCGGCCTCGGCGAAGCCGGGCGAGACGACGATGTCGGCCGCCAGGTCCACCATGCCGCAGGCATGGATCATCCTGACCGCCACCTCCTCCGACGCCGCATCGAAGCGCGCAAGATCCGCCTCGGCGCGGATGATGGCGAAGGAGCGCCGGTAGATCTCGGCCGGATCGCGGAGGGGGACGGCGGTCACCGCTCAGCCCTTCTTCTTGTCCATCGACCGCGGCCCGTGCGGATGGTCGGCATGGGGATAGGGATGGTGGTGATGGGCATGGTCATGCGCGTGATCGTGTGGGTGATCATGATCGTGGCCATGCGCATGGTCATGCGCCCCGTGGGGATGATCGTGACCATGGGCATGGTCGTGCCCGTGCCCATGATCATGAGAGTGGTCGTGGCCGTGCCCGTCATGGGAATGGTCATGGGGGTGATCATGGCCATGGGAATGGGAATGATCGTGCACCGGCTCGAGCGGCGCGGGGCTGGCGTGGCTGTGCACCGGCGTCCATGGCAGGCCGTGCTTCTCGCAGAATTCCTGTTCCCGGCAGGAAGCGTCGCAATCGCCCTTGCAGGGGCAATTTTCCAGGCCCCCGCCGATGCCCTCGACATGGTGGTGATGGCTTTCCTGCGGCAGGCCGACCTCGGCCTCGAAGCCCAGCACCTGTTCGCGGTACTTGCACATCTGGCAGTTCATCAGCGCCTGGCCGTCGACGATCTCCTGCACCCGGTCCTGGAAGGTGTCGATGACCAGCGGATGGTCGCTGAGATAGGATGCCTTGACGAACTGGATCTCCGGATGATCGGCCGCCACCGCATCGGCCTCGGAATAGATCCGCTTGACCAGCACGCCGGTGAACAGGAAATAGGGAAACACGATGATGCGCTTGTAGCCGAGCTTCGCCGCATGGCTGAGCCCGGGGCCGACCAGCGGAAAGGTGACGCCGGAATAGCAGGTCTCGGCCCAGCCGAAGCCGAAGCCTTCCCACAGCATCCGCATCACTTTCGACACGTTGGAATTGGCGTCGGGATCGGACGAGCCGCGGCCCACCACCATCAGCAGCGTGTCGTGCAGTGCCACCTCGCCCTCGCTGGCGTTGGCGGTGTCGATCGCCGCCTGGATCCGCGCGCCCGCGGCGCGGATCATCTTGAGGTCGATGCCCAGTTCGCGGCCGTAATTGATCAGCGTGCCGGGGTTCTGCGCCTGGTAGGTGTTGAGCACCGAGGGAATGTCGTTCTTGGCGTGGCCTGCGGCAAACAGCATGCCCGGCACCGCCAGCACCCGCGTGACGCCCTTGGCGCGGAGCCTATCGAGGCCTTCGGAAATCACCGGGTTGCAGAATTCGAGATAGCCGTATTCGACAGGAATATCCGGGTAGCGGGCCTTCAGCCCTTCGGCCACGGTGGCGAATTCCTTGGCTGCATTCTGGTTGCGGCTGCCATGGCCGCAGACCATGATGCCGGCATTGGCGGGAATTCCCGTGCTGCTCATGGCTCAGGCCTCCGCGGTTTCAGGACGGGCTTCTGCGCCGTCCGTTTCGGGCTTGGATTTGCTGGAATCCCTGGTCCTGCGCTTGATCGCCCAGGCGGCAACGGCGCCGGCAGCCGCCGCCGCGGCCCAGCCCAGCCAATGGGAATGCCCCGCCAGATCGCCGACATGGCCACCATGGGCAAAAGCGCTCTGCGCCCCCGAAACCACAACAACGAGAGAAAGGACTAGGGTGCGCATCGGGGAACCTCCGGACAACGTGACAACAACAGCACGATACGCCGGATAACCGGAGCGCCGCACGAAGGCAGCGAACCGTATTGCCGAACTGGACAGCTCCGGATTTGGCCCTTGAAATAAGTCGGCCGCACCGGAATATCTCTCAGCCTGTCATCAGGCGCCGTCGCACTTGCACCTGTCTTAGGCGTTCGGCTTTTTAAGGTCAAACGCCGATTGCGCCACTGCCGCGCCGATCTGCGTCAAGCCCGATATCGCGGGGGTTCGAACCGGGCTCAGGAGAAACCGAACCGGCGCGCCGTGGCCTCGAGCAGCCGCCGCTCGCGGTCATCGATTTCGCCGTCGGCGCGCGCCACCGTGGCAAGGTGGTCGAGAATCGCGCGCTTGCGGACCTCATCGAGCCCGGCCAGCATTTCGGCCGCCTGGGCATCCGTGGTCTCGTAGCTGAAATCATTGAGATATTTCAGAATGTCACTGAGCTCGTCGCCATTCAGCCCCAGAAGCCGGGTGCAGATCGCGGCAAAGGCATCGGCTTCCGCCGGCGCGACGGTCTTGTCGGCGAACGACATCCGGACCAGCAGCAGCAATTCCGCCGTCAGCATCGGATCATGCGCGACCTTGCTCACCGATGAATTCTGATCGAGAAAATTCCGGACCCTTTCGCCCAGCGAGATCCCCTGCTGCGGCGTATCGTCCTGCGTATCGGTCATGCCCGGTTCCTTTTCATAAGTTCCCGTCTGCGGGCTAGAGCCCGAGCAGACTGGCGGTCCTGCGGATCAGTTTTTCGTCGTGCGCGTCGCGCGTGCCGTTGGCGTTGGCAATCCGCATCATGCCGTCAAGAAGGGTGGTTCGCGCCTCCGTGTCAAGCTGCCTGAGGAGCGTGAAGGCCTCGGCCTCGCAGGCCCGCGCCTTCGGCGAGTCGAGAAGCGTGTGAAGCTCCGGCATGTCTGCCGGGGCGATGCCGAAATGCTCGGCGCAGATGCGCTCGAAGGCACGGAGCTGGGATGGCTGCACGATGCCGTCGGCCAGCACCATCCGGAACAGCACCAGGATCTCGGCGAGCGCGACCGGATCTTCCGAAATGTCGGCAAGCGCACCCGAAATCTGCGGGTTCCGCTCGAACAACCGCGCAATCGACGCGAAAATGGTTCTCATCCTGCCCCCACGCTCGGGAGAATCCCCAATCCCTAAAATGTAGTCGCGGACAGCCGATTGTCCAGAGCATCGCCGCATGCCATAGGACCGGCCACATTCCCGCCCATCCCTCCCCGCTACAGGCTGATCCATGGAAAACCTGACACTTACGCTGACCCTGCTGCTGCTTGCGGCGGCCTTCCTGGCGGGGTTTGTCGATTCGATTGCCGGCGGCGGCGGGCTGATTGCCGTGCCGGCGCTGCTGCTCGCGGGCTTTTCCCCGGTGGAGGCGCTCGGCACCAACAAGCTGCAGGGCCTGTTCGGCTCGGCGTCGGCCACGGTCGCCTATGCCCGCAAGGGCCATGTCGATCTCAAGGCGCAATTGCCCTCCGCCGTGCTCTCCTCTGCGGGCGCGGCACTCGGCGCGCTTCTGGCGACGATTGTTCCCGGCGATGTCTTCCGCGCGGTCCTGCCCTTCCTGCTGGTCGCCATCGCGCTCTATTTCGCCTTCAAGCCGAACATGGGCGACATCGACCGCGCCCGGCGATTGTCGCCGTTCCTGTTCGGGCTGCTGGTCGTGCCGCTGATCGGCTTCTATGACGGCGTGTTCGGTCCTGGCGCGGGCTCCTTCTTCATGCTGGCCTTCGTGGCACTTGCCGGCTACGGCCTGCTCAAGGCCACGGCGCACACCAAGCTCCTGAACTTCGCCTCCAACCTCGGCGCCTTTGCCATCTTCGCGGCTGTCGGCGTGATCTCCTGGAAAATCGGACTGATGATGGGCGCGGCGCAGTTCGCCGGCGCCCAGGCCGGATCGCGGCTGGCGATGAAGAACGGCGCCAAGATCATCAAGCCACTGCTGGTGATCACCTGCGTGGCGCTGGCGGCGAAGCTGCTGTTTGATCGGTGGGCTTGAACCAAAGTTTGGGGACCGGGCCCTTTTCGGAAGGACGGCATCTTCGGTTGACAATCGTCAATGCGCGCATCGCGAATTGTCATCACGCTTGGATTGAAACCAACCGTGCAAAGGAGCATCCCCATGACCGATGATATCCTCAAGAGCGCTTCCGAGGACGAACTGAAGGAAGCGCTGATCTTCGCTCGAAATTTCAAGAAACCCGGCAAGGGATTTTCGGCGGTGACCGAAGAGGCGCGTACGACTGCCTGTAACGAGAACTGTGACTGCTATGGCGGGACCATGGTAACTCGTGCCGCGGGGATCGCAGGATACCATTTCGGAAGCTAATGGAGTTGGACCAAGCGCAGGGTAGAACGACGATGGCGTTGCTACGGAGCACAGACGCAAACGAGCCGGACGGGGCCACATCGAACGAAGCCTATCCGGTTGCCAGGTTCAGGACGAACCGACACAGCTATGTCTACGATGCCGCAACCAACGCCATCGTGCGCGTGCCAGAGGCGCTGTACCAGATCCTTCCGGATTTGATGAACGACAGGCCGCCGGATATCGCCGGCCTGGATATCTCGCCAGGCGACCTGGACAGGGCCGGGCGGCTGTTCCGCAGCTTGCAGACCCAGGCCGGAATCTTGGTGCCGCAGCGCCCGGAAAGGGTGGTGGCGAAATGCCCAGAGGATGCGTCCGAGAAACAGAAGCTGTTCTCTTTGTTGTTGAATGTCACGGAAGCCTGCAATATCCGCTGCGGCTATTGCGTTTACGGTGGCACTTATCCAGGCAAGCGCCAGCACAACAATACACGGATGTCCGTTGATACGGCGTTCCAGGCCATCGACTATCTGGCGGCGCATTCCGCCCAGGCCGAACACCCGTTCCGGATGCTCGGCTGGTATGGCGGCGAGCCGCTGACCAATTTCAAGGTTATCAAGGCATCCGCCCGATATTTCCGCAAGACCTTCACCGGCTTGCCGAGCCAGTTTCACCTGACCAGCAATGGTTTGCTTTGGGACGAAGAGATCCTCGATTTCTTTGCCGAGTACGAGGTGGATCTCGTGGTCAGTCTGGACGGTCCCAAGCCGATCCACAACCGAAACCGAGTGGGGCCCAAGGGCGAAGGCACGTTCGATCGTGTGATGGCCAATCTGGACCGACTGCGCGCGCGCCACCCCGGATATTTCACGCAGAAGGTTACTTTGAATGCCGTGGCGACCGCGCCGCTTGATCTGGTCGAGTTGGATCAGTTCTTCATGCAGTTCCCCGTGCAAGTGTCGATCTCGTCGGTCGAGCCGAACGATTTCTCTGGCGATGGCCCCGAGCCCATTGAGGCAAAGGGCTGGTCGCAGATGCGGGAGAAATTCATCGGAGCCTGCCTGGAGCGTGCCTTCGATACCCCGGAGTTCAAAGCCCGCGGCTACAATTTCGTCTATTACCTGTTCATTCGCGACATGCAGCGCCTGCACCAACGCAATCCCATGCCAGGGTTCGAAGCCGAGTTGCCTGCCTACGGAAATTGCGTACCGGGTGCGGAGCGATTGTTTGTCAATGCCCGCGGCGGATTCGAAACCTGCGAGAAGACCGACGGAAGCGCCGTGATGACGCTGGGCACTATTGCCACAGGAGTGTCAGAAGCCGGCGCGGCCAGCATCTACGACCAGTTTAACGCCATGAAGAATGATGCTTGCCGGTCGTGTTTCAACGTCCGCCAGTGCACGATGTGCTTCGCCCACGCCCAGCATGGCGACGGTTTTTCCGCGCGCAAACGCGCCTGGAACTGCGCCGGCTTGCGCCGCCGCAGCAAGGAAATGCTGTCGCTCTATTGCGAAATTCTGGAGCTGGATCCGCAAGCTTTGGATTTCACGACCAAGAAGATGACCTGATCGTAGTCCGCGTGGCCGCTTGCGATCAAACTGATCTCCGATCCGGCCAATCCGGTCCGGGTCTGGATCGGGAGCTGATACGGCCCCAAGAATCTCGTTGGTTTTATCCAGGGAAAAGAATAGCTTCTCCTGATTAAGCAATTCCCTGGAGCATCAATCTTGAAAACATATGAAAAGAACCTGCTGGCCGTCCTCTTTGCGGCAGCAATCGCTGCGGCTTCTGCGAACCCCGCGCTCGCCTGGGGCTGCACGGCGCTTGCCGAAGAAGACGACAGCTATGGCTACAGTTACAATTACGAGTATCAGGAAGACGCAGTCGAGCGCGCGCTCAACGAATGCGCAGAACGCACATCCAGCGATGACGTCTGCGTCATCGTCGAATGCGATGAAGACGCCTAAGTCTCGCCAGCCCCTCAGCCTGTGAACCCGGTACGGCGCAAAACGTTCTATTTGGCGCACTGTGTACAGCGTTGAAACACCCCATGTCACGCTCAAATGAAACCGTTTGGGCGTGACATGCTGGGCGCGAAAGTCGCATTCCGTGTAAGTCGCAACAGGCAGCTCAACCGCGCCTGGCCTTAGAACACGGCGAGCAGGATCGCACCGGCGCCGATCAGCGCAACGCCCAACCAGTTGAGCGCGGAGAGATGCTCGCCCAGAAACAGCACGCCGAAGATCGCCACCAGAACGATCGACAATTTGTCGAGCGGCGCCACCCGCGCCGCGTCGCCGAGTTTCAGCGCCCCGAAATAGGCAAGCCACGAGGCGCCGGTGGCAAGGCCCGACAGGCCGAGGAAGATCCAGGTCTTGAGCGGGATCGTCTGCGGCTGGCGCCACTTGCCCATCGCCGTCAGGATCGCGCCCAGCACCAGCATGATCACGCAGGTGCGGATGAAGGTGGCGAGATCGCTGTCGATGTCGCTGATTCCGATCTTGGCGAAAATCGCCGTCAGCGCCGCGAAAACCGCCGCCACCAGCGCCCAGAACTGCCAGCTTGCTGTTAGAACCATGGCTGCCCGGCTCCCCTTGGGGGTGTCAGTATTCCACCCCGATTTGCGCTTTCACGCCCGACCGGAACGGATGCTTGATCATTTCCATCTCGGTGACAAGGTCGGCGAACTCGATCAGCTCTTCCTTGGCGTTGCGGCCGGTGAGCACGACATGGGTCATCGGCGGCTTTTCGGCCTCCAGGAAGGCGATGACGTCGTTGACATCCAGATAGTCGTAGCGGATGGCGATGTTGATCTCGTCCAAGAGCACCATGGAATTGCGCTCGTCGCGGATCATCTCCTTGGCCTTCTCCCAGGCGGCCTGCGCCATCTCGATGTCGCGCGCCTTGTCCTGGGTCTCCCAGGTGAAGCCCTCGCCCATGGTGTGAAACTGGCAAAGGTCGGAGAAATGCTTGAGGATCAGGTCGCGCTCGCCCGTCGACATCGCGCCCTTGATGAACTGCACCACAGCACACGGCTTGCCGTGGGCGATGTGGCGAAAGATCATGCCGAAGGCGGCCGAGGACTTGCCCTTGCCCTTGCCGGTGTGGACGATCACCAGGCCTTTCTCGCCGGTCTTGGTGGCCATGATCTTCTCGCGCGCCGCCTTCTTCTTGGCCATCTTGTCGGCGTGCCGCGCGTTGAGGTCCTCCTCGCTCATGCCGTCGGTGATTTTTCCGCGTTCGCTCATTGCCTGTCCATCCTGTTCATGTCATTGCCTGGCGGCACCCCGCCTCGTCTCGTCACGGATCACGCGCCTCCGGCATCCTCGAACGCCTTGGCGAACCAGATCCGCTGCGGCGCCCCGCCGGTCGCGGGCAGCCTGCCGCATTCAGTATAGCCCAGTTCCCTGTAAAACCGCGGCGCCTGGAATTCGAACGTGTCGAGATAGACGCCGACCAGGCCGGTCTCCCGTGCATACTCTTCCGCCTTGGCCAGAAGCGCACGGCCGATGCCGTTCCCCCGCTCGGTCTCGGCCACGCCGAGCAGCTTGATGAACAGCCAGCCCTGGACGGAATAGGCCACCAGCCCGCCCGCCAGTTCATGGTCTGCGCTCGACGCCTTGAGCTCGAAGCGGACCGGATCGAACGGATAGCCGAGTTCCGCGGCGGTTCCGTCGATCAGCTCTTCAACCCTATTGGAGAAGCCGCCGTCCGTGCCGTCAACCGTGGTGATGGTGATTGTCATGTTCAGCCCTCGTATTTCGGCAGATCGTCGACCACGTTCAGCCAATCGACCCGTTCGTTCCAGTGATCGTGCTGCCGGATGGCGATCCCGGCGGGGTCTTCGAGCAGCATGACGTAGTAATCGGTCTCGCCCGGCCGCTGATCGGATTGATAGCTGAGCGGCGCACCGCAATTTGCGCAGAAGCCGCGCCTCACGCCCGGGGAAGACGCGAAGAATCGAAGCGGTTCCCCTTGCAGAACGCCGTCCTTGGAGGCCACGGTGAAGAAGCTCGTCACCGGCGACGAGGTCGCCCGGCGGCAGCTTTCACAATGACAGTGATTGGCGCCGATGATGTCGCCATCGACCTTGAGGCGCACGCCGCCGCACAGGCACTTTCCGGTGAGCTCAACCATGTCGGCCATCTCCCTGAGCCAGTTTGGAAAGGGCGAATCTGGCCGAATTCGATTTCGGCGTCCATAGCTCGCGCGCGATCGCCTCCTCGAATTTCTGCGCCATTTCGCGCAGCGCATCGGGGTTCTTGTCGTTGAGGAAGGCGAGCGTGTCCGCGTCCTGGAGGTAGGCCTGGTAGACCGCCTCGAAATGAGCATCCCGCACCGCCCCGGTGGTGGCCGCGAAGGCGAACAGGTAATCCACCGTCGCCGCCATCTCGAAGGCGCCCTTGTAGCCGTGGCGCTTGACGCCGTCGATCCATTTCGGATTGACCGCGCGGCCGCGCACGACGCGGGCGATCTCTTCCTCGAGCGAGCGGATCACCGGCCGTTCGGGCCGGGAGTGATCATTGTGGTAGACCGCCGGCCGGGTGCCTCTTGCTGCTTCCACCGCCGCCGTCATGCCGCCCTCGAACTGGTAGTAGTCGTCCGAATCCAGCAGATCATGCTCGCGGTTGTCCTGGTTCTGCACCACGGCCTCCACCGTCGACAGCCGCTGTTCGAACAGTTCATGCGCCGCCTGGCCCTCCTCGCCCGCGCCATAGGCATAGCCGCCCCAGACGACGAAGGCCTCCGCCAGCTCGCCGCGATCGGTCCAGCCGCCCTCATCCATCAGCGCCTGCAGGCCCGCGCCATAGGCGCCGGGCTTTGAGCCGAACACCCGGAACGAGGCCCGCCGCGCCGCCTCTTCGGGCGCGACACCATCGGCAATCAGCGCGGCCGTCTCGGAGCGCGCTCGTGCGGCCAGCGGATTGTCGCCCTCGTCCTCCTCAAGCGCCGCCACCGCGCGCGCGGCGCGGTCGAACAGCGCGATCTGGTCGGGGAAGGCGTCGCGGAAGAAGCCCGAGATCCTCAGCGTCACGTCGACGCGCGGCCGCTTCATCATCGCCATCGGAATGATCTCGTAGCCCGTCACCCGTCGCGAGGCCGGATCCCAGACCGGTTTCGCGCCGATCAGCGCCATCGCCTGGGCGATGTCGTCGCCGCCGGTGCGCATGTTGGAGGTGCCCCAGGCCGTGAGCGCCATCGAGGTCGGCCATTCGCCGTGATCCTGGATATGGCGGGTGACCAGCAGTTCCGCCGACTTCTGCCCCAGCTCCCACGCCGCCGGCGTCGGCACCGCGCGGCTGTCGACGGAGTAGAAGTTCCGCCCCGTCGGCAGCACATCCGGCCGCCCCCGCGTCGGTGCGCCCGAGGGTCCGGGGGCCACGAAGCGGCCGTCGAGCGCGGTGAGCAGGCCCGCAAGTTCGGCGTCGCCGCAGGCCTGGACCGAGGGCTTGAGACGGGTCTCGATCTCGTCCATCACCGCGCGGGTGTCTGCCCAGGCGTCGGGCACGGAAGTGCGGCCGGAGACGAGCTCGATCGCCAGCAGTTCGATGCGTTCCACCGTGTCGCCGTTGGTGCGCCAAGGGTCGGAGGAGACGGCTTGCAGCTCCGGGGGTTTAGGGCCTGTCCACGGGTCCGCCATCGGGCAGTCGAGGGGGTCGAACGGGCCCTCGTCATCCTTGGCTGCCAAAGCCCCCTCCCCAACCCCTCCCCACAAGGGGGAGGGGCTACCCGGCCGCACCCTCTCGGCAGGAGATCCACTCTTCACGTTGTCGATAGATTTTTCGGAAGTGGCGACACCCGCTGAGCCGAGCCCCTCCCCCTTCTGGGGAGGGGTTGGGGAGGGGTTTTTCTTGGATACTCCCAGATCCCGCGCAATGGCCCTATGCAGGCTGTCATCGCCCACCCCCTCGCCGCGCTTGATGCGCGCCAGCGCCACCACGAGATCGGTGAGCAGCCCGCCCTCGGGCGACAGGCCGAAAATGTGCAGGCCGTCGCGGATCTGCATTTCCTTGAGGTCGCAGAGCCAGGCGTCGAGTTTTTCGAGCGCCAGGTCGTCGTCGTCGCCCTCGGCGATGCCGGCGTCCTGGTCGAGCCCGATGTCGCGCACGAGATCAAGGATCTGGCCCTTGAGCAGCTTGAGCCGGCGCGGATCGTGGCCCGAGGCCTCGTAATATTCGTCGACCAGCGCCTCGAGATGCTTGAGCGGGCCGTAGCTCTCCGCGCGCGTGAGCGGCGGGGTCAGGTGATCGATGATCACCGCGGATGCGCGGCGCTTGGCCTGGGTGCCCTCGCCCGGATCATTGACGATGAAGGGATAGACATGCGGGATCGCCCCCAGCACCGCTTCCGGATAGCACGCGCGCGATAGCGCCAAGGCCTTGCCGGGCAGCCATTCGAGATTGCCGTGCTTGCCCATGTGGACGATGGCGTGGGCGTCGAAGCCGCCGCGCAGCCAGGCGTAGAAGGCGAAATACCCGTGCGGCGGCACCAGGTCCGGGGCGTGGTAGCTCGCCTTCGGATCGATGTTGTAGCCGCGCGCCGGCTGGATGCCGGCCACGACATTGCCGAAGCGGAGCAGCGCCAGACGGAACGCGCCGTCGCGATAAAACGGGTCCTCCTCCGGCGCGCCCCAGCGCCCGGTCACCGCCTCCTGGATGGACGGATCGAGGCTGTCGAAAAAGCGCCGGTAATCCCCGAGCGGCAGCAGCACGCCGCCTGTGCGGTCCGGCTTGAGCGCGTTGGTCGGCCCGGCCTTGAGCGCACTCACCAGCGCGTCGCCATCGTCGGGAAGCGCGCCGGTTTGATATCCGGCGGCTTGCATGGCCTTGAGCACTTCCACCGTGCCGGCCGGCGTATCGAGTCCCACGCCATTGGCGATGCGGCCGTCGCGGTTGGGATAGTTGGCGAGAATGATCGCCACGCGCCGGTCCTGGGGCTCCGTGCGCCTGAGCCGCGCCCAGCGGGCGGCGAGGTCGGCCACGAAGCTGACCCGGTCGGGCTCGGGCGCGTGGGTGACGATGTTGGCCTGAACCGCCTCATCGAACCGCGCGGCCGATTTGAACGAGACGGCGCGCGTGAGCACCCGTCCGTCCACTTCGGGCAGCGCCACATGCATGGCGAGGTCGCGCGACGTCAACCCCTGGTGCGACGCCGCCCAGGCCGCCCGCCCGCCGCCGGCGAACACCGCCTGCAGCACCGGAGCGCCGGTGGATTCGAGCACCGTGCCGCGGGTCCGCCCGCCCGGCGAGGAGACGGCGAAGCCGGTGGCGTTGATCACCACGTCGGGCGGCGCGTCAGTGAAGATCGCCTCGACAGTGCCGACCGAGACCGGATCCTTGAGGCTCGAGACGAAGATGGGAAGCGCATTGACGCCCTGCGCCTCGAGCGCGTCACAAAGGGCCGCCACCGGCGCGGTCTGGCCGCTCTGCACCAGCGCCCGGTAGAAGCAGATCGCCACCACCGGCGCGCCCGGGATCCAGCCCTCGCGCAGGTCGGCAAGCGCCGGATTGCTGGTCTGCGGATGCCACAGCCCGGCCTTGAGCAGCGGCGCCGCCGGTCCCGGCAGGTCGCCGCCGGCAAGCAGCGCTTCCGCGCAGTCGATGAATGAGCGCGCGTTCTCCGCCCCGCCCTCGATCAGATAGGCCCAGAGCTGCTCGCGCGATGGCTGGTCGAGCGTCGACAGCGGATCGAGCCCGGGATCGGGCCGGTCGTCACCCGGCAGCGCCGCCATCTGGAACCCGTGGGTGACGGCGGCCGCGTGCAAGCTTTCGAGCACATAGGAAAAATAGCTGGCGCCGCCCAGCGCCCGGACGATGACCAGCTTCGCCCTGGGCGCCATCTTCGCCACGAAAGTATCAACCGACATCGGGTGCTTGAGATCGCTGAGGCTCGCGAGCCGCCAGGACATTCGCCCCGTCCCCTGCCTTGCGGCGGCGATGCTGGCAAGCTCGGTGTCGGCGGCGCTGAGAAAGAGTACGTCGCCCGGGGTCTGGCCGAGATCGACGGCCTCGTCGCCATCGCTCAGGCTTCCCTTCTGGGCGACGAGCAGATGCATCCCGTCAGCCTGTCAATCCGGCAAGGCTCGCGCGGATCCCGGTCTCGTCGATGTCGTGCAGGCCGATCACCACGAGCCGGGTCGCCCGCGCTTCGCCCGCTCCCCAGGGACGGTCGAAATGCGTGTCGATGCGCGCGCCCACCGCCTGCACCACCATCCGCATCGGCTTGCCCGCCATGTCCGCAAACCCCTTGAGCCGCAGGATGTCGTGGCTGACGATCAGGTTCTTGAGGCCTTCGGTGAAGGCGGCGGCATCGCTGACCGGGCCGAGATCGACGACAAAACTTTCGAACTCGTCATGATCATGCTCGTGGCCGTCGGCATGGTGCACCTCATGGTGGGACTTGCGGTTGACGATATCGTCCTCGGTGCCGATGCCGAGACCCAAGAGCACCTCAGGCGCAATCTCGCCCTGGCGCGCCTCGATGAACACCGGCTTGCGGGTGAGATGCGCGAGAATGCCGTCGCGGACGCCGGTGAGCTCGCCGGCGCTGATCAGGTCGGTCTTGTTGAGCACGATCAGGTCGGCGGCCATCAGCTGGTCCTCGAACAGCTCCTCGAGCGGGCTGTCGTGGTCGAGCCCCTCGTCGGCCAGGCGCTGGGCGTCGAGCTTGTCGTGGTCATCGGCAAAGCGGCCGGCGGCGACAGCGGCGCTGTCGACCACGGTGACGACACCGTCGACGGTCACCTGGGTCTTGATGCCCGGCCAGTTGAAGGCGGCGACCAGCGGCTGCGGCAGAGCCAGGCCCGAGGTCTCGATGACGATGTGGTCGGGCCGATTGGCGCGCGCCAGCAGCTTTTCCATGGTCGGGATGAAGTCGTCGGCCACCGTGCAGCAGATGCAACCATTGGTAAGCTCGACGATATCGTCTTCCGAGCAGACCTCGTCGCCGCAGCCCTTGAGCACGTCGCCATCGACGCCAAGATCGCCGAATTCATTGATGATCAGCGCGATGCGCTTGCCCTTGGCGTTGGCCAGCATGTGGCGGATCAGCGTGGTCTTGCCGGCACCGAGAAAGCCGGTGATCACGGTTGCGGGAATTTTCGAGCCATTCATAGGATTAACCCTTCATCTTGAGCGGCAGGCCGGCGGCGACGAAATGAACCTCATCGGCCAGGCCTGCAATGGATTGGTGGAGGCGGCCGGCATGGTCGCGGAAAGCCCGCGCCATGGCGTTGTCGGGCACGATGCCGAGGCCCACCTCGTTGGAAACGAACACAACCGGCCCCTCGAGGCCGGGAAGCGTGGCAGCGAGCCCGTCAAACGCCTGGGCGATGTCGTGCTCGCCCAGCATCAGATTGGTAACCCAAAGCGTCAGGCAATCGACCAGGATCGGCCGGTCGGGCCTTGCGTGGTCGGCGAGCGCCTGGGCGAGATCGAGCGGCGCTTCGATGGTTTCCCAGCCCTGCCCGCGCCGGGACTGGTGCGACGCGATGCGGTCTCGCATCTCCTCGTCCCAGGCCTGACCGGTGGCAATGTAGAGCCAGCTTGCCGCGGCGGTCTCGACCAGGCTTTCCGCAAAGGCCGATTTGCCCGAGCGTGCCCCGCCGAGCACCAGCGTGACCGGCCTGAGCTCGGTCACGCCCGCTGCCCCTCGGGGATGCGGGAGAGGAAGTGGGCCAGCAGCCCGCCGAGCAGCAGCCAGAAGAACAGCGTCGTCGCCAGCGAGGCGGCGGCATAGGCCGAGGCGAGATAGGCGGGAACGTCGCTGGACAGGTCGCCGGGCACGGGCGCGCCCCAGACATGCGGTGCGGCGATGAGGGCGACACCCAGCGCTTTGGCGATCGCTTCGGGCCTCAGCGCCACGAGCCACAATCCGACGGCGGAGAGGCCGACCGTGAGCATCCACCAGCTCTGCCGGTCGGCCAGATCGGCGTGGGGAAATCCCGGCACCGCCGGCGGCAGTCCGAAGGACGGCGCAAGCTGCACGCAGAACCAGGCCCCCGCGCCCAAAAGCAGGCCGCGCATAAGCCCGTCGCGTCCGGCGGGAAACGCGATGCCCGCAATCAGCGCCACCGCGGCAAGCATCAGCGCAAAGCCCGCGCCCGCGACAAGATTGGCGAGCACGGTGTCGCCCAGCCGGCCGAGGCCGAGCATGGACTCGTCGCCCTCGTCATACGCCTGATCATTTGCGTCATGACCATGCGCCGCCGAAGCGGTGACTTCAGCTGTTTCGGGTCCGGCGGCGGCGGTCGAGGACACGGCCTCGGCCGCGCCATGATCATGGCTGCCGCCTTCATAGGTTTCAGCCTGCAGGATCAGCGGGACAATCTTGACATACTGGGCGGGCGTCATCGCCATACCGGCAATGAGCCCGGCGGCAAGAGCCGCCAGGAGCAACCTGACAATCATGGCATCAATCCCTTAGTGGCAGGGAAAGCCGTAGGAATGCCGGGTGTCGTGCGCCGCGTCGTGCAGCGTCTCGGAATTGGCAAGGCCAACCCCGAACACCAGGATGGAGCCGATGACGAGCGCCATAAGGCCCGCGACAGTGCGCGCGCCGATGCGGTCGGTGAGGGAAAGCGTGTGTGTCTTGGCAGCCATGACAACCTCCGTGAATGTCTTCGGGAGAAAAACCTCTCCCAAAGGTCCGGCTCTCAACCGGTGCGAATGGCAGGTCTCCTGGCTCGCGGGTCGCGGCGACATTTCCGTCGCACATCGGCAAATGCCGGCCTTCCCAACATGTCCTGCGGTCATGAAAACGGGACGATTCGTAGAAGCAGAGGCGTCCGCGCCTGTTGATCATGCCGCCACGTCAGTGGCTTGTCCGGTCCGGGATGTGGATCGCGGTTGAGCACCATTGCCGCCCCGCAGTTCCAGCCTCCCGGGGCCGGTGACATTTGCCTCGCCGCTCTACAGTCGCGGGGTCGGCTGCGATAAGAATGCCCTGATTGGGTCCATCCCGTCGCATTCCCTTTTGATCCTGAAAACCATTCCGGCTTTCTGGAACCATTCGAGACCTCAAGTGATAGGGACGTGCGCGCCCGCTGTCAATCGCGAGAGCGCCATGAGCCGGTCTATCCGCGCCCGATCAGCGCGGACGCGGCCATGATCCGGTCAAACCCCACCAGACGGTCGAGCTCGCCGGCAATCTCGTCGAGCGCCATGTCCACATCGGCGCGGAAATTGGTCTCCCCGCCGCGGAGGCCGAACTCCGCCAGGAGGCAGGCCCGGTAGGCGTCGGACTCAAACAGCCCGTGCAGATAGGTGCCCGACACCTTGCCGTCGGACGAAACCGCACCGTCGGGGCGACCGTCGAGAACGGTCATCGGCCGGACGCTGTCGGCGCCGCGGCTGACGCCAAGATGGATCTCGTAGCCCGACAGATCGACGTCATGCACCGCCGAGCGGGCCGTCGTGTTGCGCACGGTCTTCTCCGGCGCCATCTCGGTGTCGATGTCGAGAAGGCCCAACCCCTGCGCCTCTGTCTCGCCGCCTTCCAGCCCCTGCGGGTCGCGCACGCTTTGGCCCAGCATCTGGAAGCCGCCGCAGATGCCGATGATCATCCCGCCGCGGCGGCGATGCGCCTCGAGATCCCGGTCCCAGCCCTGACGGCGGAAATCGGCGAGGTCGGCAATGGTGGATTTCGATCCGGGCAGAATCACCAGACCGGCGTCGGAGGGCAGCCGCTCGCCAGGCTTGACAAACACCAGCTCCACCTCGGGCTCGGTCTTGAGCGGATCGAAATCGTCGAAATTGGCGATCCGCGAGAGCACTGGCACCGCGATCTTGAGCGCCCGCGCCTCCCCGCGCGCGAGCCGTTCGAGCGCCACGGAATCCTCGGCCGGCAGCCGCGCCGCGGCCCTGAGCCATGGAATCACACCCAGGCACGGCCATCCGGTGAATTTCTCAATGGCGGAGATGCCGTCGTCGAACAGGCTGACGTCGCCGCGGAACTTGTTGATGAGGTAGCCCGCGATCATCGCCCGGTCGTCGTCAGGCAGGATCGTGCGGGTGCCGACCACCGAGGCGATCACGCCGCCGCGGTCGATGTCGCCGACGAGCACCACCGGAACCCGCGCCAATGTCGCAAATCCCATATTGGCGATGTCGCCGGCGCGAAGGTTGATCTCGGCGGGCGAGCCCGCGCCCTCGACCAGCACCAGGTCTGCGCCCTCAGCGACGCGGGCAAAGCTGTCCATCACCGCCGCCATCAGTTCGGGCTTGAGCTTCTGGTAGTCGCGGCCGCGGGCGTGGCCCACCACCCTGCCCTGCACCACCACCTGAGAGCCGGTCTCCGACTGAGGCTTGAGCAGAACCGGGTTCATGTGCACGCTGGCAGGCACCCGGCAGGCCAGCGCCTGCAGCCATTGCGCACGGCCGATCTCGCCGCCATCATCGGCGACGGCGGCGTTGTTCGACATGTTCTGCGGCTTGAAGGGACGCACCTTGAGGCCATGATTGGCCGCCAGCCGGCAGAAGCCCGCAACCAGCACGGTCTTGCCCACATCCGATCCTGTTCCCTGAAACATCAATGCTCGTGTCATGGACCTGTCGATAGCACCGCCCGGCGCCGATCAAAAGGGGGGTGTGACGACCGGCCGACACCATAATCGACCCGTCGCCAACCCTGTTTTCGCGCCCGTTCGGATTTCCTTTTGCGACATCTGAATTGCGACATCGCGCGGCGGCTTTGACGCAGCTTGGCACACATGAAGAGCCTAGATCAGCGGCAGATCATGATCGCCACTCGGACGGTGATCGACCCCAGACCAGAAGGACATAGCCATGCTGTATGTATTCAATTCCGCCAATCGCGTTCAGATCGCATGGAATGGCGTTCTTCCGGCCCAGAAGGCCAACCAGAAGCCCCGCACGGGCATCATGAACAGCGTGATCCGGACCCTCTCCGCCGGCTGAGGCGCGCTTCAGCGCTCCTGCAAGGACCGGACACGAAGACAAACGGACCGGGCGTGAAAGCGCCCGGTCTTTTGCGATTCCGGCAGATCGAAACCTGAGAGTGGACATGCGAAGGCCGTCCGGACCTTGCGGTTCGGACGGCCTGCCAAAAATACGCCTGGCTTCCCCGCAAATACGCACGAGGGTCTGGACATCCCGGTACGCAAGACCTGATCCGGGATGGGTCGGCGGTTGTCCCCCGCCGTACGAACGGTTTAACCCGGACATCGTTACCGGAGAGTTATTGAAACCCTAAGCATTCATGAATTGTGCGATTTTTTTGGCTGGCGTAAACTGACGCGACGTCAGGAACGAGGAGCGTCGGCTGATTTACGAATTCCCGCTGGCGCGGTTGATTTCTTGCGCCAAGTCCTTACCCTACCGGTCGGCACTTCAACGGCCAGTCGGCTTGTGACAGAGTTCCACAAGGCGCTGCTGCGCTACTCGATGTCGCCTTTGCATCCTGTTCGGGACGCAAATTGGTTTTCAATGACTAAGAGGCGAAGTGCCTTCAATTCCATCGGCGCCGGTATACGCAGTGACCGGGCTGCCGAACAACGGAACAAACCACTGCCAAAATAAGACTGGGAGGTCTTACATATGAAGAAGCTTCTCGCTTCCACCGTCCTCGCCATTGGCCTCATGGGCTTTGCCGGCGCTGCATCCGCCCAAGATCAAGACTGCGGACGTGTTACCATCGCCAACATGAACTGGGCTTCTGCCGAAGTCCTCGCAAACATCGATCAGATCATCCTGTCCGAAGGATATGGATGCCAGGCCGAACTGGTCGCCGGCGACACCACGCCGACGCTCACCTCCATGGTTGAGAAGCAGGAGCCGGACGTCGCGCCAGAAGCCTGGATCAACTCGCTGCGCACGCTGCTTGATGCGGCTGTCGCGGAAGGCAAGCTGCACTACGCTTCTGAATCGCTCAGCGATGGCGGCGTCGAAGGCTGGTGGATCCCGAAATATTTCGCTGATGAGCATCCCGAGATCAAGTCGATCGACGATGCCCTGGCTCACCCGGAACTTTTCCCTGCCCCCGGCATGGAAAATGCCGGCAAGGGCGGCGTCTACAACTGCCCTGAAGGCTGGGGCTGCCGCATCATCACCACCAACCTCTTCAAGGCCTATGGCGCTGAAGAAAAGGGCTGGGTGACGGTCGAAACCGGCTCCGCAGCCGGCCTCGACGGCTCGATCGCCAAGGCCTATGAGCGGGAAGAGCCGTGGCTCGGCTACTACTGGGCTCCGACCGCCATTCTCGGCAAGTACGAAATGGTCAAGCTCGACCATGGCGTCGAGCACGACAAGGAAGAATGGGACCGCTGCACATCGATCACCGATTGCCCGGATCCCAAGAAGAACGCCTGGTCCAAGTCGGAAGTCTACACGGTCGTGACCGACGACTTCAAGAACCGCGCCGGCCCGGCCTATGACTACCTTGCCACACGCAACTGGCCCAACTCCACGGTGAACGGCTTGCTGGCATGGATGGCCGACAACCAGGCCACCGGTGAAGCCGGCGCCCGCCACTTCCTCAAGGAAAATGAGGACATCTG
Source organism: Hoeflea sp. (assembly GCF_014359905.1). Taxonomy (GTDB): domain Bacteria; phylum Pseudomonadota; class Alphaproteobacteria; order Rhizobiales; family Rhizobiaceae; genus Hoeflea. The sequence goes on along the minus strand of NZ_JACIYP010000014.1, from coordinate 17,757 downwards.
GACCCAGTGGGTCTCGCCGGAAGCGGCCGAGAAAGTCAAGAAAGCAGTGATGTGATCCATCGCTGAGTGTGTGGCGGGCCTTGGTCCGCCACACTTTTATTCAGACCAGCGCGGCAGGGGACAACGAAGCCGCAGCGGTCTGGGCCGCGACTGGGGGCACGCGCCGAAAGGCGCATTGATCTGGCCGAAGGCAGAGATGAACGGCGGGTCGCCTGACGATCAGCCCATCCTATTTTCCGTATTTGGAGCGTGAATATGGACTGGTTCACAGAATTTCCCGCGATGGACACCGAGAGACTGACTGCCTTGAAAAAGGGGATCGATCTCGGGTTTCGCGATTTCACCCGTGCCTATGGCGAGGTGTTCGAAACAATGCTCTATCCGGTGCAATGGTTCATGTTCCGGGTGGAACAGCTGCTGACCACGTCGCCCTGGCCGTTGGTGATCCTGGCTTTTGCGGCGATCGCGTGGCTCGCCAGCCGGAGCTGGAAGATCACTGCGGGCGTCGTCATCACCCTGCTGCTGATCGGCTATTTCGACATGTGGGAAGACACGATGAAGACCGTCGCGATGACGGTTGTGGCGACGATCATGGCGATCATCCTGGGCATTCCCATCGGCATTCTCATGGGCCGGTCCAACCGGGTCCAGGCCTTGCTCAATCCAATCCTCGACGTGATGCAGACCATGCCGAGCTTCGTCTATCTCATTCCTGTGGTCATGCTGCTTGGCATCGGCCGCGTCCCGGGCCTGATCGCGGTGATGGTCTACGCCATTCCGCCGATCATCCGCCTGACCAATCTCGGCATCCGGCTGGTCGACAAGGATGTGCTCGAGGCCGCCGACGCCTTCGGCTCGTCCAACTGGCAGCGGCTCAAGAACGTGCAGATGCCGCTCGCGCTGCCCACCATCATGGCCGGCGTCAACCAGACCATCATGATGGCGCTCGCCATGGTCGTGGTCGCCTCCATGATCGGTGTCCAGGGCCTCGGACTGCCGGTGCTCAAGGCCATCGCCAACCAGTATTTCACGCTGGGCATTTTCAACGGCCTCGCCATCGTCGGCATCGCCATCATCTTTGACCGTACCAGCCAGGCCTATGGCAAGCGGCTGCAGAAGCACCTGGAGGTCGTTCATGGCTGAAGCAAACCAAGGAATCGGGATCTCGGTTCGCAATCTCTACAAGATTTTCGGATCCGATCCGGAAGCCTATATCGACGCCGTCAAGGGCGGCATGAGCAAGACCGAGCTCAACGAGAAGCACAATCATGTGCTCGGCCTCAAGGACATCAACATCGACATGCCGGGCGGCGGCATCCAGGTGGTCATGGGCCTGTCCGGCTCGGGCAAGTCCACCCTGATCCGCCACATCAACCGGCTGATCGATCCGACCGCCGGCGAGGTCATCGTCGGCGACGAGGATGTGGTCAAGATGAACGAGGCGCAGTTGCGCGAGTTCCGCCGCCACAAGACAGCGATGGTGTTTCAGAAATTCGCGCTGCTGCCGCACCGCACCGTGCTCGACAATGTTGTCTATGGCCTGGAGATCCAGGGCCTCCCCCGGGAGGAGCAGGAAAAACACGCGCGGGGCTGGATCTCGCGTGTCGGTCTCGACGGCTTCGAGGACAATTATCCCAACCAGCTCTCGGGCGGCATGCAGCAGCGCGTGGGCCTCGCCCGGGCGCTGACCAATGACGCGCCGATCCTTCTGATGGACGAGGCCTTCTCGGCGCTCGATCCGCTGATCCGCATGGACATGCAGACGGTTCTGCTCGATCTGCAGAAGGAAATCCGCAAGACCGTTGTCTTTATCACCCATGACCTCGACGAGGCGCTGCGCCTGGGCGACCGCATCGCCATCCTGCGCGACGGCGAAGTCGTGCAGCAGGGCACCAAGCAGGAAATCGTGCTGCGTCCGGCCGACGAGTACATTTCGAGCTTCGTGCGCGAGGTCAACCGCGGCCGGGTGATCTCGGTCGACATGGTGATGGCCCCGCTGACGGGCGAACCGAAGGGCATGCCGATCAAATCGGGGACGGTGCTCGAGGTTGCCGCCAAGAAGATGACCGACAGCAATGTGCCCGAGGCCCATGTGACGGATGCATCCGGCGCGGTGCTTGGCAAGCTGGCCATCAACGAGGTGATCTCGGCCATGGTGACGCCGGTCGATCACGATTCGGCCGCGGCCTGATCCAGCCTGATTTCAGACCCGCAGCCGGTTCAGTTCAAGCTTGGGAAAACCCCGCCGGCATCATCGCCGGCGGGGTTTTTCATTGTCCCGGCGGCGAACGCTGTTGCAATGACATAAAGACATCCTTATACGTTACTCTACAAAATCAGGAGACATCCATGTCCGCATCCAATCCGCTCGCCGACCTCTTGTCTGAAAAGGGCATTCTTCTCGCAGACGGCGCCACGGGCACCAACCTGTTCGCGATGGGCCTGGAATCGGGCGAAGCGCCCGAGATGTGGCTGGAAACGGCGCCGGAAAAGATCACCAAGCTGCATCAGGATTTCGTCGATGCAGGATCGGACATCATCCTGACCAACAGCTTCGGCGGCACCCGCAACCGGCTGAAGCTGCACCAGGCCGATGACCGGGTGTTCGCGCTCAACAAGAAGGCCGCCGAGATCGCCCGCGCGGTCGCCGACAAGGCGCCGCGCAAGGTGATCGTGGCGGGCTCCGTCGGCCCCACCGGCGACCTGCTGGTTCCGCTTGGCGCCATGACCTACGATTCCGCCGTCGAATCCTTCGCCGAACAGATTGCGGGGCTCAAGGCCGGCGGCATCGACGTCGTCTGGATCGAAACCATGTCTGCGACCGACGAGATCCGCGCCGCCGCCCAGGCCGCCGTCGACGCCGGCATGCCCTACGTCTACACCGGCTCCTTCGACACCGCCGGCAAGACCATGATGGGCGTGCATCCGCGCGACATCCATTCGCTCGCCAGGGACATCGGCGGGGGTCCGCTGGCCGTTGGCGCCAATTGCGGCGTCGGCGCGTCGGACATCCTGTCGTCGCTGCTCGACATGACCGATGCCGATCCCAACGCCATCGTGGTGGTCAAGGGCAATTGCGGCATTCCCGAATTCCGCGGCACCGAGATCCATTATTCCGGCACGCCGCCGCTGATGGCCGATTACGCCCGCCTTGCGATCGACGCCGGCGCACGCATCATCGGCGGCTGTTGCGGCACCTCCTGCGACCACCTGGCCGCCATGCGCGAGGCCGTCGACAGCCACATCAAGGCGCAGCGCCCGACGGTCGAAACCATCGTCGAGCGGATCGGCCCGATGCGCAACACGGTCGCCACCGACAACCCCGCCCCCACCCGCGAACGCCGCGGCCGCCGGGGCTGAAAACACCGCATCTGGAAATGCAGAGAGGCCGGCGCCAGCGCCGGCCTCTCTTGTTTCGTCTGGACCGTCAGGCCTTTGCGATCAGTCCTGGTCTGGCCCGGCCTGCAGACGCTCAATGTCCTCGCGCGCCTTCTTCAGGATCTCGAGCGCCTGCCGCGCCTGGGCCGCGGACAGCTCGCCGCGGCGCAACTGGCGGAACAATGTCCGCCGCAAGGAGCGAAATTCCGCGCCCAGAGACACGCCCTGGATTTCCTCCGACGCCTCGTCGATCTGTGCGTTGATCCTGTCGAGATCGACGCGGTTTTCCTCGAGATAGGCCTGGCCTTCCCCGGTGATCGAGAACAGCTTCTTGGCGCCCTGCATCTGGGACGACACCAGATCGGCCTCCTCCAGCATCTGCAGCATCGGATAGATCGCGCCCGGGCTCGGGCTGTAGGCGCCCTGGAAACGGGCTTCCAGCGCCTTGATGATGTCGTATCCGTGGCGCGGCTGCTCGGCGATCAGGCCGAGAACCACGAGCCGCAGCGCGCCGGCGTCGAACATGCGCTTGCCGCCGCCGCCGAACGGCCCGCCGCGATGGCGCCCGAACGGCCCGCCCCGCCCACTGCCGTGCCCGCCGCCATGACCGCGTCCGCCTGCCCCTTCGGGACCGGCAAAATGATGGCCTTCGCCATGGCATCTGTGTCTGTGCATTCCAAACATGTCGGATATCCTTTCTGGACTTCGATAGCACTTTATAGAGCGATATCTACGAAAAGATATATCTTTTGCAAGTGCTATCGCAGAAAGATTCGCCGAGAATCCTCCGATATCGTTGATTTCATGATGTTTTTTCTCTGACGATCGCTGGTTCGGATCCTGCCGGATCTCTTACGCAGGCGTTTTTGTGCCGGCCCATCCGGCCTGGTCAGCAGAAGCGGATGGAGAGTTCAACCCATCCGCTCCCTCTGCAGTGCCGCGCGAGCTACCGGTCGAGGCCCTCGGCCAACCGAACCAGTTGCAGGAACTCCGACCGGTAGCCGAACGGATCCTCTCCCCGCGCCTCCCGGGCGATCCGCTCGATCTCGTCATAGCCAAAGGCAGCGACCTGATCCGTCTTGCGCAGTTTCTGCCCGAAGGCGGCAACCGCGATGGAGAAGCGGACGTCCTCTGGGGCGGACCCGAAACTGCCGGCCTCGGCCTCGCGCCTCACCGGAATTTCGGTGAGCTGGCTCTCCGGCGCGCCGGGCGCCTTGGCCCGGATCTTCAGGAACGCCAGTTCATCGCCGAACTCAGACGTTGCGGGTCTTTCCTCCCCATAGCGCAGGTCGCTGTTGAGCACTGCCGGGCTTCCCACCGGCGTGATCTCGTAGATCGCCGTGACTGTGTGGCCCGAGCCGATCTCGCCGGCGTCGATGCGGTCATTGTTGAAATCCTCGCGGTTGAGCGCCCGGGTCTCGAACCCGATCTGGCGATACTCGGCCACCATGGCCGGATTGAACTCGATCTGGAACTTCACATCCGAAGCGATCGGGAACAGCGAGGCGGAAGCCTCCTGCACGAAGCTCTTTTCGGCTTCCGCCAAGGTGTCGATATAGGCGGCGACGCCATTGCCGTTCTGGGCGATCGCCTGCATCAGCTGGTCGTTGTAATTTCCCTGACCGAAGCCGAAGATCGACAGGAACACCCCGCTCTTGCGCTTTTGCTCGATCATCGCGGTGAGCGACCCGTCGTCGCTCTGGCCGACATTGAAATCGCCGTCGGTGGCGAGCATCACCCGGTTGACCCCACCCTCTTTGAAGCCTTTCTCGGCCAGCCGGTAGGCTTCTGCCAGTCCCGCGGCGCCCGCTGTCGAGCCGCCGGGCCGCAGCGTGTCCATGGCGTCGAGTATCGCGCGCTTGTCGGAAACCGGCGTCGGTTCGAGCACTGTGCCCGCCTCCCCCGCATAGGTGACGATCGACACCCTGTCGTCGGGATCAAGCGTGTCGATGAGAAGCCGGAAGGCCGATTTCAGCAGCGGCAGCTTGTCGGCCTCGTTCATCGAGCCCGAGACATCGATGAGAAACACCAGATTGGCCGCTGGCCGCTCAGCCGGCGTGATGTCGTAGCCCTTCACCCCGATATGCAGGAGCTGGGTGTCGGAATTCCATGGTGTCGGCGTCACCGTGACGGTGGCGCGGAACGGGGTCTCGGCGTCGTCGGGACCGGGATAGGCATAGGGGAAGTAATTGACCAGTTCCTCCACCCGCACCGTCTCCGGCGTGGGCATCACGCCCTGCCTCAGCGCGCGGCGCACCATCGCGTAGGACGCTGTGTCGACATCCGCCGAAAAGGTCGACACCGGCTCCTCCAGCACTGATTTTACGCCGTGGCTCTCCACCGCCTCCACCCTGTCGCCACCCGCCTCGATCTGAGGCACCGGGTAATCGGGCGAACGCACCATGCCGTCCTGAAGCCGCTGGGCACTGGCCTGCCCGTATTCGCTTCCGGTTTGGAGGGGGCTGGTGCGCTGCATGCCCTGTTGCGGTGCGCCTATCGGATTGAGCGCCGGCGGCGGCGCGGCATCCGTACGCTCCATGTCTTGCTGTCTTGCAGCAGGCGGCAATGGTTTCTCCATCGCCATGTCCGGACCGGCGGATCGGCCCGTTTCCAGGGGCGCCAGCAGTGCCGGCTCAAAGCCGTGCTGGTCCCGGACAATCTGCCAGGTCATGTAGGCTGCAGCAGGCAGGATCATCAAGGTGGCAAGGGCCGTGCCGGCCATATAGCGCTGGTTCATCAGTCCACTCCGTATCGAGGTTGCGATACGGCTAAGACGTCCTTCGGCCGCCGATCCTTGGGCAGCACGCTTTTTTTCGGGCCCGGCCTTGTCGAAAGCCTGAAGGGCGGCGTCGAACGCCTGGCGTTTCGCATCCTCAAGCGGGGGCGGCGCGTTGCGCGCCAGTCTCTTGAGATCCTTGTCGATCATTGCTCGTCTCCAGACCCGCGCAGAAGCGTTTCCAGCCGCTTCCGTGCGGTGTGCAGATGGTAGGAAACCGTCGATTCGGCGCAGCCCATCACGACGGCGGCGTCGGCGTGGCTCAATTCCTCGCCGTAAACCAGAAGCACGGCGTCGCGCTGCTTGTCCGGCAGGGTGCGCACCGCATCCCAAACATAGTCGCTGTGGCTCGGCTTGTAGGCCGCGGCCTCTTCCCCGAGAGCGGAGGCGTGGACCGCAAGCGCCTGCGCCTTGCGCATCTCCCGGGCAATGAACCTGGCATGGTCATGGGCCGCGTTGATGGTGATCCGATAAAGCCAGGTCTTGAACGCGCTCTCGTTGCGCCATCCGCGGATCGCAAATCCGAGCCGGAGACAGACATTCTGCGCAATGTCCTCGGCCGCGGACCGGTCGCGGCACCATTTCCAGGCCACGCGATGAACAAAGGCATAGTGGCGTCCGACAAGCATGGCAAAGGCTTCACGGTCGCCAACAGACGCGCGCTCGGCCAAGGTGTCATCCGCCGGCTCTTCGTTCCGGGTCTTCGGTTCCATGCAGGCACGCGTCTCCATTATTGAAGCTTCGACGATACCAATCCGGCAATCCTTGGGTGCTTTGACACATATTTATGAATAAGCTGTCATATGGAACCGGATCTGCGCATCGCTGTAGCGATGCTCCCGCCCGACAGGACAGGCATCGCGCGCCATGCACCCCGAAATCATGCAGCCGTTTTGGCCGGCTTCTGTCTTGAGATGGGCGCGGCACCTGCTGACGGCCAATCCATCAGGACTGAACGCGTCAACCGGACAGGCCGTCAGGCAGGGCTTGCCGACACAAGCATCGCAGCGATGGATGGGGACGTCATCCGCACTCATGCCCCGAGGCACCCCAAGCGGCGCCTCGCCGAACAGGATTGCGCCGCGATAGCCATGCCAGAGGCCAAACACCGGATCGATGAGGATTCCCAGGGGCGAAGGCTTCAATCCCCCGGCGGCCATGGCCCATTTCTGAAACGGATGCCACGGCCTGTCGGACGGAAACACCGCCTCGCCGCCCGCCCGAAGCGCGAGCGGCGCGATCACTGCTTTTGACCATGTATCGAGCGGATCGGCCGCGCCGGCCCGGGTTTGATGCCAGGCCACGAAGACCCGCCAGAAGGCGCCGCCTTCATGGCCGATCAACGCGATGGCTGATGCGGCCCCGCCTGCAGCGAGCTCCGGCGCCGCCTCCGCATCAGGAAACACCCATCCGCGCAGGCAAAGCCCGTTTGCGGCCAATGCCGCCTCAAGCGCGCCGATCTGCAAGGCCCCGGCCACCGGCCTCAGTCCGACCTGTCGGCATGAATAGCCGAGCGCCAGACCTCCTTGTGGATGAGGCCTGCAACTTTCTCCTGACCGCCTGTCTCCCTGGCTTTATCGGGCTGTGTTCAGGTGAAGGCGTCGGGCATCTCGTCCTTGCGCCTGGCGATGAACTCAAGCAGCGCGGCGTCGATCGCCGGGTCGAGCTCCGGCGCCACGTAGCTGTCGAGCCACGACCGGCACAGCGACCGGGCACGCTCCTCGATGCGCTTCTCGCCTTCGGCCAGCCATTGCTCATAGGAATTGTTGTCGGCCAGCGCCGAGCGGTAGAAGGCCTGCTGGAAGTTGGCCTGGGTATGGGCGCAGCCGAGATAATGGCTGCCGGGTCCGACCTCTGCGATGGCGTCGAGCGCCTGACCGGTCTCCGACAGATCGATCCCCTCGGCGAAGCGCTGCTGCATGCCGAGCTGGTCGACGTCGATCATGAACTTCTCATAGGAGCTGACCAGCCCGCCCTCGAGCCATCCGGCCGAATGCAGCGCGAAGTTGGTGCCCGCCAGAAGCGTCATGTTCAGGGTCGCCGCACTCTCGTGTGCTGCCTGGGCGTCAGGAACCTTGGAGCCGCAGAGCGAGCCGCCGGTACGGAACGGGATCTTCAGCCGCCGCGCCAGCTGCGCCGCGCCATAGGAGACGAGCGAGGGCTCGGGCGTGCCGAAGGTCGGCGCGCCGGATTGCATCGAGATCGAGGCGGCAAACGTGCCGAACAGCACCGGTGCGCCGGGACGGATGAGCTGGGTGAAGGCAGCGCCCGCCAGCACTTCGGCCAGAATCTGCGTGAGCGTTCCCGCCACCGTCACCGGGCTCATGGCGCCGGCCAGAATGAACGGCGAGACCACGCAGGCCTGGTTGTTGCGGGCATAGACTTTCAGTGCGCCGAGCATGGTCTCGTCGAACACCATCGGCGAGTTGGCGTTGATCAGGTTGAGAGTGACGCAATTCTGGTCGACGAACTCGGCGCCGAACAGGATCTTGCACATTTCGATCGTGTCCTCGGCGCGTTCTGGCGCGGTCACCGAGCCCATGAACGGCTTGTCCGAATATTTCATGTGGCTGTAGACCATGTCGAAATGCCGCTTGTTGACGGGCACGTCGACCGGCTCGCACACGGTGCCGCCGGAATGGTGCATCGCCGGCGCCATGTAGGCCAGTTTCACGAAATTGCGGAAATCCTCGATCGTCGCGTAGCGCCGCTCGCCATCAAGATCGCGGACGAAGGGCGGGCCGTAGACCGGCGCAAACACGGTGGCCTTGCCGCCGATCTGCACCGAGCGCGCCGGGTTGCGCGCATGCTGGGTGAAAATCTCGGGCGCCGTCTTGAGCAATTCGCGGCACAGCCCCTTGGGAAAGCGCACCCGCTCGCCTTTCACATCCGCACCGGCCTCGCGCCACAGCTGAAGCGCTTCGGCGTCATCGCGAAACTCGATGCCGATTTCCGCGAGAACGGTGTCGGCATTGCGCTCGATCAGGCTCAGGCCTTCCTCGTCCAGCACCTCGTAGACGCCGAGCTTGCGCAGGATGAACGGCATCGAAAGGCCGGGCCCGCCGCCGCTTCTGAGTGCGCGCCGCCCTGCGGCGCCCTTGCCGCGGCGCCCGGTGGAGGCCTCCGGCACTGCCTCTTGAGCCAGGTCTGGGGGGGAAAGCGTATCTGGATGAGCCATGAAGAGCCTGCATATTCTGTAATGGCGCACCATCGCGCCGATTCCGCCATGCTAGCCAAAACCGCTCCCCGCACCTTCCTCTGAGCGCCAAGCCTTGGCGCTCAAGGAATATTGCATAAAAGACACGCCGTCGCTTTTTCCGACATCCGCGTCGCATTCAAGGAACGTTTTGCAAACAGTCGCCTATATCGCTATGCAAGAGGGATCTGGTGCGTCGAACCGCCGGACACAAGAATTCAAGGGAGTTGCCGATGTCTGACGATGAAATCATTCTTTCCGAACTCTCAGACGATGAACTTGTCCAGCAGATGCATGACGATCTGTATGACGGGCTCAAGGAAGAGATTGAGGAAGGCACCAACATCCTGCTCAGTCGCGGCTGGACGCCTTATGACCTGCTCACAGAGGCTCTGGTCGAAGGCATGCGCATTGTCGGCGAGGATTTCCGCGACGGCATCCTCTTTGTCCCCGAAGTGCTGATGAGCGCCAATGCGATGAAGGCCGGGATGTTCATCCTGCGCCCGCTGCTGATCGAAACCGGCGCGCCGAAGCTCGGCAAGATGGTGATCGGCACCGTCAAGGGCGACATTCACGACATCGGCAAGAACCTTGTCGGCATGATGATGGAAGGCGCCGGATTCGACGTCATCGACCTCGGGATCAACAATCCGGTGGAGAAATACATCGAGGCGATCGAGCGCGAACAGCCCGACATTCTCGGCATGTCGGCGCTTCTGACCACGACCATGCCCTATATGAAGGTCGTCATCGACACGATGAAGGAGAAGGGCATCCGCGACGATTTCATCGTGCTGGTCGGCGGTGCGCCGCTCAACGAGGAATTCGGCAAGGCCGTGGGCGCCGACGCCTATTGCCGGGATGCGGCCGTGGCGGTCGAGACCGCCAAGGAGCTGATCAAGCGCCGCCACAACCGGCTCGCCGCCGGAGGCTGACCGGATTGCTTTTCACAGGCGCCCGCTGTGGCGCCTGTGAAAAGCCGGTTGCGGCGTGGTGCATCCTCTCGGATGCGCAGAGGCCGCAAGGCTTTGATGTGACGCGCAAAAAGGGGCACCCGAAGGAGCCCGTCAGCGCGCGCGGCTTTACTCGATCGAATCTTCGACCGCATCCACTGTCTGGTTGACGTCTCGCCCGACACCGCGAACGGTATTCGCGCAGGAGGCAAGCATCAGTGCGACCAACATGACAGTGGTGATTTTGGTAATATTCATGGAGCTTCATCCTCGGCGTTGAAATTCACGCCAAACGACCGTTCACCGCATAAAAGGCGATTTCATGTCAAAGCCGAAAAACCAGGCAGATCCGGTCCGTGAAAAGGTTCGCGTCATTGCCTGCGGCATGATTGCCCGTGAGGTGCTGGCAGTCAACGCGCAGCTCGGCCAGGATCATATCGACCTCAAGTGCATCGACGCCAACTACCATCATCATCCCGAGCGGATCGCCCCCGCGGTTGAGCGCGCCATCACTGCGGCAAGGCAGGAGGGCTATCAGCATATCTTCATCGGTTACGCCGATTGCGGCACCGGCGGCGACCTCGACAGGGTCTGCGCCGCCCACGGCGTCGAGCGGATTGCCGGTCCTCACTGTTTTTCGTTCTATATGGGCAACGCCGCCTTCGAGGCTGCGGGCGACGACATGATGACGACCTTCTTCATCACCGATTTCCTCGCCCGGCATTTTGATGCCTTCCTGATCCGCCCGCTTGGGCTCGACCGCTATCCCGAACTGCGCGACACCTATTTCGGCCACTACGAGCGCGCGCTGTATCTCGCCCAGACCGACGATCCAGCGCTGGAAGACAAGGCCCGCGCCGCCGCCGAGCGCCTCGGGCTCGCCTTTGAACGGCAATTGACCGGCTACGGAGATCTGACAGCCGCTCTGGCGCCGCTTTGACCGGGCCGAGGCTCAGACGCGCGCGTGCTCAAGATCGACGGCTTCACAGGGCCGCTCAGCAGCTGTGTTGCATGGTCAGCGGTCATTGGACGACCGAGCAGGAACCCCTGCCCGGAGTTGCATCCCAGCAGTTTCAGCGCCGCCAGCTGACTTGGCTCCTCAATGCCTTCCGCTGTTATCGCCACGTTCAACCCGACCCCAAGGGCGATGATCGCCTTGACGATAATTTTCTGTTTTTCATCATTTTCGAAATCGTGGACAAAACCCTTGTCGATTTTCAGGCGATTGAACTTGAATTTGGACATCTGCGACAAGCTGGAATAGCCGGTGCCGAAATCATCGAGCGCAACCCGAATGCCCAGCGTTTGAAGACCATCAAGCACAAATTGCGCCGCTTCCGGATCGAGAATCATGGCGCTTTCGGTGATCTCGACCTCAAGTCTCGCTGGTTCAAACCCGGTTTCGTTCAGGATGTTGATGATACGCAACACGATCAGACGGTCGGCTATCTGAACGGGAGAAAGGTTGAACGAAAGCAGGATATGCTCAGGCCAGCGCTGGGCATCGCGGCAAGCTTTCCGGAGCAATTGCTCCGACATTTCTGAAATCAGGCCAAACTCTTCGGCGAGCGGGATGAAGTCGGTTGGCGGAACCTGTTCGCCACTCGGCAAGGTCCAGCGCGCCAGCACTTCAAACCCGTAGATCTCATTGGATTGAAGATCGACCAGAGGCTGGTAATACGGTTCGATGGCATCCGCCGACAAGGCGGATCTGAACTGCATCTCCAATTCAGCCTTCTTCCTGAATTCGTCACGCATGTCGGGGTGAAACAGGGCGACATGGGTTGAAGCCTGCTTCTTGGCGGAATACATCGCGATGTCACTGCACCCGAGTGCATCCTCCATGCTGGTGGACTGATCCGGATAGGTCACCACGCCGATCGACGCCCCGACTTCAACTTTGATGCGATCAATATCGATGGGAACACGGATTTCCGTGGCAATGCGTTTGGCAATCTTGCTCACATCCATGCCCCGATGGCTTCTGGCAATGACCACGAACTCATCACCGCCCAGGCGCACGACCAGATCGGCCGGAAAGATCTTGACCAGCCGCTCAGAGACGACTGTCAGCAATCTGTCTCCGGCGGCGTGGCCGTGCAGATCATTGACTTTTTTGAAGCCATCAAGATCAATCGAAAAGACCGCATGGTGGCCGTTCGCCTCAACGGAATGGTCAAACTCGCGGACGAAGTCATTGAGCCTGCGCCGATTGGGAAGTTCGGTCAGCGGATCGTAATGGGCCAGCCAACTCACATCGGCCTCGGCTGAGCGGCGTTTGCGGAGCTCGGATCGCGCTTCACCATAACGTCTGGCGCCGAAAACGAAGCCCCCGAACCCGATCAACGCAATCGACGTTAGGAGTTCATCGAGCTGCCAGCTCTCATGACGGTGCACGAAGTCGACGATCAACTCGAACGCATCGATGTATGTAAGATATGCAAAAGTGGAGAAAAAGAAAATGACAAGAACCACGATATCGCGCGTTGTTGCGCTTTCTTGCCGAGGTTTCTTATTCATGTTTTTTCCTTGGCCGCAGGCGGGCGCCCTTACAATTCCTTGGTTTTGTCTTGATAAAGTGAATCTGCGCTTAAAATGGCTGGCAAAGAAATGAATGGTAAGATGTTTAAGTTTATTTCAGAAATCCTGGCCGCAAATATTGTCCGTGACTGCCACAATTTTTAAGCATTCGCTGCTTAGATACGAACCAGTCACAAGTCAGGGTATTCCAAGTGAGTCCGCAATCCGCCGTGTCGCCCGTCCCGTCCATCGCCGCAAGCGAAATCAAGCATCCTGAAAAATTGTCGGATTTGCTCGAGCGTCTGGCTCGCGACGCAGGGGCTCGCGTCACCATGGGCGAGATCGCCACTGCGCTCGACGACCGGTCGTTCGGCGCTTTTCTCCTGGTCTTTGCCCTGCCCAATCTCATTCCCCTGCCGCCCGGCGCCACCATGGTGCTGGGTCTGCCGATGGTGTTTGTCGCCTGGCAGATGGTGATCGGCTACGAGAAGGTGTGGCTGCCCCGGGCGCTCGCCAATTATTCGGTCGACCGGTCCACCTTCCAGCGCATGGTCGCACGCGTCTCCCCCTGGTTGCGCAGCGCCGAAACCTGGGTGCGCCCGCGCAATTGGCCGCTGGATGGCGCCCTCCGTGAACGGCTTTTCGGCGTTTTCGCGCTGATCATCGCCATTACCTGTGTGCTGCCGATTCCCTTCGGCAACTGGCTGCCGGCTTTTGCCGTGGCCGTTCTCGGCGTCGCCCACACCGAGCGAGACGGCAATTGCCTTGCCCTGGGCGTGGTGGCCGGCCTCGTGTCGGTCGCGGTGGCCGGTCTTGTGGTGGCCTTCACCGGCGCGGTGCTGATCAGCCTGTTCTGATTGCCAGTGGCGTAGCCGGTTCTTAACCCCGGCCATGCTATCGTCGCGCTTTGATGCAAGCGGAAACCGCATGAGCAAGAGACCGACAATCCTCGTCATAACAGCCGGCGGCGCCTATGCCTGGGTCATCGTCAATGCCCTTGCATCGCGCTTTGCCAGCGTCGAGGTGGCGTTGGAACAGCCTGAATCCAGGAGCCTTTTTCTCAGGCGCCGCGCCCGCAAGGTCGGCTGGGTGCAGACCGCCGGGCAGTTCTTTACCATGGCCATTTCACGCTTCGGCAAAGGCCTTGCCGGGGGCCGGACGCGCGAGATCATCGCCGTCCACGGCCTGCTGACCGAGCCGCTGCCCGGGCTCGCGATCACGCCCGTCGCCTCCGCCAATGGCGCCGACTGCCTTGATCTGATCGCCGCGCGCAAGCCGGATCTCATCGTCCTCGCCGGATGCCGGATGCTGTCGAAGGCAACGCTGTCGGCCATCCCCTGCCCGGTGCTCAACTATCATTCCGGGATCAATCCCAAATATCGCGGACTGGCCGGCGGCTGGTGGGCGCGCGCCAGCGGCGACGGTGAAAACTACGGCACTACCGTGCACCTGGTCGATGCCGGCGTCGACACCGGCGCCACGCTCGGCCAGGCCTTCCTCGAGCCGCACCCCCGCGAGTCGCTGCTGACTGATTCGCTCGCCATGGCCGCGGGCTCCCGCGACATGGTCATCCATGCCGTGGATGATGTGCTGAACGGAACGGCCGAGCCGCAATCGAGCGCCCTGCCCTCGGTACAGCGGTTCCATCCGCCGGTCTGGACCTATCTCGCAACCGGTCTCGCCAAGGGCATCTGGTAGCCTAATTCCGGTCCGGATTTGACCCCGGCGATCAAGCCGATTACCTCCGTCTTCGTCTAGGTCGCTTTTGACGCGCCGCGCGTCGTCGTGAGCGAAGCGGCCAAAAATCCCCATGCGCATTGTAACTTCCAAGGAGACCCCCATGGCCAACCGCATCATCGTCTACTGGCGCGACATTCCCGCCCAGGTGATCATCAAGAAGGGACGCGCCACCGCCAAGCGGGAGCTGTCGCTCAGGTTCACCGAAGCCATCGACATGTGCGCCATGCGCACGGGTGCCGCCGAGACCGACGACTACCTTGCCGAATGGCGCCGCGCCGACCCGGTGGACGTCTCCGACGATCTGGAAGCCGAGGCCGACCGGGCCGCGGCAGAGCTTGAAGCAGCCTATGACAAGGAGCGGCTGGTCGCCCTGGTCAAGGGCGGAGGCAGGGAGAGCCATGGCTGACGAACCGACCAAGACCACTCAGGCGAGCCTCAACAAGAAGGCCGCGACCAAGACGGCGTACAAGCCTTCGGGCGTTTCGGCCACCGGCCGCAACGCCCGCAGCTTCGCCATCCGGCTCTGGTCCGTGCGTCACTCCCGCACGCTCGAATGGTTTTACGCCCATTTCGCCGATGTGTTCCTGAAGCTGCATCCGATGTGGAAGGCGATCGGCTACCAGCGCGCCGAAGGGCCGGTCAAGTTCGTCGAGAAACACGTCAAGGGCTTCCTGTTCGACTGCCGCATGTGCGGCCAGTGCGTGCTGTCGTCGACCGGCATGTCCTGCCCGATGAACTGCCCGAAGCAATTGCGCAACGGCCCCTGCGGCGGCGTCCGCGCCAATGGAAACTGCGAAGTCGAGCCCGACATGCCCTGCGTCTGGGTCCAGGCCTGGTCCGGCGCCCAGCAGATGAATGGCCGCGACATGATTCTTAACGTGCAGAAGCCGGTGGACCAGTCGCTGCGCGAGACCTCGTCCTGGCTCAGAGTCACCGCAACCGCCGCAGCTCAACGCGAAGCCGCAGCCAATCCGGGAGCCGCGCAATGAGCCAGGCCGACGCCAATCCGCTTGATCCCAGCGCGCCGCTGGAGCCGCTGCCGGGACACTCGTCCCACGGACGGCTCGAACGCATCCTGCGCCGCGGCGAATTCGCCGTCACCGCCGAGCTCAACCCGCCCGACAGCGCCAATCCGCACGACGTCTACGAGCGCGCCGCGATTTTCGACGGCTGGGTCGACGGCATCAACGCCGTCGACGCATCGGGCGCCAACGCCCATATGTCCTCGGTCGGCATCTGCGCGCTGCTGACCCGCATGGGCTATGCGCCGATCCTGCAGATCTCCTGCCGCGACAGGAACCGCATCGCCATCCAGGGCGATGTGCTCGGCGCCTCGGCCATGGGCGTGCAGAACATCCTGTGCCTGACCGGCGACGGCGTGCAGGCGGGCGACCAGCCCGGCGCCAAGCCGGTGTTCGACCTCGACTGCATGTCGCTGCTGGAAACCATCCGCATCATGCGCGACAATTCGAAATTCCTCTCGGGACGCAAGCTTGCGAGCCCGCCCACGGTGTTCCTCGGCGCCGCCATCAATCCCTTCGCCCCGCCCCATGATTTCCGGCCGCATCGTCTCGCCAAGAAGATCGCCGCCGGCGCGCAGTTCGTCCAGAGCCAGTACTGCTACGACGTGCCGATGTTCAGAAAATACATGCAACAGGTGCGCGACATGGGGCTCGACAAGGAGTGCTACATCCTGTGCGGCGTCGGCCCGCTGGCCTCGGCGCGCACCGCCAAGTGGATGCGCTCCAATGTGCCCGGCGTGCATATTCCCGACGCGATCATCGAGCGGCTTGAAGGCGCTCAGGATCAGAAGAAGGAAGGCAAGCAGCTCTGCATCGACATCATCAACGAGGTCAAGGAGATCGACGGCGTCTCCGGCATCCACGTCATGGCCTACCGCCAGGAGGAATTCGTCGCCGAGATCGTGCACGAATCGGGCGTGCTCAAGGGCCGCAGGCCCTGGCGCAAGGAACCCAATCCGGTGGACGAACTGGTGGCCGCCCGCATGGAGGAAATCCTGGAGGAACCCAGGCAGATTCCCCACGAGATGGCCGGTGCGGTCGGTGACTCCGAGACATCCTGACAGGCCCGAAGGCTTGCATCTCCGCCCAGAATTCTATAACGATATAAACAAGTCTTTATGTCTCACTGCAAGGATCGAACATGACCCGCACTATCGTCGCCTCCGCCACCCGCGAAGTCATCATCGGCTTTGATCAGCCCTTCTGCGTCATCGGCGAACGCATCAATCCGACCGGCCGCAAGAAGCTGGCCGCCGAGATGATCGAGGGCAATTTCGAGACCGTCATCAAGGACGCGCTCGAACAGGTCGCCGCCGGCGCCACCATGCTCGACGTCAACGCGGGCGTCACCTCGGTCAACCCGAACGAGACCGAGCCGGGCCTTTTGGTGCAGACCATGGAAATCGTCCAGGGCCTGGTCGATATTCCGCTGTCGATCGACAGCTCGGTGACTGCGGCGATCGAAGCCGCCTTGAAGGTCGCCAAGGGCCGCCCGCTGGTCAATTCGGTCACCGGCGAGGAAGAAAAGCTCGAAGCCATTCTGCCGCTTTGCAAGAAATACGACGTGCCGGTGGTGGCGATCTCCAACGACGAGACCGGCATTTCCATGGATCCCGATGTCCGCTTCGCCGTGGCCAAGAAGATCGTCGAGCGCGCCATGGACTACGGCATCAAGCCCTGCGACATCGTCGTCGACCCGCTGGTCATGCCGATCGGCGCGCTGGGCGACGCCGGCCGCCAGGTCTTCGCGCTGCTCTACCGGCTGCGCAACGAGCTCAAGGTCAACACCACCTGCGGCCTGTCCAACGTCTCTTTCGGCCTGCCCCACCGCCACGGCATCAATGCCGGCTTCATCCCGATGGTGATCGGCGCCGGCATGACGTCCGCGATCATGAACCCCTGCCGTCCGCAGGAAATGGAAGCCGTGCGCGCCGCCAATGTGCTGAACGGAACCGATCCAAACTGCACCAACTGGATCAAGACCTACAAGGACTACCAGCCGCATGTGGCGGGCTCCGCCCCCGCCCCGCAGTCCCAGGCGCCGTCGGGCAGCGACAGCCGCCGCCGCGGCGGCCGCGCCGGCCGCGCCGGAGCTGCGTGAGCCCTTCATGATCGCCCCTTTCGTCCTGCCATCGGGCAGGTCCGGCCATTTTGATCGTGGTTTTATCGCAG
>NZ_JACIYP010000139.1 GCF_014359905.1 Hoeflea sp. | reverse complement strand
GTCCGAGCGTTCCTCGAAGAATTTCTTTGCCTTCATCTGCGACCAACCTCCCCTTGCTGTCGCCCCGGCGTTACGGCAGAATGGAACAAAAAGGGAACAATTTCAACATCTGTAGGCGTGGAATGAGCAGCAGCTGAGAACCGCAAGCCATATGAGGCATTCTCAACGCGGTCTTGCGGGCCAGCATGGCGCCTCATTTCCACGGGCCACCCGCGCTCCATTCCCCGTCGAAGGTCTTGCCAGCCACAAGAGCATGGGCGGGCGGTAGAACGAACGCGGTCACCCTGGCCTGCAACTCGGCAAAAGGACCAGGGGCCATGGCGATTGCGGTCCGGCGCAGGAACCCCTGCCATTGCGCCTGCTTCGCGGCGTCTTCGGCAAAGGCCGGCGTCAGGGCGATGGGCGTGTCCGTGGGGATGGCCGTTCGGCGGCGATCGAAGGTCGCGGCGATCGCGTGCGCGAGCACTGGTCCCTCGAAGGAAAACGTCTCCGAGATCGCCCAAAGATCGAAGAAATCCTTCATGCGGCTGTTGAGCATGCCGAGCGCGACCAGCGCCTGGAATTTCTCGGCTACGACCGTCTCAGGCGGGTAGGCGCGCAGCCGGGGCGCCGGCATGTCGAGCAGCGAGGGATAGTCGATATCCTGCACGGCCGGGGTCACCGCATCGCCAAATCCGATGTCGATCTGGATGGGCAGGCGCGCGCCGGCGATCTCGGCGGTCATTGTGATCCGGACGCCGCTATACTCGTCTTCAGCCCGGGCCGGCTCGGCCCGCAGGGTATCCGGCTTGAAGACCACTCCATCGTCCTCGACGTCGATCCCGCAAATTTCGCGGAAGACCGCAGCGATCCGCTCCGGCGCCGCGTCGCCGTATCCCAGAAGGTCGAGATCGCCGGTTGCCCGATAGGGCGTGGGTGTCCAGAGACTGAACAGCATGGCGCCCTTGAGGACGAATTGATCTCTGTGGGGCGACAGACTCAGCCGGTAGAGCAGCCGCTCGATGGCGAAGCGGGTGAGAGCAAGCTGGACGTTTTCCTTGCGTTCGCTTGCGCGCCGGGTGAGCCGTGCGCGAACCGAGGCGCCGACATTCTTGAGGGGCGGTTTCGGGGTCATACCGTGGCCTCGATATAGGGGCGCATCACGTTCTGCACACGGTCGATGGCGGCGAACCGCCAGAGGTCATCGATCGTGGCGCGGCGGTTTCGGAGACAGTCTCTCAGCGCCTCGATGGCCACATCGAGACCGACCTGGCTGCGGTATTTGAAACAGTCGGCGACTGTCTTGGCCGGGTTCGTGATGGGCACCTCCACCTGCTCGATCATGTGCCGTTCGACGCCGGTCGTCAGGGCGTCGCCGGTAGCGCGGATGATGCGGAGCGAGACAGGCGGATTTTTCGGCGTCCATTTCTTGTGGCCGATCAGCATCCACACCTGATGCGGCAGTTGGGTGGTAAGTTCGTGGAATCTGAGCGCGGAGAGCAGGCAGATGACGCCGTGGGGCACGGCCCGAGCGGCTTCGGCAAGGCTGTGAGACTCGGACCATTCCGTATCGGCAAGCTGATAGAGGCCGCGGCCCATGCGCACCAGAAGTCCCTGATCCTGCAGCCGCCGCAGATAGGCGCGCGGGATCCCCGCCGCATCGAAATCGCGCGCGCGCGCGATACCGCGCTCCCTGGCGATGGTGAGCGCGCGATCCATCAGCGTTCCGTGAGCCGTCCCAGCCATGTTTCGTATGCTCGGCAATAATATATAGATGCCGAGACTTTGTATCATGGGCAGCGGGATCCTGCAACCGGAACCAGACAGCACGACTGCGAGTGTAGCGCCCATGAGCTACTGGTCCCGCCGCCTATTCCAGACGAGCTGCGCTCGGTCCCCCTCCTCGGAGGGAAACAGGGCAGCGGTGAAGGGTTCGGAAAGGCTCGGGTCGTCGAGACGGACGCGGAGATAATATCTCGGGTTATCGCCTGCCGTCCGCGCGTCCCAGGCGTCACCAATGCGGGCGTTTCCGACGAGCACGCGGAAGGCAGGGGCGTTGTCGCCATTGCGATCGTCGTTGGGGACGAACCTGACCTTGGCGTCGATGGTGAGCGTCCGGATGGAGCCGGTCCAGCCGCCATCCTTGGCGAGGGTGAAGTGTCCGATCTGCACGGTTCAGGTCTCCTGTGTTGGTGATGCGGAGGATGCAAAGGGCGATGCCGATGCGCTGGTTGCGTCATCCGTTTCCGGCGCGCCTGTCCGGGACGCGCGGCCGCGGCGGGCGGGCCGTTCCGGCTCTGCCTCCGGTAGCCCTTCTTTCCGGGCCTTCGCGAAAGCACGGTCGCTGTCGAGGAATGCCTCCAGCATGAAGGGAATGAGTTCGGCGACGGTCTCCGCCTCGCCATAGGTGGCGCGATAGAGCGCAGCGTAATCCTGGAGCGCCTGATTGAGGTCGGCGTTCACCGTGATGGTGATCTTCGCCGGCGTGCGGTCGGGGAGTTTTCCGAGTTTCAGATTGGCCATGATCGATCCTTTCAGCCCTGGTAGGGGCGCAATACGAGATCCCTGTGGACGATGATCCTGAGCGGCCAGCCGGGACGGACGGTGATGGTCGGCTGGATGTTCAGGGTCTTCTCGGTGATGCGTTGGCCGGCCCGGTTGACGTTCTGTTGGGTGGATTCGCGGATCGCCCGGACCAGATCGCTCTCGTCGCTGCCCAGGCTCAGCTCCGTGCCGACGCCGAGCAGGGTGGCAAGCGCGATGCCCTTGATGAGGCGCCAAGTGTGGTAGTCGACCTCATCCTCGAGCCCGGCATAGCCGGCGGCATCGGTGGCGGGCAGATTGTCGATCTCGATGGAGGAGCCGTCGGGCAGAATGATGCGCTGCCAGACAAGCAGCGCGCGGGACTGACCGAAAGCGATCACGCTGTCATAGGTGCCGATCAGGCGAGAGCCCTGCGGGATGAGCAGTGCGCGGCCGGTCACCGTGTCGTAGACGTTCTCCGTGACCTGGGCGACGACGAGGCCCGGCAGGTCGGAATTGATCCCGGTGATCAGGCTCGCGGCGATCACACTGCCGGCCATCACCTGATAGGGCGAGACCGGCGTCTGCAGAGCGTGTGGGTTATAAATACCGCCGGCGTCGCGCTGACTCAGGAAGTCGAGCTTGCGCTGCTGGTTGTTCTGGTCGCGGTCGGGGTCGAGCGCCAGGCGGTCAGCGTCGAGCGAACCAGTCTCCGTTGCCGCCATTTGCTGGGACTGGCCCGTCACTGCCGGTGTGTCCTGCCGCGGCCGGTTCTCGATCCGAAAGAAGACGCCGGCCTCCTTCGCCTGGATGGCCTGCTGGGCGAGGCGCTGCTCCTCGGCGGACAATTCCGTCGCTCCCGGTGCGATGCCGAGCTGGCGCTGGCGTTCGAGGATCGGCCGACCGAGGTCGCCGGGCAGCGGCGGCCCGAGCTGCGGCGTCGCCGGCTGGACCTGGCTGTAATCGCCGGGCAGCGCGGCAAGGCCGTCCGGGGTCGGTTTGCGTTCCGTGTTGTAGAGCTCCTCGGCCTGGTCCTGGATGCGCAGGGCCGGGCCTTGCAGCGCCATCATGGTCACGCCGAGGATGGCGCCGGAGCCGAGCGCGGCTACGCCGATGACAAGACCGCGCCTGAAGCGGACGACACGGCGGGGCGTGGCGCGCAGGTCCAGCTTGCCGGGGTCGCGCTTGGACGAACCGGCGGGTTGCGGCGTGGGTGCGGCGGGATCCGTCATAGCCCCTCCCCCTACCGGTCCGTGCGCGGAAACAGCGCGGTGCGCCGTGGCGTCCCGTCGGTCCGGGAAATCCGCACCACCTGCTGCGGCTTGGCGCCGAGGCGCAGCTCGGCGGCGGCGAAGAGGCGGTCGACGACGTAGTAGTTGCCGCGCATGCGGTAGTTGACGAGCTGGTTGCTACCATCGGCGCCGACGACGAAGAGCGGCGGCGCCTCGCCCTGGTCGATACGGCGGGGGAACTCGATATAGACCTTGTGGCCGTCGTCGAAGGCGCGCAGCGGCTTCCAGGGCGGGTTGTCGCCGGTGATCGCGTAGCGGAAGCGGATATTCTCCAACGCTACGTTCGACGCGACCGGCAGCGCCGCCTCGGCCGCCGCGTTCTGTCGGCGCAGGGCGAGAATCTGATCCGACGGATAGGTCCAGGAGATCGCCGCCATGGCGGTCTTCTCGGTGCTTTCGAGCTGGAGGTGATAGGCGCGCCGGTCGGTGGTGATGACGAGATTGGTCTTGAGCCCCGGCGCGAAGGGCTTGACCAGCACATGGGTGCGCTCGCTGTCGCCCGTGCCGCTCACCGTATCGCCAATCACCCAGCGCACGGTGTCGCCAGCGGAAACAGAGGTGAGTTTTTCACCGGGCTGCAGGGCGATGTCGCTCACCCGCTCCGGCGCAGCATAGAGGCGATAGAGTGCCCCTTCCGCATAGGGATAGACTTGGATGGCGTTGACATAGCCGTGCTTGATCGGCTCCTGGGTCGCCGCCTTGTTGGCGTCCTCGACGCGAACGGTGGGTGGGCGCTTGTCTTCAGCCACCTCGCCGGGCTCTGGCTGAAGCTGACCGGGCAGCGCCAGCACCTTCGGCACCTCGACGATCTCGACCGGCTTGGCCGGTTTCTGGTCGATGACGGCCGGCTTGAAGTCGTCGGGGTCGTAGCTGATCGCCGGCGGCAAAGGCTTTGTGGCGCAGGCGGACAAGGCCAGCGCCGAAACGGATATGACGAACAGACTTCTCATTCTACGGACTCCTTGGGCAATGAAGGCGCGGCCGCGTCGAGCTCGCGCGACCAGTCGATGGCGTTGACGAAGACGCCGAGGGGGTTCTTGCGGAGTTGCTCGGCGGTGCGCGGGGTCTGGATCACGACCGTCAGGATCGCGGTCCAGCGTTCGGTTCGGGCCAGACTGCCGCGCTCGAAGACCTGCTCGGTCCACTTGACCTGGAAGGACGCGTCGGAGGCCCGCACAACGCTCGTGACCTGGACCGAGACGCTGCGGGTGCCGATGGCGCTGAAGGGATCATTCTTCTTGGCGTGGTCGTTCAGGAACAGCGCCGCGCGGTCGGTCGCGAAATCGTAGGCGGACATCCAGTTCTGCCGCACCAGCACCGGATCGGTGGAAACCGAACGGACTTTCGTTATGAAGCGGGCGAGGTGCCAGGCGATCTGGGCGTCGGCCGGCTGGTAGGTCTGGATCGCCGGCGCGACGGCGCGCGCCTCGCCGAACCTGTCGACCTCGACCACATAGGGCGTGACGCGGCTTTGCAGCGACTGCCAGAGCAAGCCGCCGGATAGACCGACTGAAAGCGCCAGGCAGCCGAAGGCCATGAGCCGCCAGTTTCTCGCCTGGACACGGGACGCGCCGATGCGCTCGTCCCAGAGCTGGGCAGCCTTCTGATAGGGAGTAACGGGCTCCGGCGTCGTGCCATATCGCTGGATCGGTCGCTTGAACAGCATGGGTCAGTCGTCCTTGTCGTTGAGAGAGGGATTGGCGCCGTTGCCGGGCCGGTCGCCGTCCTTGATCGCCTGAGTGACGGCATGGCGGCTGGTGCGGGTGCTCTGCTCGGTACGCAGGCGCTTCGCCCAGGCGGGCGGGGAACTGGAGGGGATGCCCGCCGATGCGGCGTTCGCCTCCGACATGGAGACGGTCGGCGTTCCGCCGGTCGCCGTCCAGGCGCCACGGCGTCCGGCATCGGCGCTTTGCTTCAGAGAGGAAGTGGCGCGACCCGCGACTTGGCGCGCGGCGTTTGTGGCGGCTCCGCCGGCAGCGCGAGCCATGCCACCGACACCGGCCGCGACGCCTGACATGCCGGACGTCCCGGAGGTCGCCTGTCCCAGTTGGTAAGCGGAAGAAGCGGCAGACCCCATCGCCGTGCCCGCGCGGATGGCGGCAAGACCGCCGCCAGCGGCCATGCGCGCGCCGGCAAGCGCCGCCCCGCCGGCGAGCATGGTCGCGCCTACCGCGGCGCCCGTCGCGCCGAGGGCGGCACCGGCGCCGAGCTGCGGCGCGCCGGAAACGAGACCCGAAGCGATGCCGGGGCCGAAGATACCAAGACCGAGCAGCGCAAGGGCGCCCAACACCTGCGACATGGCGGCGGCAAGGTCCGGTTCCTGACCCTGAAGACTGCCCGCGAAGGAGGCGAACAGCGTCGAGCCGATGCCGACGATGACGGCGAGCACCATCACCTTGATGCCGGAGGAAATCACGTTGCCGAGAACCCGTTCGGCGAGGAACGACGTCTTGTTCCAGAGCGCGAAGGGCACCAGCACGAAGCCCGCGAGCGTCGTCAGCTTGAACTCGAGCACCGTGATGAAGAGCTGGATCGCCAGAATGAAGAAGGCGATGAGGACCAGGAACCAGGCCAGCAGCAGGACGAAGACAGTGAGCGCGTTGCCGAAGATTTCCGGGAAGCCGACGAGATTGCCGACCTGATCGATGAGCGGATACGCCGCCTCATAGCCGGTGGCGGCGATCTTGCCGGGTTTGAGCAGATCGTCGGCAGCGAGCGTACCAGGCGCGGCCTGAATGCCGAGACCGGAGAAGGATCTGTAGATGATCTCGGCAAGGTCCTGGAAGTTGTTGAGGATCAGTGCGAAGACGCCGACATAGAGCACCTTCCGGATGAGGCGCCCGATGATGTTGTCCTCGCCGCCCAGAGCCCAGAACAGGCCTGCCAGCGTGATATCGATGCCGATCAGGATGGTGGTGAGGAAGGCGACGTCACCCGACAGGAGTCCGAAGCCGCTGTCGATGTAGCGGCTGAAGGTCTCCATGAAACGGTCGATGATGCCGAGATCATTCATCGCGCGCCGCCTCCCGCCCGTCAGTTCCCGGAATAGGCGGAGCCGGAACCGAGGAACCTGCGCGTGGTCTCGCGCGCCGCTTCCTCTGCCTGCGCCTTGCGCGCGGCGTCTTCGGCCTCGGCCCGGTAGTGGGCGGTCATCAGCGTCTGGATCTGCATCTGCTGCTTGGCCGAGAGCGCAATGAGCTGGTTGGCGGCCTGCTGCGCCTGCAGCGCCCCGACGGCGCCCTGACTCTGGTTGACGAGATCGGTAAGCAGCCCTTCGTCGGCGCGCACATTCTCGACGATCTGCGACTGCACCCGCATGGTCTGACGGAAGGCGTTCATGGCATTCCGCCAGCGCTCGCGCGCGGCGGTCGCCATGTCGTTCACACCGATAGAAGCATCGTAGCTATAGGGGTATTGCTGCCGCCACTGACCTTCGAGTTGGCTGAGGTCGAAGCTGAGGCCGTCCGCCTGCATCATCAGCCCGTCGATGCGGTTCAGCGCCCCCTGGAGTGGTCCAAGCGAGGAGAAGTCCAGCCGCTGAAGGTTCCTTGCCATGTTCTGCAACATGACCGCCTGGTTCTGGAGCTGCTGGATCTGGTTGTTGATCTGCTCCAGCGCGCGCGCCGCCTGCAGGACATTCTGACCGTAGTTGGTGGCATCGAAGACCGGCCAGGCGGCATGGCCCTCCTGCGGCAAGCCGATAGCGAGAGATGCGGCGACGAGCGCCGCGAGAGACGTGCGTTTCATGGTGTTGGCTCCTGTGCTTGGGAAGAGAACCGGCCGAGGATGTCGGAGGCCCAATCGAGGCCGCGCACCCTGAGGAACTCGGCGGTGAACGCCTCCCGGCCGTGCTCGGCCAGGATGCTGTCGATGAGCGTCTGGGAGGCCGGATCGGAGGCACCGCAGAGCGCCAGCGCCACGGGACCGAGGCCCAGCTCGAACAGCCGGTTGCCACGGCGCGATTGCAGGTAGTAGTGCCGTTTCGGCGTTGCCTGCGCGATCAGTTCGATCTGCCGATCGTTGAGACCGAAGCGCTCATAAGCCGCCCGTGCCTGGGGTTCGACGGCGCGGTCATTGGGAAGGAAAATGCGCTGCGGGCAGGACTCGATGATGGCGGGCGCGATGGAGCTGTCGGCCACGTCCGCCAGCGACTGGGTGGCGAAGATCACCGACACGTTCTTCTTGCGCAGGACCTTCAGCCATTCGCGGATGCGGGCGGCGAAGAGCGGGTTGTCGAGATAGACCCATGCCTCGTCGAGAATGAGCAGCGTGGGCCGCCCGTCGAAACGGTCCTCCAACCGGTGGAACAGATAAGTAAGCACCGGCAGGACAACGCCGGCCTCATGCATCAGCTCCTCGGTCTCGAAACATTGGACGTCGGACAGCGCCAGCCGATCGTCGGCGGCGTCGAGCAGCCGGCCGAAGGGGCCGTCGAGCGTATAGGGCTGGAGCGCGGCCTTGAGGGCATTCGCCTGGACGAGGACGGAAAGCCCGGTGAGCGTGCGCTCCTCCGCCGGCGCGGTGGCGAGGTTGTTCAGCGCCGACCAGACGGCCTCCTTCACTTCCGGAGTGACGGTGACTTTCTCGTGTGCCAGCAAGGCGCCAATCCACTCGGCCGCCCAGCTTCGCGTCGCGGGATCGTCGATGTTCCGAAGGGGCTGGAAGGCGAGCGGATTCGTGATGTCATCAGGGGCAGCACCCAGCGCATGGTGCTCCCCACCCATGGCCAGCACGGCGGCGCGCGCCGAATTACCCTTGTCGAAGATGTAGATCTGCGAGCCGGCATAGCGCCGGAATTGCAGTGCGATCAGCGACAGGAGCACCGACTTGCCCGCGCCGGTCGGACCGACGATCAGCATGTGGCCCACGTCGCCCACATGGTTGGAGAGGCGGAACGGTGTGGAGCCGCTGGTTTCCGCATGGAGAAGCGGCGGGCCGTCGAGATGGGCATTGCGCGACGGTCCGGCCCATACCGCCGACAGCGGCATGAGATGGGCGAGGTTCAATGTGTGGACGAGCGGCTGGCGGACATTGGCATAGACATGGCCCGGCAGTGAACCGAGCCAGGCTTCGACGGCATTCACCGTTTCCCGAATGCAGATGAATCCGAGTCCATTGACGATGCGCTCGACGGCGCGGACCTTTTCCTCCGCGGCCTCGCGGTCCTCGTCCCAGACGGTGATGGTCGTCGTCAGATAACCGAAACCGACATGATCACTGCCGAGCGCCTGCAAAGCGGCGTCTGCATCGAGCGCCTTGTTGTCGGCGTCGCTATCGACCAAGGCGGCAGGTTCGTTGGTCAGCACCTCGCGCAGAATGGCGGTGATCGACTTGCGCTTGGCAAACCACTGCCGGCGCAGCCGCGTGAGCACCTTCGTCGCCACGGCCTTGTCGAGCGGGATGAAGCGTGTGACCCAGCGATAGGCAAAGTCCTGATGGTTCAGTGCGTCGAGGATGCCGGGGCGGGTCGCGTTCGGAAAGCCGAGGATCGTCAGCGTCCGCAGGTGCCAGTCGCCCAGCATCGGCTCCAGGCCGCCGGTCAGCGGCGTGTCTACCAGCACGCCGTCGAGATACATCGGCGTTTCGGGCACAGCGACAGGGTGACGTTTCGTCGAGATGATCCCGTGCAGAAAGGTCAGCGTCTCGGCGTCGTCGAGGGCGCGGATCTCGGGCAGGAAGCCGCTAAGCAAGTCCAGAACCCGCTCGGTCTCGTCCCGGAACCGGGCCAGTTCCTGCCGCCAGTTCCGGGCGCCGCCGTCCCCTTCCCCCTTCCGGCCGGAATCCAGCAGCGCATTCTCGGTGCGCGCCTGTGCGTCCGGCGGCGACATATAGAGAAGAGTGAGGTGATAGCGGCTTTCGAAATGCCGGCCCTGTCTGCCTTCCTGGAAGGCCGCGCGGCGTTCCTCATCGACGAGCCATGAGGTCGCGTCCGGGAAGTTGGACTGCGGATAATCCTGCGCCTCAAGCCGCTCCGCCTCGAAGAACAGCGCCCAGCCGGAGCAGAGGCGCTTGAGGGCATTGTTGGCCCGTGCGCAAAGACCGACCAATTCGGCCTCCGTCGCGCTTTCGAGATCGGGACCACGAAAGCGGAAGGTGCGCTGGAAACTGCCGTCCTTGTTGAGGACGATGCCGGGCGCGATCAGCGCCGCCCAGGGCAGCAGATCGGCAAGCCGGTCGGTCCTATTGCGATATTCGGCCAGGTTCAGCATCGCCACCACCCCCGTTGACGCAGGTGGCGGGCGAGTACGGGCAGAAAGTCCGGATCGCGCCGGGCCGCAAAAACCGCCAGCGTGTGCCCGGCTACGAACAGGCCGAGCCCGGCGATCCACTGTTGGAGGCCGAGGCCGATGGCAGCCGCCAGCGTGCCGTTGAGTATGGCGACGGCGCGCGGCGCGCCGCCAAGCAGGATCGGCTCGGTCAGCGCGCGATGCACGGGAATCTCGAAGCCCTCGATGTGGCGAGCACCATGCATCAGACGAGCGCCCCGCCGCCGAAGGAGAAGAAGGAGAGGAAGAAGCTCGACGCGGCGAAGGCGATGGACAGGCCGAAGACGATCTGGATCAGCCGACGGAAGCCGCCAGAGGTCTCGCCGAAGGCGAGCGTCAGGCCGGTGACGATGATGATGATCACCGCGACGATCTTGGCCACCGGCCCCTGGACCGATTCCAGGATACGCTGGAGCGGTTCTTCCCACGGCATGCCAGAACCGGCCGCATAGGCCGGCGCAACCATGAAAAACGTGAGGGCGGTAGCCGACAGAAATCGGAGCTTTTTGCGCATGGATAGGTCCTTTCATGAGAGCGATTGCAGTTGGGGCATGGAAAGCGTGGTCGCCGCGTAATCGCCGTTGGCGTCGAGGCCGGTGACTTCGGCGATGGTCTCGATGCGGCGGGATGAGCCGCGGCCCGCGATAAACACGACGAGATCAATCGCCTCGGCGATCAGGCGACGCGGGATGACGCTGACGCTCTCTTGGATGAGCTGCTCGATCCGGTAGAGGGCGGCATGGGCGGAATTGGCATGCACGGTGGCGATGCCGCCCGGATGACCGGTGTTCCACGCCTTGAGCATGTCGAGCGCTTCGGCACCCCGCGCCTCGCCAACGATGATCCGGTCGGGGCGCAGGCGCAGGGTCGAGCGCACGAGATCGGCCAGAGATACGACACCCGGCCGCGTGCGCAGCGCCACGCAATCCACCGCCGCGCATTGCAACTCGCGCGTATCCTCGATGAGGATGACCCGCTCGTCGCAGTCGGCGATCTCGGCCAGCAGCGCATTGGCAAGCGTGGTCTTGCCCGAGGAGGTTCCGCCCGCGACCAGTATGTTCCTCCGCTCCCGCACCGCTTGGCGAAGGGCTTCGGCCTGGATCGGGACCATGATCTGGGCACGGACGTAGTCGGCGAGGGTGAATATCTTCGCGGCCGGCTTGCGGATAGCGAAACACGGCGCCGGCGAAACCGGCGGCAGGACACCCTCGAAGCGTTCGCCCGACGGCAGTTCGGCGCTGACAATGGGATTGTCGGCATGCACCTCGGCGCGGACATGGGAGGCGACCAGGCGGATGATCCGCTCGGTTTCGGAGGAGTGGACGCGGAGACCCGCATCGCTCCGCCCTTCGCCGAGCCGGTCGATCCAGAGTCTGCCGTCGGGGTTAACCATCACCTCGATGACGGCGGAGTCGCCGAGGGCCTCGTTGATCGCCGGTCCCATTGCCGTCTTGAGCATGGCGCGGCGGCGTTCTTCGGCGGTCGTGCTCATGACCGGCCCTCCGCATGGCTCCGGGCGTTCGTCCCTTCGAAACGTCCACCGGACGTTTCGATCCGCCCGTCGGCGGACCGCTCCT
>NZ_JACIYP010000138.1 GCF_014359905.1 Hoeflea sp. | reverse complement strand
GCACATGTTTCAGTACCTTTCCTGACGCCGTCTGCGGCATCTGATCGATAGTGAAAAGGCGCTCAGGAATCTTTTGACGGGCAAGCCTTGCTTCTTCCAAGAACGCCGTCATTTCCTCGAATGTCAGGGTCGTTCCGGGGCGAAGCACAACGAACGCGGCGGGCGTTTCGCCCATACGTAAATGCGGCATAGCTACAACCGCAGCTTCCGCGACGGCCGGATGACGATACAGCACATCCTCGATCTCTTTGGCGCTGATATTCTCGCCACCCCTGATGATGAGGTCTTTTTTCCGCCCACTGATTGTAATGTAGCGATCATGGCTGATGAAGCCGAGGTCCCCGGTCCTGAAAAACCCGTCCTCGTCGAATGCGTCGAGCGTATCCTCCCAGCGGGTGTAACCGAGCATGACCTCCGGTCCCCGTGTCAGGATTTCGCCTTCTTTTCCATCAGGTAAGGGCTCGCCGTTCACGGCGTCGACTATTCGCACTTCATGGTTGACGATGCATCCGTCAGTGGAGGCCCCCAGTTCCGCCGGATCGCCGGCCGCCACGCCAACGGTGATCGTCGGCGCTTCGCTGCTCCCGTAGACACGAAACACCAGGCAGTTTGGCAGCACATTATTGGCGCGCCGAACGACCTCGGTTGGCACTGGCGCGCCTCCGCAAGCGAACAGTCTCAGCGAGGGTAAGGTGACCCGTTGGCTCTCGAGTTCAGCTACCAACTCAGCCAAAAACGGTGTTGCGCCGATACTGACCGTCACACCACGCTCAACGACAAGTTCGGTCGCACAAACGGCATTCCACCGGTCCATGAACACAACCGGTGCGCCGAGCGCAAACGTCATTTCCAGCGCATAGAGGTAGCCGGTGATATGCGTGACGGGTGACGGCATCAGAATCACGTCGTCCTGGCTCAATTTCCAGAAATTCGTGACCGCATCGACTTCGGAGCGCAGTGTATTGTGGCTGTGAAGGACACCTTTTGGATGGCCTGTCGTACCGGAGGTGTAGAGCAGCAATTTCACATCGTTCGGATCAACATCCGTTGCTTCATCCGGATTCGCACCGTACTCGGGCCGCGGCACGCCTTGTTGCTTCGTCAGGCTCGAAAGATAGGAGGTATAGCCCGGTCTCTCGCCACGAACCACGATGACCTCCTGCAAATCTGGAAGCTCGGGCCGAAGACGCTCGACCATTGCCAGATAGTCAAATCCTCGAAACGTCTCCGGGACGAACAACACGCGCGTGCGCGAATTTCTAAGAATGAATCCGACCTCGGCGTCACGATAAATCGGCACAACGGGATTGACGATAAAGCCACCGAGGCTTGCCGCCAGGTTGATCACCATCGTTTCACGCCAGTTTGGCAATTGGAAACTGAGCACGTCGCCCTGGACCATACCCATCTCGTGCAGGACGGCGACCAGGCTCACCGCCTCGTCAAAGACTTGTCTGAAAGTCCGCACCTCGCCACCATCGATCACGGCGACGCGATCCGGCGTCTCGCGCGCGCATTGCCGGGCACTGTGCGCGAGTGTGATCCCGCTCCACGCTCCACATGAAGTGAAGCGGGCAATCATCGAGCCATTCAGCCTTGTCTTCCAGACGCTATCCTTGCGTCGCATCTCAAGCTCTTCAGTGTCCACTAGACTTCATACCTCCGGGAAGCCGACGCCAGGCACATCGACACGCAGCGTCTCAACCGCGCCGGCGCGTTTGCGCTTATGGATGTCCTCCAGCTCGCCTGCAAAGGTGCAACAGAACAGCGTATGCCCGTCATCGCCGCCCAACTGGCAGGCAACTGCGCGCTTTCCCTCGCAAAACACCCGGTCGGTAATTTCGCCCCCCTCAAGCACACGGACAAATTCGCCGGTGTTGAAGCAAGAGACCCAGATGCCGCCTTCTTTGTCGATACAAATGCCGTCGGGCGAGCGCTCACCCATATCGGCATAAACGCGCCGGTCCGAAAGACTTCCGTTAGGCAACCTATTGAACGCCGTCAGCCGGTTCGACCAGGTCTCAGCGACGACCAGCACTCTGCCATTTTCCTTGATAACGGTGCCGTTCGGAAAATCCAGTTCATCGGCGACGATACGTATTGATCCATCGACATCCACCATCGCCAGATTCGACAAGGCCGCCTCGCCTCCGCCAAACAGGTCGTAACCGAAATTTCCGACGTAGAACCGGCCTTCGGAATCGACAACCAGGTCGTTCACGTCTCCGTTCGCCACACCGTTCAGATCCGCATATTCAACCAGGCTGGAACCGACAATCTTCATCAGCTTGCGGTCGCCCATCGAGGCGACGACCGGAGTTCCGTCCCGGAGGAACCCCAACCCCGACGGACGCTGCGGTACCTTGCACATCATTTCCCAACGGCCATCGCATTCCAGGCGATAGACCACATAATCCCACATGTCCGACAGCCAGAGCCGCCCCTCACGCCAGCGCGGTCCCTCAAGGAAGACAAAGCCGTCGATGAGCATTTTCGTCTGATGATTTTTCATTCCGTTCAACTCCCAACGCCTTCTTCCGACAAACAAGAAGCACCCGTTTAGAACGGTGCATCCCAGCCGAAGGAGAAGCGGACCTCTCCGGTGTCCCCTGCACGGTCAATCTCTTGCGCAAATCAGGACATGGGCAACGTGAGCACGACGAGGCTCGGATCCTCGTATTTCCCAATCCACATCCGCTCGACCGTGAGCCGGGATGGCAACGCTCCGCGCCATCCCGGCTCACCCAAGTCAGTGCCGTGTCGTTATTCCGCTGCGGCTTCCAGCTGACCGAGCGTCACATCGTTCTCGGTGATGCCCGGACGATCGATCGTGGAATCTTCCTCTGCAAGATAGACCCAAGCCTCCTGCCGCTTCACATCAAAGGCTGTTCCCTGCAGCGGCGCCATGCTGATCGTCCCGTTGCCGCCCTTGACCGGCCGCGTGAAGACGAAGGAAATCTTGGCAAACTCACCAGCCTTGTCGAAATGCTCAACCTGGTAGAAGCGTGGGAAGTGCACATCCATGTATAGAGCGCGCTTGCTGTAAGGGTGCTCGTCGGGCATTTTCATTTCGATCTCGTAAACCTCGCGCGGTTCCCATGCGACCTTCTGTGTCGGCATGGAGAATGGCTTGTTCTCCAGATCCACCGTCGGATATTTGCTCGCACGGTCCGGTGCATCGGGAACGACAAGCGGGGCCGGAAGATGCGCCACCGCTAAAATCCACCTCTTCTTGACGATTCTAGCTTCCGGATACCAGCTGGGACGTCCCGCGAAGGCGTCGTATTCATCGTTCAGCTGAACGCTGCCGGCCAAGTTGTCCATCCATGAACTGCCTGAGAGCTGACGCGTGCGGCGCACCGACTTCACGTAAGCCCAGTTGTCCTCAAGCTGCGGACTGTCGTGACGTACGGTGAAAATGCCGATACCCTTGATGTCATAGGGCTCGACCGCGTAGAGCAGTTGCTTCTTTACGAGGCTGCCATCCCCCAAAACCGGATCGCCGGTTTGCCGGCCTTTCATTTTGAGCGACAGCGTATACCACCGCTGAATGCGATCCAAACCACGGTTGGAGTCGATGAACAGGAAGTTGTAGTGGCCTTCGAACGTGTTGCCGTATGTGTTCTGGTAGTAGTAGTTCCAGACTGCCTTGAATCCCGACAACGGATCGTTCACATCGATATCGGGAAACGGCGTGCCCGTCTTGTAGCCAGTCACTTCATGTGTGACCGGATCGATTTTGACGTCCCCGGAATACTTTTTCGTATTTTCGATATCGATCTGCGGAACCGGAATTTCTTCCGAATGGCGCAGCGGGATGGATAAATTGTAGTTCTTGATCAACAGCTCGACCTTGTCGGTGATCATGTCGCGGATCGCGTGGCCTTCGAAGGTGTCATTCTTGACCTGTTCGAAGTTCGCCGCATTTATCACGTCTCCGGCTTTCAACTCCGCTGCGTTGGCAGCTTGCCCCGCGATCACCGATGTCGAAGCGATCAGCGCCGCGGAAAGTCGAACAAACAGTTTTCTCATCTTTCTTATATCTCCCATTACTTTGATAAACCGCAGCGGATCAGAACTGACGCGTCAGGCGGATGACGAACTGGTTGTGATTGACGAGCGTGCCGAAGAGATGCGTCTTGTCTTCCGACAGACCACTCACTGAGGTTGCACTCGGCTGTCGTTCATCTGCGGAGAAGAACAGATCCGCTTCAAGCCGCAGGCGCCAGTTGTTCCCCCTCACGAACTCGACTGAGGGGATAAGGAAGCCGCCGCTGTTCCAGGGATCGAACCCCGCGGCCAAGGTCGGATTGATCGTGTCCCCGGCGAAGTTCAACGCAAGAATACTGGTGATGATGGTGGAATGCTCATCTTTGGGCGCATTGTATCCGGCGAGATCGACAATCTCGTCAGCGTCGTTGTAGTCGAGAATCCATTTGTCGAAGACTTGAAACGAAAGGAACGAGTCACTGCTTGTGTTAAGCACAGACTTGAGGTTTATCGGCTTGTCGAGCCGAAACATCGACAGAATGGTCTTCTTGCGGATGACACCACCGAAGCCTGGAATTGTATTTTCTGATCCATACGGCGCGGGCTGGAATTTGCTGCCGGGAATCGAAAGACCGACATTGTATGGCGCGTCCTTGAAATAGACGATCTCGGTACTCAGCACGGAGTCGATCGCCGGCACTTGTCCGCTGGCCGTCACCCCGAACAAATCGATCTCCGGATAAATCCAGTCGCCGAAGGGGTTGCTGGGCGCCTTGCCGTAGGGCGCAAAGGCGGAATTGACGATCGGGTCGGGGTTGAAGGTTTTCAGATAGGCCAACGAGTATGTGACGGGCCCGGCATTGCCTTTCCAGCGCACGCCGCCGGTAACATCGTCCGCATCGCCCTCAGGGTGATGGTAGTCATAGGCCATCGTTACGCCGCCGTTCAGGAAGTCGGCACCCTTGAAGGTTTGCGGCGTCCAGCGGCCGCCATAGAGATCATAGGTGTTGCCAATATCCCGATCGCGGTCCAGCGCCGGACGCACGACCACCTGCAAAGCGCCACGTGCCTCCGGCACCTGGATCATAGCGTTTGCAAGGATGAGCGGCTTCCGCAGCTCCTCATTCTCAGGTTCGAGAAAGGAACGCCAGCGATAGTCGTAGCCATGGATGAGATCCATCGCGCGAAAGAAGTCGCTCTCGCCCCAAACCACCTGCTGTTTGCCCAGACGCAACTTGACGCGTTCGCCCACGTCGACGTCGGCGTAGAACTCACGCAATTCGGTCTGGTCGTACTGATCCATTACATGACTGCCGGGACCGCCTGGCGTTTTCGTCCTCGTCAGGTCTTCCAACCTCTTGACGTAGGAGGTCTTATATTCCCGGTCAGCGCGAAAGATCGCTTTCCAGTCGATCGGTCCGGTCGTTACGCTTCCGTCAACGAGCACGGACGCGCGCAACATGGATATATCGCCGCGATCGTTTTCAGCCGTGTCAGGAACATCCTGCAGGTTGAAGGACGCCCAACCTCTTACGTAGCCACCGACCCGAATACTGTCGGCAATCTCATCGGCGAAAGCTGAGCCACCGGACGCCAGCGTCAAACCGGCTGCTAGAACCATCGCCGATCGCGATGGCACATATTTCTGTCTGCGAGTTTTTACCACGGACTACTCCCTCCCCTTCTGTTTAAAAGACCGACCGCTCCATCGAGCCTCCCCGGCCGACACATAGAACCCAAAGATCAATCCGCGTTAGCCATGGCGACCGTCCGCTCACGCCGTGTTTCAGCATGCCCAACGACGAATCTCGGTTTGAATACGTAGACCAGCGCCGGCATCAGGATCAGTGCCGCCACGGCGGAAATGGTGAGCCAGATTGCGATCAGCGCCGCCATCTCCGATTGCAACCGCAAAGACGACATCGACCACAGGCTCACGCTGACGACCAGGGTCAGCACTGTGGTGAGAACACCCATACCGGCACTGTTCAACGCGTGGGATATCGCCTCTTCGAGATTGCCGCGCTTATGCATCTCCTCGCGGATCGCATCGACGACGTAGAACGAATAGTCCACGCCAAGACCGATACCAAGCGCCACGACCGGCAAGGTGTTGATGTTCATGCCAATGCCGTAATAGGCCATGTAGCTGAACGTCAGTGTGTTAGACAGCACCACCGGGATCATAAAGAACGTACCTGCGGCGAGTGAGCGGTACGTTACCGACGCCACGAAAACCAGGACCAGCAGCGCAAAGGCAATCGCCTCGATCTGACCTGCGAGGATCACGTCGTTCACAGCCGCCAGAACGCCCGCCAGACCGCCTGCGAGAAGGTATTCGCCTTGTTTAAGCGGATGTGCCTCGGTGAATTCTTTAATTCGCGCAACGGTATTGCGGATGGTGTCGCCTTGGTGATCGCGGAGGAACAGCGTCACGGAAGCATTGCTGAAGTCCGGGGCAACATAGCGCTGCAAATCGCCAGGATCCGAACCTGAAATAAACAGATAGGCGAGTTCACCGTTGACGCCCGCGTCCTGACCCAGTTCCAGATAGTGCGGATTGCCCTCGTGAAGCGTCCTGTTGACGGCCGGCAGGACATCCACGATTGACAGGCTACCTCCGACTTCCGGCTGAGCTTCCATATACCGCTGGAAGCTCTCCATATTGGCCAGTATGTCAGGCTGTTTGGCCGAGTCGCCCTTTCCACCATCGACGACCACGAACATGCGATCCGAGCCCTGGAACTTCGAATTCAATTCCTTGGCATCGATGTTGTATACGGAGTTTGCCCGGAGAATGGGAGAGCCTGGATTGGCATCGCCAATCTTCAGATTGGTGGCGTATATACCGGACGCCAGCAAGATGACCGTCGACGTACCGATAATCGCGTACCGCCAACGCGAGGTCGTCACTCTCACGCATCCGTTCAGGATCCAATGCATGACAGGCTTAAGATTGATCGGGTGAACGAATTTCGTTGCGCCTCTTGTCCACGTGGCGGCAACACCAGGAAGGATAACGGCGCAGACAGCGAGGCTGAGAACCCAGAAGCCGCCGATGAATGCAATCTTCTGCAGCACCGGAATGGGCGTCATCGCGACAACGATCATACAGCCGGCATCGGCCACGACCGCCAGCATCGCTGGCCGGAAGAGCTTCTGAAGAGCAGTACGGCTGGCGGCAAGCGGGGTCGTTTCAATCCCCGCAGCCAAGTTATGGTCGAACCGTTGGATGATCTGGATGGAATTGGAGATAGCCAACGCCGTGATGAGAAAAGCGACGACAACCACCAGCGGGTCGAGGTTGTAACCCATGAAACCGGAAAAGCCGATGGCCCAGATGGCGCTCATGCCCGCGGCTAGCAGTGGGATCAACGTTCCATGCCACGTTCGGGCGATGAGAAACAGGATCAGGAAAAGACCGATGATCGTGCCAAGAAAGAGCTGCTCAGTCTCCGGAAAATAGTGGATCACCCAACCGTAGAGCATAGGCTCTCCGACAACACGGATATTTATGTCGGGCGACTTATTTTCCTCGATGATCTTCGACATGCTGTCAAAGAACACGCGGTAGTCGAGCAGGTGATCGTAGAAGTCCACGGTGATCAGCGCCGCCGTGAAGTCGCGCGAAACGTAAGCACCATAGGCGAGCGGATTGTTCGTGATCGCACGGCGCAGGTCGGATATTTCCTCCTGTTTGTGTGGCAGATCGGGGAACATCAGCGGGCGCGTTTTGATCCCCTCGGTCGAAGCCGTTATTTCCTTGAGCTTCTTGGATGCAAGCGACGTTACCTGGAACGGATCGGCACCCGGTATCAGTGCAACCTCTTCCGTGATCTTCTTGATCTTGGCGAGAGTGGGGGTGTTGAGAATGTCACCCTCCTTAACCTCAACCATGATGCTGACGATATTTGAACCACCATAGCCCTGCTTGAATTTGTCATTCACCTTCACAAAGGGATGATTCTGTGGAAGCAGGTCGCCAAAGACCGTCTTGATTTCGACGCGGCCGGCGAAGCCCCCCATCACGACCGTGATGAGCAACAGCGCGACGACAACCGTCTTCCGGTTCGAACAACACCAGTCCAGGAACTTATTGATCATCACTTCTTTCCGCTTTTCTTGCTGTCCGAGCCCGGTCAATAATGCCTACGCCTCCGCGGCCCGCGAGCGCGTAAACACCATTTCGCGCCGACGTCTGCGTGTGCCACCCCGAGTCCGTAAGTTGCGACATGTCGGTCCAGTTCTTTGCGTCGGCAGATCCGAACAGCAACAGGCCCTTGTCACCGGTGAGCACCCATCTGCCGCCGTCCCACATCACGTCGAAAATGTGCTGCTGCGTCGGCACAGGAAGCTGGGTCCATGTTGCGCCGCCATCGGTCGTGGAGAGCACAACGCCCTCGGTACCGACAGCAATTCCATTTTGTCTGTCGCGAAAGAACACTGAATTCAGGCTCGATTTCACGGGACTTGGAATTTGCGTCCATGTCTCTCCGCCGTCCGAGGTGATTTCGATGCGGCCGAACTCACCCACGATCAGCGATGTCGAGGCGTCCAGCGGCGCGACGTCGTTCCAGGAAACATCTTCGCCGGCTGAAATGGCCTGCCAGCTGGCACCGAAATCATCGGACGCAAGGATGACTCCAAACTCACCAACGGCGATTGCGTGGCCGCCAGCGAGAGCACGCACGCGCACGAGCTTGTTGATGCTTTCGGAGGTCGTATCGACTTCGGCGTCGACCCAGTTCTCACCACCGTCACTTGTGTAAATGGCGGTCAGATTGTTGCCGACAGCGACCGCCCGGTTGCTGTCCCAAGCCGCAATGCTCTGCAAGCTCGCCGCAACTCCAGAGGATTGCGGACTCCAAGTGGCTCCGCCATCCTTGCTGACGATGATCTTGCCGAAATTGCCGACGGCCAGAATCGTGCCATCGGCGGGCATCACAACGCCATAAAAGAGATCGCGTTGCTCGATGGCCGGTCGGCTCATCCCGACGGTATGCACGGAGGGTTTCACGAAAAACGCCCCGTACATGAGGGCGGCAATAATCAGGATAGGGATTACGCCACCAATAAACGATCCCGCCCGTCTCAGTGTCGAAGGCCGCTGGCTTGGGCCCGGCTGCTGCCAAGCAAGTCTGTTTTCCATCTGCGTTCCTGAAATTTTCTTGTTGTCAGGCGGAGTCGATTACTTCCGGCCGCATGTCCGTGTGCGAGAAATTTGCCTCTGCAGGTCTCGAGCAGCGGCGGCCATCGGGGCAACCCGCAGGTTGTCCGATCGCCTGCTTCCGTCCGGTCCGGCGCAGCCGGCCGCGACGATCGAGACGACCAGATTGGACGCCGTCTCTGCCCCGGTGCGTATTGCGGGAATATCTGTCGGATTCATCCCCCCACCTTTTTTTACCTGCGGCTCATTTGCGACGATGAAATTCTCGCACCTGACCGGCTTTTTCTTAGATTTAACCGCCTTCCGAAAATGAGTCAACAGTCATTGACTGAAGATTCATTATTAGCTCCTTCGGCAGCCAGCACCCATCTTTGGGTTGCATTATTTGTGCCTAACGGAGGAGAGAAATCATTCTCAACATGAATTCAGTGAATTAGGGTTTTTGAGGGAATATGGCGCGGTCATACATTCGCCCGAAAACTATACGTTTCGAAACCAACCGTCCGCACTTCGGACGGATACGACGGTTGACTCAATGTTATCTTTTCATTGAAACGAACACTGTCACAGACGGTGTCGACGGCATTGCCCCCTGATGTCTGGAATATTATCCGCCAACAGAAGGCGATGAGTTGCATCGAAGCTTCGCCAGTGGCGTTGTCACCTTTGTCTGGCGTCGGAGCCTGTGAGACAGATTGGAGGTCCGGACAAAAGGAATTTACTGTCGTCGTGGCGACAAAAGAATAAAGATGACAAAGTTTCCATGAGAGCGGCGAAGGCCGCAAAATAGGGCGTCGAAGCATATCTTTAGCGCTCCGCAAGGGTTCGCTCAACAAAAAGCAATTTTCTGACCGCTGTCGGCAGGCCGACTCGGCGAAAACAGCATCGCTCAGCCGCGCGGCAAACTCCCTCGTCTACGGTGTGGTTGCTGGGCCCCGCGCGAGGCAGCAAGCGGAAGCGCCTGCACCGATGGGACTGACACGTTCTAGCTCCCGGGCTTCCCGGGCCAAGCGTGGTAACCTGGATAAGAGCATCGGACAACGTTGGATAGAAGAACTCGACCTGTTGTTGCCCCAACAATTCGTTCGTTGGAGGCGAGGGCAGCGGCATGAACTCGCCGCCGCCCACACCGGGTAGAAATCACTATACCGCGGGTATCGCCTCGGCATGCTTGCCAAGCACGAAGCTGGGATAGCCCTTCTCGGACTCCTCGTACAACGCCGCGTAATAGGCCGGCTGTCCACCGATGAAAGCCTGGATTTCGGGCCGTTTGCCCGGAATATTTGCCGCCATGTACCACGACTTGGCTTTCGGGAAGAGGCTCTTTTCGGCCAGCTCGTTGCAACGCCTGCCCCAAGCCTCGGCTGCGTCACGCCTGGCTTCGAATTGGCGCACACCCTTTTTGTCCATGTCCACGATGAACTTCACGACCCAGTCGCCCTCAAGCTCACCGGCTGTCGGCCCGTTCAGAAACGCAGTGGGGCTCTGCAGCGCGTAGGTGTAGAGCAAGTTGGGATAGCCTGGCACCGCTTTGCCAAGATAGGTCAGCGACTTCTCTTTCCAGAGATCCCCGATCGTGCGGCCGTTCGCATCCTTGATATCAATTGCCGAGATTGCGCCGGTGCATGTGTCGAAGCCGAGAGCGTAGACGATCATATCGACCTCATACTCCTTGCCCCCGGCGATGATCCCGTTCTCGGAGATCCTCTCGATCGGGTTGGCCTTTATGTCGACGAGATCGACGTTGTCCTGATTGTAGAGATCGAAATACCACTGCTGGAGGCAAGGCCGTTTCGTTCCGAAGGGATGAGGTGGCTCCGTCGGAGCGAGAACTTCGATCAGGTGTTCTTTCTTGATTAGCTTGCGCGTCTCGTCCCGCCAGAAGTTGTAGTGCGCACGGTTGCACGCCTCGTCGAAAAATATGTCCATCGGCGCCGCAAGCCAGAAGTGGAATCCTTTCTGCTCCCAGTTGTAGCGCATGACCTCCTGACGCTCTTCCTCGCTCATCTCTTTCCACGGCTTGTGCCGCAGATCATACGCAAAGCCGGCAAAGGTCTGTTTGCTTCTCTCCATCGCCGGCTGGAACAGCTGCTTCAGCTTGTCGTATTCCTGGTGGGTATATGTCTCCTGCCCCATAGGTAGCGCGAGGTTGGGAGTTCGCTGGAAGACGGTGAGGTGGTCGACCTCGCGCGAGGCTTCCTGAATGACCTGCACGCCCGACGCCCCCGTGCCGATGACGGCAACCCGCTTGCCCTTCATCGAGATACCTTCGTGGGGCCACCGTGCAGTATGACATGACTGCCCCTTGAAGGTTTCCGCACCAAGAAAGGGAGGCGCGAGCGGCTTCGTAGTCGAGCCCAGTCCCAGTACGAGATAACGTGAGGTCCGAGTCTGACCATTGCTCATCCGCACGCGCCAGACGCCCCTTGCCTCATCAAACGTGGCGCCCTCGACACGCGTCTTGAAAGTCATGTTGGGGCGGACACCCCATTTGTCGGCAACAAAGTTGAAGTAGGATTTCAGTTCCTTCCAGCCCGGAAACTTCTCCGTGAAGTAATATTCCTTCCAAAGCTGGGGGTCGGTGTACTGGTAGACC
>NZ_JACIYP010000137.1 GCF_014359905.1 Hoeflea sp. | reverse complement strand
CTGCCTTTGGCGTCCTGTTCAAAACCTTCCTGGAGGTGAACGACGTTCTCGGCGGCCCGCAGGGCCTGATGGTCGGCCCAATGAAATTGCTGGGCTGGGACTTCAATTCAAGCCCGACCCTGTTCGGCTTCGAGATGTCCTTTTACGTCAACTATGCGCTGACAAGTGCGGCACTCGCCGTGCTGGCCTTTGTGGCGACACAACGGCTGGAGCGTTCATGGCTGGGGCTGTCGCTGGATGCAGTGCGGCTGGATGAAACCGCATCGGCCTGTTTTGGGATCAACCCGATCAAGGTCAAGATCCTGGCGTTCACCTATGGGAACGTCCTGACCGGAATGGCCGGGGCGCTTTATGGCATGATGATCAGCTTCATTGCGCCAAACAGCTTTACCTTTGCCGACAGTTTGTTGCTGGTTTCCATCGTGCTGCTTGGCGGCATGGGCAGTTCATGGGGCACGGTGCTTGCGGCGGCTATTGTCGTTCTGCTGCCTGAAAAACTGCAAATCCTTCAGGAATACCGATTTTTGCTGTTCTCGCTTCTTGTCATCGCCATGTTGCTTTTCCGGCCTGACGGATTGTTGCCGCGCACGATCCGAAACTACTTTCCCGGCTGGAGACAGAAACCGTGAGCGATACAATTCTGGAATTCGCAGAGCTGGAAAAGCACTTTGGCGGCGTCACCGCGCTCGACTCGTTCTCGATGAAGGTTCGCCGGGGTAAAATTGTCGGCCTGATCGGCCCCAACGGATCGGGAAAGACGACCAGCTTCAATGTCATGACCGGGATTTACACCCCGAACCACGGCAAA
This sequence comes from Hoeflea sp., assembly GCF_014359905.1. Classification (GTDB taxonomy): domain Bacteria; phylum Pseudomonadota; class Alphaproteobacteria; order Rhizobiales; family Rhizobiaceae; genus Hoeflea. The sequence goes on along the minus strand of NZ_JACIYP010000137.1, from coordinate 11,066 downwards.
GTCATATTCGATGGCACCGAAATTACCGCCCTCCCCGCCAGAAAGGTCTATGAGGCCGGGGTCGCACGCACGTTTCAACGTTCGCGGTTATGCCTGCCCTTGTCGATCTTCGACAATATAATGATAGGCAACCACGCCAATCTGAATGGCGGGCTTTGGTTCAACCTTGTGAACCGCCGAGCGCTGCGGCGCCAGTTCGAGGAAAATTACGAAAAGGCCCATGCCTTGGTCGAAACCTTCTCGCGTGATCTTGCGGAGCGAATGTTCGAACCCGTAGGTGCCCTGCCGATGATCGAGCGTCGGCGTATTGAGATTTGCCGCGCACTGATCAGTGGGCCGAAATTGCTGCTTCTGGATGAACCTTCGGCCGGGATGACCCATGACGAGACCGCGCAACTGATGAACGACATTCTGGATGTGCGTTCGCGCAGCGGCGACCTTTCGATCATCATCATCGAACATGAAATGGGGGTGATCGAGCGGATCACCGATCACTGTGTAGTCCTCAATTATGGCCGGAAAATCAGCGAAGGCTCCTATGCTGAAATTGCCTCTGACCCTGAGGTTCAAAGTGCATATCTGGGAGTGGACTGACCGCCATGAGTATGATCGAAATTGAGAACCTCTATGCTGCATACGACAAGGCCGATGTCCTGCTCGATGTCTCGCTGAAGGTCGAAAAGGGCAAGATCACCTGTCTTCTTGGCTCCAACGGCGCGGGGAAATCGACCCTGATCCGGGCCATCCTTGGCCTGACACCACCCCGATCGGGCACAATCCGGCTTGTTGGCAAGGACATTACCGGCCTTGAAACCCACAAGGTCATTTCCGAAGGGCTTGCCTGCATACCCGAAGGCCGCCGCATGTTTCCCAAACTGACGGTCACCGAGAACCTTCGGCTGGGCGCCTATCAGGAAAAGAACGAGGCCACGATCCGCGCCAGGCTAGAAAATGTGTTCGACAGCTTTCCCCGTCTGGCCGAGAGGCAGGATCAGCTTGCCGGGACCATGTCCGGCGGGGAGCAGGCGATGGTCTCGATCGGACGCGGCCTGATGGCCGACCCCGAAGTCCTGTTGATTGACGAGCCGTCACTGGGCCTGTCGCCGCGTTTCGTTAAAGAGAATTTCGCGATTATCAAAGGTATCCGTGACAGCGGCATCACCGTGTTTCTTGTCGAACAGAATGTGCGGCAGACACTGGCCATCGCGGATTACGGTTATGTTTTATCTGGCGGACGCCTTGTCGCCGAAGGCACGTCTGAACAACTCCAAGGCAATGAGGAAGTCTATGCCGCCTATTTCGGCTGAAGGCCGCATCGCCACGGGCAATGCCCCCGATGTCATCGCCTTGACCCGCAAACTGCTGTCATTCGACACGATAAATCCACCGGGCAACGAACGCAGCTGTGCCGAATATCTTGCGAATTTGCTGTCCGCTGCGGGGTTCGTGACAGAGTTGCACGACGTAGGGCCGGGGCGGGCAAATCTGGTGGCCCGGCTGGGAAACGGCCCAGGCAAGCCGCTGTGCTTTGCCGGCCATCTGGACACCGTGCCGCTTGGTGCGCAGCGCTGGTGGCATGACCCTTTTGCGGGCGACATCGAGGATGGCAAGATCTATGGCCGCGGCGCGACCGACATGAAAGGTGGCGTCGCCGCCTTCGTGACGGCCTGCCTCGAAGACGCCGACACGCTGAAAGATGGACCCGGTGTTTTGCTGCTGATCACCGCAGGCGAGGAAACCGGGTGTGACGGCGCGGCGGCGCTTGTCAGTGAAGGCCGGGTGCCAGAAGCTGGCGCACTGGTTGTGGCGGAACCGACCACCAATCAACCGCTTCTGGGTCATAAGGGCGCGCTGTGGCTGAAGGTCACGACGCGCGGAAAGACCGCGCATGGCTCAACGCCCGAACACGGCGACAATGCCGTGGTTAAGGTGGCAAATATCATCACCCAGCTTTCGGATTTCCATTTTGACGTAGAACCGCACCCGACCGTAGGTATGCCAACCCTGAACATCGGCACAGTGTCCGGTGGCATCAATATCAACTCGGTGCCCGATTGCGCCGAAGTTGCGCTGGACATCCGCAGCACTCCGAACGCCGGGCATGCGGCGCTGAAAGGCGCCCTTGCACAGGTCATCAGCCCGGAGGCGACCATTCAAACCCTTATTGACCTTCCGGCGGTCTGGACAGACCCGCAAAACGACTGGGTGCGCAGAGTGTTCGACCTGAGCGCCGGGATCACTAAAACACAGACGCCACCTTCTGCGGCAAGCTATTTTACAGATGCCTCTGTGTTTACATCCGCCCTTGGCCACCTTCCCACCGTGATCCTTGGGCCGGGTCTGGCCGCGCTTGCCCACCAAACCGATGAATACTGCGAAGTTGAAAGGATTGTGGAGGCGGTCGCGATTTACCGGGCCATTCTCCACGATTGGATCGCCGCATCGTCAACCCCCGGGACACCAATATCATGACCAAGATACCTGACACAGCCCTAGGTGCGCTGGCAGCTTTTGATGCCGGAACACTGACGCCTGAAAATTATCTTCGTGCCCTGCTCGAGCGCTGCGAAGCGGATGAGGAAAGGATCAGGGCATGGTCATTTCTGGACCCCGAGATTGCGTTGGCGAATTTGCACAAAGCGACCGGGCGCGGCAAACTTCGTGGCCTGCCTGTGGCTGTGAAAGACAACATCCATGCCCAAGGCATGCCGCGCACCTGCGGCTCGCCAATCTATTCGGGTTCGGTATCCACGACCGACGCCTCGGTGGTTTCGCTTGGTCGCATCGCCGGGGCCTACGCGATGGGTAAAACCGAAACCACCGAATTCGCCACCTACAAGCCCGCACCAACCCATAACCCGGCGGCGTTCGGCCATACGCCTGGCGGGTCGTCCAGCGGCTCGGCGGCGGCGGTGGCGGCGGGCATGGTGCCGTTCGCACTGGGCACACAAACGGCAGGTTCCGTCATCCGGCCCGCCGCGTTTTGTGGCATCGTCGGTTACAAACCCACGTTCGATCTGATCGACATGGCAGGCGTAAAGGGGCTGGCGCGTTCCTTCGACACGCTGGGGGTTTTCGCCCGCAGCGTTCAGGATGCGGCGCTTTTCGCCGAGGCTGTGACCGGCCTGCCGCTTCTGGCTGCGGCCCGGTCGGCGGAGGCACCACAGCGTCTGGGCCTGTGCCGGTCACCCGCTTGGAACAGTGCCGAGCCAGAGTTGCAAAGCATTTGGGATGCGCTTTGCAGCAAGCTTGGCAAACTCCTTCCGGCAAAAGACATCGAGCTGCCGGGCCGCTATGCAAAGGCGTTATCGGCGCACCCGCACATCATGACCCGCGAAGCGTATCAGGCTCTGTCATATGAATGGCACAACCATCGCGACCTTCTCAGCCCGCAACTCAGCACAACGCTCGGCGATGCTTGCAAAATGTCCGAAGAGGAACACGCCAGTGACCGGGCGATGATTGCCGAGTTGCGGCAAAGCTTCCACACGGTTCTTGGCGATGTCCGCGTCCTGTTGGCGCCAAGCGCAGCTGGCCCGGCGCCGCAATGGGAAACCGGAACCGGCTCCCCGGCTTTCAACCAGCTTTGGACGCTGCTGGGGGTGCCTTGTGTCAACGTGCCCGGCCTGACCAGCAGCGATGGCCGACCAATCGGGGTTCAGGTCATTGCACGCATGGGCTGCGACGCGCAGGCCATGAGTGCCGCCGCATGGCTCAGCACTGTCCTACACTAAAAACAAATACCCCGGCACAAGGCCGGGGGTATTCTTTTCAATCTGCCGCACTCCACCGCGTCAGATCCAATCCTTGCGGATCACCATGTGAACGCCTTTTTCACCATCCACGACCTGCGTGATCTTCAGGTCGGCCGCAAGGCTGAGCAACATATAGGCATGGTTGCGCGTCAAGTCTGAACGCTCGGTCACAAGGCGCACCATATTGCGCACCGCCTTGCGCATGGCCTCATCCAGATCCTCGTCAAAACCCATCGACATCAACATGTCGGGGGTTTCGGCAAAGGGCGTGTCGATCCTGATGTCCTTGCGCACCGTCAGTCTGAACCGTCCTTCAAGCGCCGTTTCTACCGCCGCGATACAGACCTCGCCATCGCCCTGGCGTCCGTGTCCGTCACCTGCGGAAAACAAAGCGCCCTCGTTGAACACCGGAAGATAAAGTGTCGTGCCGGGGCGCAGGTCCTTGTTGTCGATGTTGCCGCCAAAGGCGCGCGGCTCGGGCGACCCGACCCGCCCCCAGACCGGCGGCGGCGCCACGGCCATGATGCCGAAGAACGGATCAAGCGGCAGTTCCAGTCCCCAAGGCAAGGTGCAGATGCCCCGATCATTGTCGATGGCGATATGCAGGGTTTCATAATCGGTGAATTCGTCAGGCAGCGCCCCCAAGAGCGGCAGGATGGCCGTGAAGCCCCAATCCTGAATGGGCTTTGCGTCCAGAATATCAACCTGTAAGACATCTCCGGGTTCGGCTCCGCGCACATAGACCGGCCCTGTCATCATATGCGGCCCCGGCCCTTTGTCGCCTGCCTTGGCTTCCAATGCGCGAAGATGATCCTTCCGCACACCTTTGCCGTCGGGCGGCAGATCCTCTGCCACGCAGGCGGGCATACAGGTCAAAACAACCTCATCGCCGGAGTCCACTTCCAGAACCGGCGGTGTCTTGGCGTCGAAATAACCCCAGAAGATATTCGCGGGATCGGCATCCAGCCGGTAGGTCTTGGTACTCATGCAAGTATCCTCCATTGATTTCGTTTCGGCTCAAACGGTCAGGAATTTTCCGATCTTCTGTGCATTCATCTGATCTCGGCGCCCCTGTTCCACCACATGGCCCCGGTCCAGAACCACATAGTTGTCGGCAAGGGAGGACGCGAAATCGTAATATTGCTCGACCAGCAGGATCGACAGATGCCCCCTGAGGCTGCGGATCACGTCTTCGATCGTCTGCACGATGGATGGCTGGACGCCTTCGGTGGGCTCGTCGAGGAGAAGAAGTTTCGGGCGCATCGCCAGCGCCCGCGCGATTGCCAACTGTTGTTGCTGCCCGCCCGACAAATCCCCGCCGCGGCGGTGCCACATCTCGCCCAGCACGGGGAAAAGCGCGATCACCTCGGATTTTGCCGCCTGCCTGTCCGCAACTTTATTGGCTGCCATAACGATATCGATGTTCTGCCCGACCGACAGGTCCGAGAAAATATCGCGGCCCTGCGGAACATATCCGATGCCCCGGCGCGCCCTGATATGTGGCGCCGCGCGGGTGATGTCGGCGCCGTCAAACACGATCGCTCCGTCTGGCGACGGCAAAAGCCCCATGATGGTGCGCAGAAGGGTGGTCTTGCCCGCCCCATTCCGCCCCAGCAGCGCGCAGCATGCGCCCTGCTCGACCCCGAAGGCAATATCATTCAGCACTTTCGCTGTTCCGTATCGCTGCGAAAGATTTTCGACGGACAATAACATCTCAGCGCCCCAAATAGACTTCGCGCACACGCGCATCCGCCCGTGCATCTGCCATCCGGCCTTCAAAGATCGGATCGCCCCCGTGGAGCACGGTCACTCGGTCGGCGATTTCCTCGACGAAATCCATGTCATGTTCAATCACGAGTATCGCCCGTTCGGGCGCGCGAAGGCGGCCGATCAATTCAGCGGTATGCGTAGTTTCAACCGCTGTCATGCCCGCAACCGGCTCATCCAGCATCAAAAGCTTCGGGCGCTGCATCAGAAGCATCCCGATCTCCAGCCATTGCTTCTGGCCATGCGCCAGATGCCCGGCGATGGCGTCTGCCTTCTCTTCGAGGCCAACCTCGTTCAGCACCTCATTCGTGCGCTGCCTGCGCCGGGCGTCATTCCAGTGCCGCAACTCGCTGAAGATGGATCCCGTGCGCAGCCTCAGGGCCAGTTCAAGGTTCTCGCGCACGCTCAATGCCTCGAACACGCTGGGCTTCTGGAACTTGCGACCGACCCCGGCCAGCGCAATTTTCGGTTCATCAAGGCGCAGAAGGTCAATATGCCGGTCCAGCAGGATGCGCCCTTCCGTCGGGCGGGTCTTGCCGGTGATCGCGTCAAGAAGCGTGGTCTTTCCCGCGCCGTTCGGCCCGATCACCGCGTGGATCTCTCCAAAGCTGACAATGAAGCTGAGGCCGGGAATGGCAACGAAATCACCGAACGTCACCCGAAGCCCGTCGATCTGCAGCGCCTGATCGCCTGTGCGGGAAACCATGTTATCCATTGCTCCGCTCCGAAATCCGCTTGGCAAGGCCGGGCCATCTGGCCGTCAGATCCTTCACATTCTTCAGATCAAGCAGGCCGTTCGGCAGCGCGACAACCACAAGCAGTACCACGCCGGCCAAGATGAAAGGCCACAAATCCGGCGCAAAGCCCGACAACCAGAACTTCAGCGCGCTGATGATCGCCGCGCCGATCACGGCACCCGACAACGCACCCCGCCCGCCCAGCGCGACCCAGACCGCGATTTCGATTGACAGGTCGGGCGACAGAAGGCGCGGGTTGATGATGCCGACCTGCGGCACATAAAGCGCCCCGGCCACCGCCGCCAGAATTGCCGACAGGCACCATATGGCCAGTTTCGGCCAGAGCGTCTCATACCCCAGAAAGCGCAGCCGCGCTTCATCGTCGCGAATTGCGATCAGCAACCGCCCGAACGAAGACCGCGTGAACCAGCCGCAAAACAGGAACGCCGTCAACAAGATGACCAATGAAATCGTTGCCATCCCGACGACCGCCACGTTAGAGCCGATCGGGATGCCCAGCACATCCGAAAAGCCGGTCATTCCGTTGTTGCCGCCAAATCCTGTATCGTTGCGGAACATGACCAGCATCGCGATATAGGTTAGCGCCTGCGTGATGATGGCGAAATAAACGCCACTGACCCGGCTGCGGAACGAGACAAACCCATAGATCAGCGCCAACATGCCGGGCAACAGCACGATCAACATCAGCGCGTAAGAGAAATATTCGAATCCGGTCCAGTAAGAAGGAAATTCCGACCAGCCCATGAACACCATGAAATCCGGAGTCACACCGCTGAACACGAAACCCGCCTTCAGAAGATGCATGGCGATCAGATAACCACCCATTGCGAAGAAAAGGCCATGCCCGAGACTCAGAATACCCGCATATCCCCAGATCAGATCAAGCGACACAGCCAGCAGTGCATAGGTCGCGATCTGACCGATGATATTGGCAAGATAGGGGCTTATTCCGACAGCAGAACCGGCAAGCCCCCCCCCCAATATCGGCAAGGCAATTGCGACCAGCGCAATCACCGCCGCAGTGACACGAAACAGAACCGGGCGCTGAACACGTGCTTCCGACATCAGCGTCGCCCCTTGGGCGCGAACATCCCTTCGGGCCGCCACTGGATGAAGCCGATGATCAGCAGCAGCACCAGCACCTTGGCCGCGACCGCGCCATACAGCGGCTCAATCACCACATTGATCTGGCCGATGCCAAGCGATGCAAGAACCGCGCCAAGCAGGCTACCGACTCCGCCCAGCACGACCACCATGAAACTGTCCACGATGAAATTTGCCCCCATGTTCGGATTGACGTTGTAAAGCGGGGAAAGCGCCAGACCGGCCAGACCGGCCAGACCGGAGCCAAGCCCGAAGGTCAGCCAATCCGTCTTTCGGGTGTCGATACCCGCCGCCCCGGCCATTTCACGGTTCTGCGTAACCGCGCGGATGTTGAGCCCGAAATTTGTGTATTGCAGCAAAAGCAGTACCGCGACGAACGACACGATCGCAATCACGATCGCGAATAGCCGGTTCATCGTCATGATGAAATCACCAAGGATAAGAACCCCGCCCGAGACATAGGCAGGCTGATAGAATTCAAGGTTCTGCGAACCGAAGACTACCCGCACCGTATTGATCAGCAGCAGGCTGATTGCCCATGTGGCAAGCAACGTCATCAAGGGGCGCGTATAGAGGCGCCGGATGATCAACGCCTCCATGGCAATACCGATCATGGCGGAGATCGCGAATGATACCGGGATCGCAAGGAAAAGGTAATAATCCAGCAGCCCCGGCGCGGCAGTGCGCACCACCTCCTGAACGATCCAGGCCGAATAGGCGCCGATCATGATCAGCTCACCCTGCGCCAGATTGATCACCCCCATCAGGCCAAAGATGATCGCAAGACCAAGCGCAGCCAGCAGCAGGATGCTGGCATAGCTCATCCCGCTGTAGATCACCGAAAGGAGTTTCCCGAATGCAAGCGTACGCTCCATTTCGGCGATTGCGGATTTTGCCGCCGCTGCGACGGTCTGGTCGGTTTCGGCACTCAGGGCCTCGCTCAGCACCGAAAGATTGCGCTGCGAGGCAGTTTCACTGATTGCCTGAATAGCCTCAATCCGTTTCTGAGGTTCTGCATTGTATAGCAACAAGCTTGCATACAGCGCCGTGACGGCGGCTTTTACGTCCGCATCCGGTTCACGTGCGATCACTGCGGCCAGCAGTTCAGGCGTAACCACTTCGCGCCGCCGCTCAATCACCTTGAGGGCGTCCAGACGCGCGGCGGGGTCTTGCTCCGTCAGAAGGGTAAGCAACCCCACCGCGCTGGCCGAGACCGCGCGCAGGCGCAGATTGACCGACGGCGATGAAAGCTCGCCCGCCGTTTCCGCCGCAACAGGCTCTAACGTCACCGCTGAAACAAGGCCCGTGCCCCCCTCGACAAATGCGCTGGTATCTCCACAGCGCAGAGCGCGGCCTTCAAAGGCTTCGACCACAAGCAAAGCCCAGAGCGCCTCCTCCGCCTCCCCCATCACGCCTTGGGTGGTGATGGCTTTTAGCCCTTCCATCTGCTCCGCATACGCGGCCGAGCAGACCATGCCCAACAGCGCTCCCCGCTCCGATGACAACGCGGCGTGGAGCGGCAGGATCGCAGCAAAAAAAGCCGCTGAAAGCATCAGCCACAGGCGGGTAACGCGTATCATGAATATTCCGGGTCCGAAGGAAGTGATGCTGGCGGACTCAAAGCACGCCAGCACGGGACGATCAGCCCTGCATGTAAGGGCTGAAGGGAAGCGGCTCGGGCGTATCCTTGGATTGCCAAAGGACATCAAAACCTTGCGACTCGTTCACCGATCCGATGAAAACACCACGTTTCACATAGTTATTCTTGCCGGTCATCGTGATATTATATCCCGATGGGCAATCGAACCCGAGACCATCGAAGGCCGCGCGCACTTCGGGCACATCGAACGAGCCGGCCTTTTCAGCGGCCATCGCCCAGAGATGGACGCCGTCATAGGTCGAAACCATCGGGTCGATCACCACGTCAGAGCTGAACGGCACACTGTTCCCCGTCACATAATCCGCCCAATAGGCAAGAAACTCTTGATTTTTGGGGCCGGGGGCGTTTTGCAGATAGGCCCAGCAGTTCAGATGCCCGACCAGCGGAGCGGTATCCAGCCCTTCAAGATCGGCCTCGACCGCATCCAGCCCCAGAACGGGAACGTCGAATGCGCTAATGCCCTGGTTGATGAATTCGCGGAAGAAATCCGGGATCGAGTTGCCGACAACCGTCAGAACGACAATCGGCTGCCCGCCGGGTTGATCGGCGAAATCGCGGATCTGGTTGATCAGGGTTTGGAAGTTGGAAAAGCCCAGCGGCACGTATTCTTCACGCCATGCGCTTTCTTCGATGCCCTTCGATTTCCAGTAACCTTTCAGTTGCTGATTGATCGTACGCGGCCAGACATAATCCGACCCAATCATGAAGAAGCGTTTTGCGCCACCGCCCTCTTCGCCCATCAGGTATTCAACGGCCGGCAGCACAGAGCTGGACGGCGGCGAATTCAGGTAGACCACGTTTTTCGAGTTCTCTTCACCCTCGAAATGCAGCGGATAGAACAACAGCGCGTCGTTCTGCTCGACAACGGGCAGCACCGATTTGCGGCTTACCGATGTCCAGCAGCCGAACAGTGCGGCGACTTCGTCTTGTTGAATCAACTGTTTGCCAAGCTGGGCATAGAGCGGCCAGTCAGAGCCAGGATCGGTGATCACGGGCTCGATCATTTTGCCCAGAACGCCGCCAGAGGCGTTGATTTCATCGGCAGCCATGCGCGCAATATAATTCAACCGACCCTCAATGTTCGCCATGGTTCCCGAGGAAGAAAATAGGCAACCAATCTTTACCGTGTCGCTGGATGTGGCCGCATTCGCACGACACACAAGGCCCGGAAGTGGGAAGGAGCTTGCTGCTGTAACGATCGCACTGCTGCTGGCGGCAGTCAGGAAAGTTCTTCTTTTCATGGATAGTCCCCTGCTAAACTGAAATTTCTTTGCTCGTTTTCAATGACCTTGAAATTCAGCGCGCCTCAAGCATCAGGGACATGCCGGTCACCAGCACACTCACCGCTGCCGTGAATCTCAGCGGAAACGCCGATCCGCGCCTAAAGTTGAACCAGATTATAAATCTGTATATAATTAAACCACCGAATCTACGCCTCTCGCCCCCTCCTGCCTACGACATTTACTAGAATCAGCCTCTCCCACTCCTGACGCGCAGAGCCAGCTCCTGCCTTCTGTGAATTTTTCCGCGACCCCGCCGATCTGGCAGAACCCAGGCTCCGCTCCCCGCTTGCCGCCCCTGATGATGACAACTAAACTTACGCAGCTTTATCCCATCAGGAGAGCCTTATATGAACCTTCACTCATGAGCCCCGAAGCCCCGGAAGGCTGGCGCGTCGGAGTACTGTTTTCGCGCAGCGGAACAACCGCGATCACCGAGACCGAGCATTTCAACGGAACAATGCTTGCGGTGGAAGAAATCAACGCGGCGGGCGGGGTTAATGGCCGCCCGATCATCCCCGTCAGCTATGATCCCGGCTCCGAGAATTCCGCCTACCGCGCGCTGGCGCGGCGGATGCTGGCGGATGACGAGATTGACATCATATTCGGCGGCTCCATGTCAATTAGGCTCCAAACCCAATTAACCTATTGATCTGTTGCTATATGTCTGATTCACTTAGCCCTGTGGTGCAGGGGAGGTGGCAATGTCGGCAGGATTTTGGCTTTCGGACCGGGCGTGGGC
>NZ_JACIYP010000136.1 GCF_014359905.1 Hoeflea sp. | reverse complement strand
GGAGAAGGGAGGACGCCTCGCACCCCCCCGTGCAAACGTGGACGAATTTCCACCCCACCCTCAACAATTCCAACACCTTACTCCAATTTTGCCCCCATTTCATCCCCGCCTTCCGCACCCGTGCCACACTTATGCTACTCCCGCCGCCGGATGGATCGCAGACGCTGCGGTCCGGGCGGGAGGAAGGCCTCCCGGCCCCGTCGTAACGTGCGGCGGGAGCCTGGGAGGAGGCGGAGGCCGGCGTGCTCCGCTGGCAGCCCGTCCTTCGGGAGGGGCCAAGCCAGCCACCGGACCCGCCCTCGCATACGGGTTTCGCGTTCGCGCGAAGCAAGCGGATGGACGGTGAAACGGGCCTGTGGCGGATCTGGTGGTTTCATTGGACATGGGATTCGTGCCGGACGCGTTCAACTCCCTGTCGTACCGGCCTCGTCCAGGCTGAAGCGGCAGGGCAAGGCTGCCGCCTGTCGGATGCGGACATCGTCCGGCAAATCTCGGGCCGCGCGCGCGTTGCGCCACCCCGGTGCATGATTTCCATGCACCACCCCTACCCAATTCGGAAAGGCAAAGCCCGCGTGCGGCCCTCCGGACTGACTGTCTGCTCCATCACCCCGGCGGGTCCCGCGCGGGGGTAGTGGCGCATGCGGCAGTTCTCCCTTCTCCCTCAGGGAGAAGGTGGCCCGAAGGGCCGGATGAGGGGGTGCCCCACTCGCCGAAGCCCACCCTTGGCCATCTCGGCGGTTCGCGGCGATCCACTTTTTCCCACGCGTGCCGAAGGACGGACGCTCGCCTCTGCCCGCTTGCCGCGAAACCTGAAAATTGAGACAATCCGCCAAGGCGCGGGAGGAGACCATCCATCGCCCGCTGTCCGCGCCCGAAAGGAGCTGATTGTGAAAATGCATCATGCCGTGACGCTACTCTGCATGCCGCTGGCGCTGACCGGCGCCGCCCACGCCACCCAGTCGATTTCCTGCACCGACATGAAGGGCGACTCCGGCGTCGACATCCTGCTGGGCGCAGGGCCGGTGCCCAATGTGCTGTCGGTGACGCTGGCGCTGGGCGAGCGGCAACTGACGTCAGAACCGGCCCTGCCGGGAGAGAAGGTGACGATCGCCCAGGCCTATGATGACGGCGAGGTCTTCCGCATCGATCTGATGGATGACCAGGCGACGCGGCGCGTGGCGGCGATCCGGCTGATCCTCGCCGATCACGACATGAGCCCGCTCCGGATCGGCACGGTGCAGATCGAGGACGAGCCGCCGGTGGGCGTGTCCTGCGTCGGGCCCTGAGCTGGGATGAGGAGCGCTGCTGCCGCGCCCGCTGAGGCCTATTGCGCCCGCTTCACATAGAGCGACATCAGCTGCGCCATGCGCGCATTGCGGATCGCCGCCGAGTCCTCGCCCATCACCACGCCGACCACCGATTTGTCGCCGCGGGTGACCGAGGTGGCGAGGTTGAAGCCCGAGGCGCGGGTATAGCCGGTCTTGAGCCCGTCCGCGCCGGGGATCATGTCCATCGCCTTGTTGTGGCCCTTGATGGTGCGGCCGGCGACGGTGACCTCTTTCTGGCCGAAATAGCCGTAATAATGCGGGAAATTGCGTCTTAGTGAGATCGACAGCCGCGCCATGTCGGTGGCCGTCGTCACCTGGCCCTGATCGGGAAGGCCCGAGGCGTTCCTGAAGGTCGTGCGGCTCATGCCAAGCGCCCGCGCCTTGGCGGTCATCATCTCGGCAAAGCGGGCTTCCGAGCCATTGCCGAGGAATTCCGCCACCGCGGTGGCCACGTCGTTGGCGGACTTCACCACCAGCACGCGGATCGCCGTGTCGACCGGGATCGTCTGCCCGGCCTTCAGCCCCAGCTTCGAGGGTGGGCGGGCGGCGGCATTGCGCGAGATCGGGATCAGGTCGGTGCGGCTGACGCGGCCCTGGTCCATGGCTTCGAACAGCAGATAGAGCGTCATCATCTTGGTCAGCGAGGCCGGGTAGCGCAATTCGTTGGTGTTGGCGCCGTAGAGCATCTTGCCGCTCTTGGCGTCGACCACGATGGCGGCATATTTCTCCGTCGTCGGCGCCACCGGCGCGACGGCCTGCTCGATGGAACCACCCGACGTGGCGCAGGCCGAAACCGCACCCGTCACGATGATCATCGTTATGACTATGCGGCAGCGCCGCAACGCGCCGGCAAAAAATCCGGTCAAGGCAAGCTCCCGTTGGCACCCTGTTGCCTCATTACCGTCTGGGCGCGATTCCCGCAAGGCCGTGCCGGTTCCGCGCGCGCGTCGCGATGTCCCGCGACGGGCCATCCGGGCCCTGTTGATCGCGGTTGCGCGCCTTCTAGGCTTGCTGGTATGGGGAGTGCCAAATGGAGTATCTGACAGATGGCCTCACCGCGTTCCCCACGCCCTCTCGATCATCTTGTGCTCCCGGTCGAGGATCTCGAGACGACCCGCGCCCGGCACATGAGCCTGGGCTTCACCATCGCCGCGGAGGCCCGCCATCCCTTCGGCACCGAGAACGCCTGCGTCTTCTTCGCCGACGGCAGCTATCTCGAGCCGCTGGCGATCGCCCAGCGCGAGGAGTGCGAAGCCGCAGCGCGGGCCGGCAATGTCTTCGTCGCTCGCGACCAGGCCTACCGCTTCCGCAGAGGCGATACCGGCTTCAGCGCCGCCGTGGTCGGTTCGAAGGATGCCGCGCGCGACCATGCAAGGTTCGTCGAGCTTGGCATGTCTGGCGGCGAGATGCTGGAATTCTCCCGGCCGATGAAGCTCCCCGACGGCTCTGAAGTGACCCCGAGCTTCAAGCTGGCGTTTGCCGCCGATCTGCGCAGTCCGGATTTCTACGCCTTCGCCGTGGAGCGCATCAATGTGCCCTTGAGCGACCGCTCGGCGCTGACCACGCACGAAAACGGCGTTACCGGGATCGCGGAAATCATCCTGTCGGAACCCAACCCGACCGATTTCCAGTATTTTATCCAGGAGCTTGCCTGCAACCGCGAGGTCGAGGCCAATTCCTTCGGCATGACGGTCGCGCTCGAGGGCGCCGCCATCACCGTCTACAACAAGGCCGGCATGGATACCCATCTGGGCGTCGACACCGGCGATTCGCGCGAGCGCGGCCTCATCGGCCGCGCAGTGGTCTTTCACGTGGGCGACCTGCAGGCGCTGTCGGCGCTGCTTCTTAAGAGCGACGTGCCCGTCCGCCAGGTTGCCGGCAAGCTGGTCGTCGATCCGGCGCCGGGCCAGGGCGCCTATTATTGTTTCGAGGAAATCCGATGAGTGCAGCCAGTTCCCCAATGGCCAATTCGACAGTCACCGTCGGCGACGCGGTCTTCGACAACGCCAAACCGCTTACGCTGATCGCCGGCCCCTGCCAGTTCGAGTCCCGCGATCACGCCTTCGACATGGCCGGCGCGCTCAAGGAACTCTGCGCGGGCCTCGGGCTCGGGCTCGTCTACAAGTCGAGCTACGACAAGGCCAACCGCACCTCGCTTTCGAGCACCCGCGGCGCCGGTCTTGATGCCGCCATGCCGGTGTTTGACGAGCTGCGCGACAAGCTCGGCCTTCCGGTGCTCACCGACATCCACACAGAGGAGCATTGCGCCCTCGTCGCCCCCCATGTCGACGTGCTGCAGATCCCGGCCTTCCTGTGCCGCCAGACCGACCTGCTGGTCGCAGCCGCGAAGACCGGCAGGGTCATAAATGTCAAGAAGGGCCAGTTCCTCGCCCCCTGGGACATGAAGAACGTGCTCGGCAAGATCACCGGCTCGGGCAATCCCAACGTGCTGCTCACCGAGCGCGGCGCCTGCTTCGGCTACAACACGCTGGTCTCCGACATGCGAGCGCTGCCGATCATGGCGGAGACCGGCGCGCCGGTGATCTTCGACGCCACCCATTCGGTGCAGCAGCCCGGCGGGCAGGGCGCGACCTCCGGCGGCGAACGCCGCTTCGTCGAAACGCTGGCCCGGGCCGCCGTCGCCGTGGGCGTGGCCGGCATCTTCATCGAAACCCATCAGGATCCCGACAACTCCACCTCGTCCGACGGCCCCAACATGATCCCACTCAAGGACCTGCCGCGGCTGCTTGAGACATTGATGGCGTTCGACGCGGTGGCCAAGCGCTGAGGCCGGAGACAGTTACCTTTTCCGGCGTGGATACAGCGCCGGAATACGCGCGGCTGCCGGACCGGAAAAGGTAACTGTCCCCGACAGTCCCTCAGTTCTTCCGCACGTCATGAGCGGAATGCAGGAAAGACCTCGGTTTTCCCCATGCTCGCGGAACGATGTATAAACGGACCCGGATTGACAGCACTTCGTCGACCGGTCCGGCAGGTTCGGAACGTGACCGCCTCGCCGCACCGTGTTTGATTTTTCACATCAGTGCGCTAAGACGACGCAACGTCTCAGCGCTGCTGCGCAAACCGGAAAAAGGAACCAGATCATGACCGCCATTATCGATATTGTCGGACGGGAAATCCTCGACAGCCGCGGAAACCCGACGGTTGAGGTGGATGTGCATCTGGAGGACGGCTCGATGGGCCGCGCCGCGGTTCCCTCGGGCGCCTCCACCGGCGCGCATGAGGCGGTCGAGCTGCGCGATGGCGGCAGCCGCTATCTCGGCAAGGGCGTGCAACGCGCCGTGACCGCGGTCAATGGCGCGCTGCGCGACACCATCTGCGGCATGGACGCCGAAGGCCAGATCGCGCTCGACAAGGCGATGATCGAACTCGACGGCAGCGCCAACAAGGGCACGCTCGGCGCCAATGCCATTCTCGGCGTTTCGCTGGCCGCCGCCCGCGCCGCGGCGCAGTCCTCCGGCCTGCCGCTCTACCGCTATGTCGGCGGCGCCAATGCGCGGCTGCTGCCGGTTCCGATGATGAACATCATCAATGGCGGCGCGCATGCCGACAATCCGATCGACTTCCAGGAATTCATGATCATGCCGGTCGGCGCGCCGACATTCTCCGACGCCGTTCGCATGGGCTCGGAGATCTTCCACACCCTGAAGAAGGAACTGGCGGCAGGCGGCCACAACACCAATGTCGGCGACGAGGGCGGGTTTGCGCCCGATCTGAAGAGCGCCCCCGCCGCGCTCGACCTGATCATGACTTCGATCGAAAAGGCCGGCTACCGCCCCGGCGAGGATATCTATCTGGCGCTCGACCCGGCCTCCACCGAGTTCTTCAAGGATGGCAAATACGATCTGGCAGGCGAGGGGCGTGTGCTCGACAGCGCCGAGATGGCTGCCTATTACGCCGAGCTTGTGGGCAAATACCCGATCATCTCGATCGAGGACGGCATGGCCGAAGATGACTGGGACGGCTGGAAGACGCTGACCGAGATGATCGGCGACAAGTGCCAGCTGGTCGGCGACGACCTGTTCGTCACCAATTCGGCGCGGCTGCGCGACGGCATCAAGATGGGCGTCGCCAATTCGATCCTGGTCAAGGTCAACCAGATCGGCACCCTGACCGAAACCCTCGAGGCGGTCGAGATCGCCCAGAAGGCGCGCTACACTGCGGTGATGAGCCACCGCTCGGGCGAGACCGAGGATTCCACCATCGCCGATCTGGCGGTTGCCACCAATTGCGGACAGATCAAGACCGGCTCGCTGTCGCGCTCGGACCGGCTGGCCAAGTACAACCAGCTGATCCGCATCGAGGAGGAACTCGGCGTCGAAGGCTTTTACGCCGGAACCTCGGTGCTCAGGGGTTGATCCAGGCGGGAGCCAGGATTGGATCCGGCGGGGACTGAAAGCGATGAAGCCCGCGTCAAATGCGGGCTTTTTCGTCTGCAGTGCTGCATCTTGCACAAACAGCTAACGCTATCTTAAGCATGCAATGCCATCCTTCCGTCTTCGCAGGGGTAAGGCGTTTTTCGAATGCGGACACAATTCAAGAAGCGGCGATTCTGGGTTCGTTGGATCGTTCCGGCGTTATCGGTCGCGTGCTTTTCCTATTTCGGGTTTCATTCATGGCATGGCGCTTACGGTCTCAACTCGGCTGAAGCGCTGGAGATCCGTCGTGTCGAATTGACGCAACGGCTTGCAAGGCTCGAGGAACGCAGGCACCATCTTGAGCGCAAGGTCATGCTGCTGAGCGATGGCGCGGTGGAAGCGGATATGCTCGATGAACGAGCGCGGCTGTTCCTGAACGTCGCCCGCGAGGATGAAGTCGTCTATTTCAACTGATTGAATAGATTAACCGAACATCAGTTAATCTTGATAAAAATCAATAATAACAGTAATTTAAGACGCATATCAGCCATGCTTAAATGCGCTTGCCGCCAACCCGTATTTTCCTTAAGGTCAGTGCCAACATGACCACTGGGAGGACGACATGGCAGCCCGAAAAACCGCCACAGCCGCATCCCGCAAGAAGCCTGCCGAAAAAAGCGGGCTGAACGGCGGGATTACCGATTTTGACAAGGCCGCCGAGATCAAGGCCTACAGCGACATGCTGCTGATCCGCCGCTTCGAGGAAAAGGCCGGCCAACTCTACGGCATGGGCTTCATCGGCGGCTTCTGCCACCTTTATATCGGCCAGGAAGCCGTCGTCACCGGCATGCAGATGGCATTGAAGGACGGTGACCAGGTCATCACAGGCTACCGCGATCACGGCCACATGCTGGCCTGCGGGATGGAAGCCCGCGGCGTCATGGCCGAACTGACCGGCCGCCGCGACGGCTATTCCCATGGCAAGGGCGGCTCCATGCACATGTTCTCCAAGGAGAAGAATTTTTATGGCGGCCACGGCATCGTCGGCGGCCAGGTGTCGCTGGGCACGGGCCTTGGCTTCGCCAACAAGTACCGCGGCAATGACAATGTGGCTCTGGCCTATTTCGGCGACGGCGCGGCCAACCAGGGCCAGGTCTACGAGAGCTTCAACATGGCGGCGCTGTGGAAGCTGCCGGTGATCTACATCATCGAAAACAACCGCTACGCCATGGGCACCTCGACAGCCCGCTCCTCGGCCCAGTCGAATTTCTCTCTGCGTGGCAATTCCTTCGGCATTCCCGGCCACCAGGTCGACGGCATGGATGTGCGTGCAGTGCATGCGGCGGCCGTCGAGGCCGTCGCCCACGGCCGCGCGGGCAAGGGTCCGATCATCCTTGAGATGCTGACCTACCGTTACCGCGGCCACTCGATGTCGGACCCGGCGAAATACCGCACCAAGGATGAAGTGCAGAAGATGCGTTCCGAGCACGACCCGATCGAACAGGTCAAGGCCCGCATCCTCGAGCTCAAGCTAGCGTCGGAAGATGACCTCAAGGCCATCGACAAGAAGGTGCGCGACGTGGTGGCCGATGCGGCCGACTTCGCCCAGAACAATCCGGAGCCGGATGCATCCGAGCTCTACACCGACATTCTGTTGTAAGGGGAGGGACCACCATGCCGATTGATATCCTGATGCCCGCGCTTTCCCCGACCATGGAAGAAGGCACGCTGTCCAAATGGCTCAAGAACGAAGGTGATGCCGTCGTCGCCGGCGATGTGATCGCCGAGATCGAAACCGACAAGGCGACAATGGAAGTGGAAGCCGTCGACGAGGGCAAGATCGGCAAGATCGTCGTCCCCGCCGGCACCGAGAACGTCAAGGTCAACGCCGTCATCGCCGTGCTGCTTGAGGAAGGCGAAAGCGCCTCCGACATCGACTCGGCGAAGAAGCAGCCCGCTCCGGCGGAGAAGGAAGCGCCCGCCGAGGAGCCCGCCAAGGCGGCCTCCGTGCCGGCCGAGCCCAAGGCGCCGGTCGCCAATGCCGCGGCTTCCGATCCTGCGATTCCCGAAGGCACCGAAATGGTGCCGACCACCGTGCGTGAAGCGCTGCGCGACGCCATGGCCGAGGAAATGCGCGCCAACGAGGACGTCTTCGTCATGGGCGAGGAAGTGGCCGAATACCAGGGCGCCTACAAGATCACCCAGGGACTGCTGCAGGAATTCGGCGCGCGCCGCGTCGTCGACACGCCGATCACCGAGCACGGCTTTGCCGGCGTCGGCGTCGGCGCCGCGATGGCCGGGCTTCGCCCGATCGTCGAGTTCATGACCTTCAACTTCGCCATGCAGGCGATCGACCAGATCATCAATTCGGCCGCCAAGACCCTCTACATGTCGGGCGGCCAGATGGGCGCGCCGATCGTCTTCCGCGGCCCCAATGGCGCGGCCTCGCGCGTCGGCGCCCAGCACTCGCAGTGCTATGCCGCCTGGTACAGCCATATTCCCGGGCTGCAGGTGATCATGCCCTATTCGGCGGCGGACGCCAAAGGCCTGCTCAAGGCCGCCATCCGCGACCCGAACCCGGTGATATTCCTGGAAAACGAGATCCTCTACGGCCAGAGCTTCGACGTGCCGAAAATGGATGATTTCGTGCTGCCGATCGGCAAGGCCCGCGTTCACAAGCAGGGCAAGGACGTCACCATCGTCTCCTTCGGCATCGGCATGAACTATTCGGTCAAGGCGGTCGAGGAGCTCTCCGGTCTCGGCATCGACGTCGAGCTGATCGACCTGCGCACCATCCGGCCGATGGACCTGCCGGCGATCATCGAGAGCGTCAAGAAGACCGGCCGCCTTGTCACCGTCGAGGAAGGCTATCCGCAGAACTCCGTCGGCACCGAAATCGCCACGCGCGTGCAGCAGCAGGCGTTTGATTATCTCGATGCGCCGATCATCACCATCGCGGGCAAGGATGTTCCCATGCCCTACGCCGCCAATCTCGAGAAACTGGCGCTGCCAACCGTCGCCGAGATCGTCGAGGCGGTCAAAGCCGTCACCTACAGGCTTTAAGGGAGGACTGAGAGATGCCTATCAACATCACAATGCCCGCCCTGTCGCCGACCATGGAGGAGGGCAACCTTTCCAAATGGCTGGTCAAGGAAGGTGACAAGGTCGGCCCCGGCGATGTGATCGCCGAGATCGAGACCGACAAGGCGACAATGGAGGTCGAAGCCGTCGACGAGGGCACGGTCGCGAAGATCGTCGTCGCCGCGGGCACCGAGGGCGTCAAGGTCAATGCCCTGATCGCCATTCTGGCCGGTGAAGGCGAAAGCGTCGAGGACGCCGCCAAGGGCGGCGGTGACGCAGCGCCCGCGCCGAAGCAGGAAGCCCCCAAACAGGAGGAAAAGTCCGAAGCCAAGCCCGAGGCCAAATCCGAAGCGCCGGCCACCGATACGGTCAAACCGGTCGAGGGCGCGCCTCTGCGCGATAGCGCGATCCAGGCCGAGCAGAATGCCGGACCTGTGCCGAAGGCCGATGGCGAGCGCGTGTTCTCCTCGCCGCTGGCGCGCCGCATCGCAAAGGAAGCCGGCGTCGACGTGGCGCGGATTTCCGGCTCCGGTCCGCATGGCCGCGTGGTCAAGGCCGATGTCGAGGCGGCCATCGCCTCGGGGACCGGCAAGGCCCAGGCTGCAGCCGCACCCCAGGCGGGGGCATCCGCAACAACCGCCGCCGCGCCAAAAGGCATGTCGCAGGATGCGGTGCTCAAGAATTTTGCCGAGGGCTCCTACGAGCTCGTCAAGCATGACGGCATGCGCAAGACCATCGCGCGGCGGCTGCAGGAATCCAAGCAGACGATCCCGCATTTCTACGTCACCGTCGATTGCGAGCTTGATGCGCTGCTGGCGCTGCGCTCGCAGCTCAACAAGGCGGCCCCGGTCAAGGACGACAAGCCCGCCTACAAGCTCTCGGTCAATGACATGGTGATCAAGGCGCTCGCCTTGGCGCTGCGCGACGTGCCCGACGCCAATGTCTCCTGGACCGACGACAACATGGTCATGCACAAGCATTCCGATGTCGGCGTCGCCGTCTCCATTCCGGGCGGGCTGATCACCCCGATCATCCGCTCGGCCGAACTCAAGACGCTGTCGGCGATTTCGGGCGAAATGAAGGACCTCGGCAAGCGCGCCAAGGAACGCAAGCTCAAGCCCGAGGAATACCAGGGCGGCACTTCGTCGGTCTCCAACATGGGCATGATGGGGGTGAAGGATTTCGCCGCCGTCATCAATCCGCCGCATGCCACCATCCTGGCCGTCGGCGCGGGCGAACAGCGCGCCGTGGTCAAGGACGGTCAGTTGGCCATCGCCACGGTGATGAGCGTGACGCTGTCGACCGACCACCGCGCCGTCGACGGCGCGCTTGGCGCCGAACTGCTTGGCGCCTTCAAGCGCTATATCGAGAACCCGATGGGGATGCTGGTCTAAGGCAGTTGCGGGAGAAGCGGGAACCGCTTTTCCGTCCGGAATTGCGCAAATGCCAAGAATCCATGCCCTCTGGCAACACTGAAGGAAGCACGAAATGGCCGGCAATGGTGTGAGCGAGAACTCCGGCGGGACCTGGACCTGGATGGCAGCCCTTGCCATCATCTGCATCGCCGGCGGTTTCCTGGCGCTGATCAATCCCTTCGGCGCAACCCTCTTTGCGGTCACGCTGGCGGGCTGGGTATTCCTGATCCAGGGCGCGTTGCAGGTGTTTCACGCCTTCCGCGACCGCGACTGGGCCGGCTTCGTCTGGTCGCTCGGTCTCGGTGTGCTGTCGCTGCTGGTGGGCTTCGTGCTGGTCGCCGACCCCTTGGCGGGCGCCATTCCGCTGACGCTCCTGGTGGCGGTGCTGTTTCTGGTAACGGGCGCCGCCAAGACCATGTTCGCACTGTCGCTGAAGCCGGTCTCCGGCTGGGTCTGGGTGCTGGCCTCGGGCCTGATCTCGGCGGCTCTCGGCATCCTGATCCTCGCCGGCCTGCCGGCAACGGCGACCACAATCCTCGGCCTGCTGCTCGGCATCGAACTCGTCTCCAACGGCGTGCTGTTCCTGTTCGTGGCTTTGGGGATGCGTAAATTGAGCGATCTGCAGTGAGGCGGAATGCCGACATGCGGAAGAGCGGGCGCTGGGATGACTTTGCTGCCGTGCCGCACCATATTGATCGCGCGGCAATGTCCAAAGGAGGATGTCATGGCTGAACCAAAAGATATGGTTGTCCCAATGCTCATGGAAATGCGCGCAGCGATCGACAAACGCTTCGACAGCGTCGACCAAGGATTCGACGGCGTCGATAGCCGCATGAAAGCGATTGAGAAGCGTCTCGATACCATTGATGGCCGTCAGAAAAGTTTCAACAACGCGCTGACCGCTGACACGATGATGAGCAAGTTCGTGACCGGCGACTTTGAGGGGCGAATTGACGCGCTGGAAAAGAAGGTCGACGAATTGATGAAAAGGAATTGATCGCCTTGAGCGCCCGGAAGCAGATCCCATCCGAATTTTCGGAAGTGGCCTGACGCCATGAAAACAGTCCTCTGTTACGGCGACTCTCTCACCTGGGGCTACGATCCCGAAACCGTCTGGCGGCATGCTCTCGAAGACCGCTGGCCGTCCGCGTTGGCGGCGTCGCTGGGCGACGGCGTGCAGGTGGTGGCCGACGGGCTCAACGGCCGCACCACGGCGTTCGATGATCATACCGCCGATTGCGACCGCAACGGCGCGCGCACTCTGCCGACGGTCCTGCACACCCATGCGCCGCTCGATCTGGTGATCCTGATGCTGGGAACGAACGACATGAAGCCGGTGGTCGCGGGCACCGCGCATGCGGCGTCCAAGGGCATGCGGCGGCTCATCGATCTTGTGCGCCTGCATGCTTGGCCGGTGGAGCAGGAGGTCCCGCAGATCCTGGTGGTCGCGCCGCCGCCGCTGGTCGAGACGGCGGACCCGGATTTCGCCGCAATGTTCGAGGGCGGCGTCGATCAGTCTGCGATGCTCGCCTCGTTCTACGCCGATCTTGCCGATGACAGCGGCGCGGGGTTCTTTGACGCGGGCTCGGTGGCTGGATGCTCGTCCATCGACGGCGTGCACATGAACGCCGAGAACACCCGCGCCCTCGGCCGCGGTCTGGCGCCGGTGGCGCGGCTGCTGCTGGGGCATTGACTACTGCTGCGCCACGCGCCTTTGGCGCGCAAAGGTCGCCGCAGCG
>NZ_JACIYP010000135.1 GCF_014359905.1 Hoeflea sp. | reverse complement strand
AACGAAAAGCGGCCTGGCCTGTGCCAATGCACCGGCCAGGCCGCTTCAGGCCCCGCGGCGGGTGGCGATCAGCGACTCATAATGTGCGAGCATCCGGCGATTCATCCGGTCGGCGGTGTAGCGCGCAAGATAGCGCGCGTAACCGGCCTCGCCGAAGGCACGCAACTCCGCATCGGTGGTGGAGCGAAGGATCGAAACGATCGCCTCGACATCGTCCGGCTCGAAAAAGCGCCCGGTGATGCCATCCTCGACAATATCCCGAAGGCCGCCGACGCGGCTGGCGAAGACCGGTAGCCGCGCTTGCATCGCCTCGACAGCGACCAGGCCGAACCCCTCCCATCGTGACGGTACCAGCAGCACGTCGGCGCCAGCATAGAGTTCATAGACCTCCCCGCGCGGGATCCAGCCTGTTACCGTGACATTGGCCGGAAGCTCTGGCTCCTTGTCGCCGGAGACGATCTGGCGACCGATCGCGATACCCTCAGCCTCTGGCCCCAGCCGGCGCATGACTTCGAGATAGGTATCAAATCCCTTCTGACGGTCGAACCGCCCGGCAAACACCATGCGGCGCGGTGAACCGGCCGGACGCTTTGTGGCAGCAGGGGACGCCACGGTGCGCGCACTGACACCGTTTTCGATCACCACCAGTTTGTCTGCCGGCAGCCCGGCGCTCAGAGCCTCTTGCCGCTCGGGTTCCGAGATGCAAACGATACTGTCGCAGCCCCGCGCCAGCAGGCGCTCGACCAGCCTGACCACCGCATTGACCCGCTCGCCGCCCTTGCGGGAGAAGGCCCATCCATGCGGGCAATATATGACTGCCGTCTCGCGCGGCAGGAAGGGCCGGCAGGCCCGGACAATGGCGCCGGCGATGGTGGAGTGTACGTGCAGGATGTCGGGGCGAGTGCGGCGCGCCTGCCGGATTGTCTCGCGAGCGAGGCGCAAGGGCGAGAGCAGCGACTTTCTGCGGTATGCGGGCAGCGGGAAGGCGGTGAACCGCTCGCCCGCAAGCTGGTTCAGCGCCGGCAGGTTGATCTCGGGAGTGACGAGGCCGATGTCCATCCTCCCGTCCGCGATCTGTCCCGCCAGCATCTCTTCGAGATAGGCCACCACGCCGCCCAGTGGCGCTTCGGTGACATGGAGGATGCTTTGCGCAAGCGGGTCGGCCCGCGCCTGGGTCGCCTGTGCGGATACCGGCGCGCGAGACCCGGTCGGCCCGATCGTCGCATCCATGGACGACTCCCGGCTCATGCCCTCATGCTCTTTGACGGGCGACCAGCGAGTCGCGCATTCGCTGGTAGGTGGCGGGCATCGCACCGCGGGCAAGCAGCGTTGCCGCCCGCTTGCCCGAAAGGCTGCCGCGCGTCATCGCCCCCCACAGAATGCGCAATGCCTCAAGCGGCTGGGTGCGGATGAAGGCGGGAACGAGGTAGCGGGCCAGAAAGCCGTGGTAGGCCTTCGGCGTAAGCCGGTCGCGATGCATCTCGGCCCAGGCCTGGATCTGCTCGGCCTTGATGGAATAGCTGATCCGGTTCACATCGGTCTCGTCATACCAGATCACCTGAGGCGCAGGCAGCATCCGAAATCGCGCACCGGCCTCATCGAGCCGCATGCACAGGTCGAGATCCTGAAGATTGCGCAGGCTCGGGTCGAACCGCACCCGCATGAACAAGGAGCGGGGGATGACAAGGGTCGAGGTCTGCATCATCCCGTCGTGGCAAAACAGGTAGTCGCCGACCGGCTCGCCCGCGTCGATCGCCCGCGGCGGCTTGATCATCCGGTTGCTCTCGCTGCGGTAGAAGTAGAGCGGGGAGTACCAGACTGTCTGTTCTGCTCGGGCATCGGCAGCCTCGATCGCGCCGTGGAAGGCCTCGAGCTTTCCGGGCAGGAACTCATCATCCGCATCGAGAAAGGCAATGTAGCGCCCATGTGCAAGTTCCGCGCCGCGGTTCCGGGCGGCCGCGCCACCAGCATTGGCCTGAGAGAAGAACTTCACGCGCGGATCGTCATAGCAGGAGACAACCTCTTCGATCGCATCCCGCGAGCCGTCGTCCACGATCACGATCTCGAAGTCCGCAAAGGTCTGCGCAAGACAGGAGCGGATTGTCCGATCCATCGTGCCTGCACGATTGTAGCATGGAATGACGATCGAGAAGTAGGGCGTGACTTCAAGTGATTGCATGTCGGCGGGCAACTCTCAATATCAACCTGGAATGGAAACATCAACCTGGAATGGAAACATCAACCTGGAATGGAAACTTGATCAACCGGAAATGGAAACTCGCCACGTCTCCGCACTCGCCACGTCTCCGCACTCGCCACGTCTCCGCAGCAGACAACTGCCAGGCGCGGCCACCTTGGATGCCTTTGGCAGTAAGCCGAAGGGTTCACGGATCGTCAATCCATAATTTCGGCAGTGCAGCATCAAAGTGCTTGCCGGTGGAGGGCGGCTCTATTATTTGGGGAACGTTGGGCCGACGTGTCCGAGTACTTACCGATCCGGTGCCTGTTTTGAACGATTGGTTCCCCTATGGCTTTTCGACGATCTCGGTCCGGGTGCCGCAGGCGCGGAGGAGCGGTCATGCGGCGGGGCGTCGCGATACACGCCACCGTCCATGCCTGACCCTCGAACAAGGACCCGCCCATGGCGCATCTGAATAAGTGGATCGGAGCGTCGGCGGGAGATGTAGGGGTGCGCCTCGGGGCGCAGATGATCAGCACCATCATCCTTGCCCGCCTGTTGCCGGCCGATGATTTCGGTGTGTCGCTCTTGGTTCTGAGCGTGGTGGCCGTGCTGGGCAACCTCGTGAGCCTGCCGTTCGAAGAGGCATTGACACAGCGCCCGCGCCTGTCGACACCGCATCTCGAGTCCGCGCTTTTCGTTTCGTTTCTGCTTTCGCTGGTGTCGCTCTTCGTTCTCTGGGCGGTCTCGCCCCTGCTCGCACGGCTCACCGGGATCGACAGCCTGACGGTCTGGATCCCGGTGGCGGCACTTTTCCTGGCCGGGCAGGGTCCGGGGGCGGTGGCGCGGGCGGTCCTGCGCAGGCATCGAAGATTTGTCGATCTTGCCTCATCGCAAGCACTCAGCGTGGTGCTTTCAAGCGCAGTGGCGATCGGGCTCGCCTTTGGCGGCTGGGGCATTCTGGCGCTCGTCGTCCAGCGGATGATGCCGATCGTGCTGTTTCCGGTGCTCGCGGCCTGCATCGCGCGGGTGCGCGGACAGACCGTCTTCATATGGCCGCGCTGGCACGCGCAGAAATTCGGGGAGATCTTGCGCTTCTCATGGTTCTACCTGGCCGACGTGACCGTCGACTACGCCACGCCCGCAGCCCTGACCTTCGCTGTGAACGCCTACTTCGGGACTGTGGCCGTGGGCCAGATCAACATCGCCATGCGCATGGTGGAGCCGCTTCGTTCAGCTATCGCGGGGGTGGGGCATAACCTTGTTTTCTCGCTGCTGACCCGCCATCAGGCGGATCCGGCGCGGCTTGGCCGAGAGGCGGCCTCGATCGTCGTCAATGTCTCGACAGTGGCAGTACCGGCCTTCCTTGGTCTTGCCGCCACCGCGCCACTCCTGCTGCCGATTCTGGTCGGACCGGGATGGGACTCGGCGGTTCCGATCTCGCGGTCGCTTTGTGTCGCAGCGGCGATCTCGGTACCGTTCCGGTATTTCTATTCCGGCTTTTCGGCGCTTGGCCGTCCCGAATACAGTCTGGCGGGCAGCATCCTTGGTCTGGTCGTGATGCTGGTCTGGCTGCATATCTGTGCCATCATGGGGCAGCCGTCATGGATTGGCTGGTCGATCGCGGCCAGCGAGGCGGTGACGGCGCTGCTGGGGGGCACCCTTTTGGTCCGGTATATCGGTGCCGGGTTGGCCATACCGCTGTTTCGCATCGGCCTGATCTGGGTCGGCGGGGGGCTGATGGTGGCGGCGCTTGACTTTGTTTTCCTTCAGGCCAAGGTGATCGAGCAGCGTTCACTGGCCCTTACGGCGATGATTATTGCAGGAATTATGATGTATCCCTTGTTATTGATGGTATTGTGTCGCCATTGTCTTCAAACCCTGTTGGCTACGGTCATTCCCAGACGGGAGGGCCCATGATGCTGTCTTTCGTAATCACTGAAATGCACCAATATACGGTGCGCGGAGCACTCGAATCCCGAAGCCATCCGTTGCTCGACCAAGTGCTGATCCTGTCGTGGCGCGACTTTCTGAAACTTCCGCAATTGCCGGCAACGGACTACCTGTTTCTCGACGTCGAGCGGATTGCTCTCCCGGTCCGGCAGGCTGCGGCGGAACGAATGTCCGCGCTGAAGCGGGAACACCCGGAACTGAGGGTCCTGAACCCACCCGAAACCGACCTGACCCGGCTTGCCGTGATGTCCCGTCTGGAAGCCGCCGGCATCAACCGGTTCCGTGTGCGCCCATATCGCAATCTGCCCTGCGACTGGCGCTTTCCGGCCTTCCTGCGGCGCGGGGACGATCACGGCGGTTCTGCGTCGGATCTCTTGCACGACATGCCCACGCTGATTGCCGAGGGCGAGCGCCTGACCGCACAGGGAATGCCGGCTGACGCGCTGCTCGCAACCGAATTCATCGATGCGCGGAATGCCGAGGGATTCTTCGAAAAACGCTCCTACTTCCGGATCGGCGAGCGGTTCTTTCCGGCGGATCTTTCGGGGAGCAAACATTGGGTCTGCAAGGGCGAGGCCAAGGATCCGTTCCGCGTGGACACCAGCAAGGCCGAGATGATCTTCCTGCGTGGACACGAGGACGAGGAGCAGATCAAGCGCGCCTTCGACGCGGCGAAGGTCACCTATGGGCGGGCCGACTATACGGCCATCGGCGGCCACGTGCAGATATTCGAGATCAACACCAATCCGATGATCGAGACAAGACGCAAGATGCCCCGCACCTTGCACGGCTATGTGGACACCGTGCTTGGCAACTGGCTCTCGGCACTCGAGGCCTATGCCGGACCGCAGGTGGCGCGGGCGCCCCAATGGATCGACGTCGCACCCGCAAGCGCGATCGGCGCAATCGAGCAGGGGCCGCGGATGCGCAGCCTCGTGCGCGGCGCCCTGCTCGCAACGGGCCAGTTGCAACGCGAAACAAGGCTGCGCCGACCGTTCAGAGCCCTCGGACTGTTGTAGTGGGACAGCGGCGGATGAGGATCTCAGCGCACCGCAAGTTCGCGAAATGCCGAGAAGGCGGGTTTGGGCGAACCATCCATGCGGCGCAGCCCGAACCAGTCTTCGTTGTCCGAGACGTCAGTGCCCAGATCACGGTAGCTGTACCAGAAGAGCGGCCCGGCATAGGGCAGCGCCGCAGCGAGCGGATAGGACTCGGTCAGCATCGCGGCCTGCATGTCCTCGGAGACGCCGCTTTCGGGTTCATTCGAGGGAGCACCGTATTCGGTGATCCATATCCGCTTGTCGGCATCGCCATTGGCGACCATCAGTTCGCGCACCGGGCCGGTCATCAGGCTCCAGCCGTTCCACGGCACCGTGTCTCCGGGAGGGCGGGGATAGGAATACGGATGGAATCCGAGCGCGTCGAAGTAACCGCCCGCGCCCTCGGCATAGAGTGTCCGCACGAAGTCGACCGCACTCACATACTTCACCGGCCCAACCAACGGGCCGGTGGCAACGACCGAAGCAAGACCGCCGCTGATCACGGTGGCTGCGGGATCGGCGGCCTTGATCGCCGGGTAGGCGGCCTTCAGCAGCGCAGCATAGGCGGCGGCATCGGGGCGGGGCCAGGGGCCATCCAAATTGGGCTCGTTCCAGACTTCCCAATGGCGAATTCCGAGCGGCGCATAGCGCGAGACCGCGATCGAGAGAAACCGTGCATAGGTCGCCGGATCGGCAATCGGCGAACGCTCGCCCGGCTGCTTCCTTGCCCATTGCGGCACCGATCCCACGACGAACAGGATCTCGAGCCCCGCCGCGCGCGCCTGCCGCACCACACGATCCGGAGCACTCCAGTCGAAGGCATCGGGACCTGCGTCCTGAACCAGATGCCAGTTGAGGTCCATGCGCAGCATCCGTGCGCCGATCG
The DNA here is from genome assembly GCF_014359905.1 of Hoeflea sp. Taxonomy (GTDB): domain Bacteria; phylum Pseudomonadota; class Alphaproteobacteria; order Rhizobiales; family Rhizobiaceae; genus Hoeflea. The sequence continues at coordinate 6,050 of NZ_JACIYP010000135.1, read as the reverse complement.
CGGCGATATCCGCGAATTCGGCGCGCAGCGCATCGTCGCTCTGCATGCGCAGCGCATCGAAGCCGATGGTGATGCCGGGCAGGGCTGCGGGATAGGCGACGCGCAGCGCATCCGATTCCTGCGCATCGACGTCGGGCGCCCCGACTGCGAGCGCCCCGGCGAGGGTGGCACCAAGCCCGCACAAACGGCCAAGGCCGATCCCGAATCGGCCCTTGACGGCCTTGGCTACTCGCTGTGTTCGTCGCATTGCGATTCCCTCGTAAACGCTTCTGTAGACCGCGGCGCAGCGACCTTGCAAAATTCGTCCCGGTTAGCGGTTGCTCTTCTTCCATGCAGAACCGCATGCAGTGATGAAATCATTGACTGTTTGCTGCGAAGCTTGTCAAGCTTCGGGGGAGTGCATAAACATTTGAAGCAATGCCGGTATCATACCAAGCGGATCAAGGGCGGTTTCCTGCGGCCCCCTTTGTTGTGGCGGTCGCATTTGTCTGAACGCATTTGTGGATGATAGTTCTGTTGCCGAATCTTCGCAATGACACTGAGCGACAACCCCGGCCGAGTGTCCTTGTCCCGGCCGCATCGGCTCTGGCCATGAAGGAACAAGCAGTGCCCTCGATCTCGCGTTTTGCCTATTCGTTACGATGCCTGACACTCGCGGTCGCGGGGTTGGTCGTTTCGACCATCGCCGCGGCTGCCGATTACAGGGTATCCAGCGGGGATGTCCTCGACATCACCATTTTCCGCGTTCCCGACCTCAGCCGCCAGCTGACGGTGGATGTCACCGGCCAGGTCGCCTTCCCCCCGATCGGGGAAATCAAGGTCGACGACGCGACGTTGGACGAAATCGGCATTCGCATCCGCGCCGCACTGCAAGAGCAGGGGATCCTGACCGACGCACAGGTGACCGTCGGGCTGGTGGCCACCCGGCCAGTGATCGTGGGCGGTGATGTCGCGACGCCCGGTGCCGTTCCATTCCATGCCGGGCTTACCGTGCGGCGCGCCATCGCCATGGCGGGAGGGGTCGGCATGTCACGGACCCGCGGAATGGAAGATATCGCCGAACTGCGCAGCCAGCGCGACGTCATCGCGTTGGACCTGACGCGGGCGCTTGCGCGCGCTGCCCGCCTCTCCGCCGAGCTTGCGGGCAACAGCGATGCCACGCTCACGATCCCTGGACCGCAGCTCGTCTCGATGAGCCAGCGCGACGAGATCCTGGCAGCCGAGGCTCGTCGCCTGAAGGCCAATCTCGCAGAGAGCATGGCGGAAAAGGCACATCTCGACCGCATGCTCGAGATCATCGAAGGCCATATCGCGAATCTCACCAGGCAGTCGGGCCAACAAAAGCGGATCATCGACCAACAGCTCGAGGAGATCGAGCAGCAGAGGAAGCTGATGGAAAACGGGCTGACTTCGCGCAACCGCGTTCTCGAGGAGCGGCGCGCGCTCGAAAGCACCCAGGAACGCGTCTCGGACACCTCATCCGAAATTTCGCGCGCTTACGAGGAGCGCGAGGCCGCGAGGTATCAGATCGCGCGCTTCGACGAGCGGCGCCAGAGCGCGCTGGATGCCGATCTTGCCGCGGCGCGTCAAGAGGCGGAGACCGCACGCGCGCGCCTGAGCGGCGTGACCGAGCGGCTGGCGCAACTGGGCATGGCCGATGCGACCGATGTGACGGTGCAGGTCTATCGCAAGGGGCCGGAAGGTGATCTTGCCATACCGGCGACCGAGGATACGGTCCTGGAACCGGGGGACATGGTCGATATCACCATCGACCTCTCGCGGTTGGCCAGCGAGCCCCTCGCGATCATGTCGACTCAATGATGCGGGGGGCGCCGCTCGGCCGACGGTCGGCAAATCCGTCTACATAACGAGACGGGAGCAGGCTCGTTCCCGTATGATGTGATAATCGCTGCCCAAGGCGGCGTCGAGGTGAAGGGACCGGGAATGCAGATGTCGATGAGGGAGCCGCTGGACGACGCGGTGCATGGCGCGGGTCCGACGATCACGCTGCGCCAGATTGGTGCGGCAATCGCCCGGCGCAAGCGGACGGTTATCCTTTGCACGCTTCTGGGCGCGGTGGCAGCTTATGCAATGGCCACCACCGTGCGATCGAAATATGCGGCAGAAGTGGCGCTGATTTCCGATGCCAGCCTCTCGGGCATCGTCGAGCAGCAGTTTGGCGATCCGGCGCGCCAGGCGGATCCCTCCGCGACACAGACCATCGTCGAAACCATTGGGTCGAACATCATCATCCGGCGTGCTATCGGGTCCCTGCCCGAGGATATCCTGCAGAAACTGCGCAGCGACGCCAATGTCGATGAACAGATGGCCACGGCGGTGCTGCCCGAGGGCAGCGCCCCCGAGGCGCTGGAAACACTGGAAACGTCGCTGATCAGCCGGTTCATGGCGAGCGGACTCGAGGTGAACAACTCGGGCCAGTCCTATACCATCTATGTCCGCTACCGGGCCTCGGATCCGCTCGTCGCCGCGGCCGTCGCCAATGCGGTGGCCTCTGCCTATCTCACTTACCTGGCGGAGTTGAAGCGCAACGGCTACGCCACATCGCTCGCCAACCTCGCGCGCGAACTGACCACGCTCAAGGCAGAGCTTCAGAACGCGGAGCGAACGGCGCAGACGATGCGCGAACAGATGCGCCTTCTCGCTGCACGGTCGGAGGCGCTGACCGGCCGCCAGCAGGATGAGGCCATCGCCCAGAGCGCGGAGCTGTTCTCGCGCCAGCGCGAGGCGGAGCGCGAGGCAGAGGCGGCGGCTGTGGTCTATGAACGGCTGCTGCTGAACGAGCGCGACGTGCAAAGCCGCATCGACGCGCCGCAACTCAATGTCTATCTCTTCGCCCCGGCTGTGGTGCCCACGCGCCCAAGCGGATTCAACGCGAAGCCGGCGATCTTGCTCCTCGGCGTTCTCGCGGGCTTTCTCATCGGGACCTCGATCGCGCTCATGAGGCGGCGAGAGACCGCTCCCAAGCCGGGTGCAGCCTCGGCGAGCGTCCGACCATGACCACGCGCCCCATGATTTGTGTCCTGATCCCGGTCTGGAAAGATCAGGAGGGGCTTTTGCAGACGCTGCAGGTGCTGGGGCAGGAACCATCGCCCTTCGATATCGTCGTGGTCGACGACGGCTCGCCGGAGCCGATCACCTGCGCCGCCCGCTACGGCATACATGAGGTGACGCTCGAAAGGTTGCCACAGAACCGGGGGATAGAACATGCGCTGAACCGCGGTCTGGAGGTGATCCTCGAGCGCGGCTACCGCTACGTCGCGCGGCTCGACTGCGCCGACGTGCCTCTGCCCGGCCGGATCGAGAAGCAGGCGGCCTACCTCGACGCCCACCCCGATGTCGGCATGGTGGGCACCTGGGCGCGCTGCGTGGATGATACCGGCGAATATCTTTTCACGCTGCGGTTCCCGAGCGAGCACGAGCGGATGCTGCGCAAGCAGCGCTATGCTCCCGCGCTGTTGCACCCGACGATCCTTATCCGCACCGATGCGCTGCGCGATATCGGCCTTTATTCCGATGCCTACAAGACCGCGGAGGATTACGATCTCTTCGTGCGTATGGGCAGCAAGTACCGCCTTGCCAATATTCCCGAGGCGCTGACGGTCTATGTGGTCAGCGCCAGCGGCACCACGGCGCTGAAGCGGCGGCGAAACCTGGTCTCGCGGTTGCGGATCCAGATGCACAATTTCTCCTGGACGGACCCGCATGCCTACCTTGGTGTCGCCCGCACGCTCGCCTTCATGGTGATCCCCTTCGACTGGCTGGTCGCCGTCAAGCAGCGCGTCTGGAAATGACGGCCGCGCTGCCGATACCGAGCCAGGCGGGCCCGGTCGGGCGCACGCGCGATTTTTCCATCCTTGTCGTGATCAGTATCGTGATGACCGCTTTCAACGATCTGGCGCCATTGCTGCCGGTCGGCGAACTGTCCAAGGACGCCTTCGTCTACTTCCTGCCCGTGCTGTTCATGTTGTTTCTGCGCGACCCTGCCGAGATCGCCAGTCCCGTTGTCATGACGATCTTCGTCATCATGTTCCTCGCCGTGATGGTGATCGGCGTGGCGCTGAACTACGAGGCGATCTCGGTCGCAACCTTCCGGCACCGATCGGGAATGAGCCGGGTCATCACCCAGACCATGACCATCGGATTCGGATTCTTTGTCGCGCTGATGTTCTTCAACTTCACCCGGCGTGGCTATCTGCCCGCCATCCTGCGCGGCGCTTCGGCCGGTGTTCTGGTGATGGGTGCGGTCGGACTGATTGAATTCGGGACATGGTTCAACCTCCCGGGTGTCACGCAGACATACAACGCGATGTCGCTCGTTATCCATAACGAATCCAGCGACTTCTACCCGATCCGGTTGCGCAGCACCGCCTTCGAAGTGTCTTGGGCGGCGGTGATCCTCACCTTCCTGTTCCCCTTTGGTATCGCCAGTTTGCGGATGAGTCGGCGCAAACGGCTCATGGTCTATGCTGCCGTCTACGCAATATTGGCACTCGCGCAGTCGCGCACGGCGATTCTGGTGATCGGCCTGCAATCCATCATGCTGCTCTGGTTCCACATCAAGGGGCGTCTCGATCACGTGATTTACGGACTTGCGGCCGCAAGCTGCATCGCGCTTGGCACGCTCGCGATCCCAGGTGTTGGTCCGACGATCATCGAAAAGGTCTCGAATGTGATCGTGTATGGCAGCGTGAAAGGGAGTGTCGAGACGGCCCGGGTTTTCGAGAACGTGTCTAATGTCACGCGCCTTGCCGCAGTCCGTGCGGCACTCGATATGTTCGCGGAGAATCCCTTCTTCGGTGTCGGGCTGGGGCAATACGGGTTCAACTATCCTGCACACCTGCGGGCCGAGGACTTTCGCAGTTGGGAGGTCCGGGAATATGTGCTGTCGGGGGACGATTCCTACGGTTGGCCGCCGACCTATTCCATCCATGCGAGGCTGCTCGCGGAGACCGGGCTTGTGGGCTACCTGCTTTGGCTTGGCATGATACTGGTGCTGGCGCTGCGGTCGCTGCGAAACGCAGATGCGCGCACGGCGCTTGGCCGCGTGCATCTGGCCGTGGCAATGACGCTCGTTGGCTGGTTGCTACTGGGGCTCAGCATCGACAGCTTCCGGTTCTTTGGCGGCTGGATCACGATCGGCGTTGCCTGTGGCCTGCCCACGCATTCGACACGCGCGCGCAGGGCTGCGCCCTTGGCGCCAGCCTGACAGCCTGAATGCACGACTGGCAGGGTGCCGGCTCTCAGGATATTCATGTCCCGGTTGGCGCGCGGCTCCCGATCAGGGCGAACGAGCGTTCGAGGCGAAAGACGCAGCGGAACCGCCCGATTTCTACCGCAGCGGCTGGTCCTTGACGCGGGAGATGATGTCGGGTTCGCCGACGAAGTGTATGGTAAAGCGTAACCACCCGATTTCCACCGCCTGCCTGAGCGTGGACTGATCGGCTAAGGGACGTGCATAGCGACGTCGTTGACGACGTGTCTTATGCGGGGCTTTCGATGCGTGGTGACATTCTGGGTCTGGAACGGCGTCGTCGCTGGAGCGACGAGGGGAAACTCGGGATCGTGCTGTCGGTGGGGATGGAAGGCGCGACGGTGACGCAAGTGGCGCAACGCCATGACGTGACCCGACAACAGCTCTGTGCCTGGCGGCATGACCTGCATCGCGGCGGTGTTGACGGTTGGTAGCACCAGCGTGACGTTCTCGCCTGTCGTCGGACGACTTCGGTGAAGAATGAGCCTTTGTCCGCCATTGGTCCGAGGACAATGGCGAGTGCCCGGAAGTAGCCGATCTTGTATAAGTTATGACTTGATCTGACAAGCGGCATCGCGAAGCTGAGGTGAGATCATTCGTGCGAAGGTGGGGCTGCTGGAGCTTGCCAGGCAGCTCGGGAATGTGAGCCAGGCCTGCAAGGTGATGGGCTATTCCCGGGACAGCTTCTATCGCTTCAAGGAGCTCTACGAGACCGGCGGCGAGATGGCGCTGCAGGAACTCAGCCGGCGCAAGCCGCTTCTGGCGAACCGGGTGGCCC
>NZ_JACIYP010000134.1 GCF_014359905.1 Hoeflea sp. | reverse complement strand
GAGGTCCCTGCAAATGCAGTTAATTTGAGAATCCAGCAGCCCAGATTCTCATGATCAAATGGTCAACCAGAACCAAACCGACGCATTCTTGCGGTTAACTGCTAAGCGACAACGGCTAAGCCACTCGGTGGGAAGCCGCCGCCTGAAGCCTATAGGTGCGGTGAAGTGTGCCCGGTCATCGAAAGCTGATAGACCGCTGACCATGGTGGTGACCGACAGCTGGGGAACAAGTTTGCGGAAGGCGGGCCAAAGTGCCGTCACGCGGAGCACTTATTGCCTGGCTGTGCAAGCTTCCGGTCGAAGCACGGCGTTGGCGAACCCGACGGCGCTGTTCAGACAGCCGGCAAGGCGCTACTTCGTAAACTCGCGGTACAGCTCGACCGCAGGCGCGTGCTTGTTGATCGCGTCGGCGACCTTGGACGCCATCGGCAGGTTCTTTTTCTCCGCCTCCCATACCGCCCTGAACCGTTCAACCGTCTCGCGCGCGGTATCGATCACCAGCTTTTCGGAAAGCTCTGCTTTTGCGGCCAGATGCGCCAGCTCATCCTTCGACAGAGCTGCCATCTTTTTGGTGCGAGAGAAATTGAGCGCCGCCGTATCTTCCCCCTCGATGTAAGGGATGGTCGATAACAGATCATAGGCTGGAGAGAGAGCAGGGGTGCGGCGATCTGGATAGATGAGCGACCAGTTCTTCAGGTGCATGTCGCCATTGCCGATGAGTGTGCTGAAAACCAGTCGCCGGATGAACTCCGCAACATCGGCCATGCTGGTTTCGATCCCCAGCACGCGACCTATCATCCGGTAATTGCCCCTGTCGTATTTATGATCGGGCAAGACGCCGAAGACTTGCGCAAAATCCTCGATATGCACTGGACCCTCCGGCGTACGGTCAAAACGCTTGATCGCCAGCGCCTGTCCGTGCAGTTCGCCCACCCCCTGCGGCAAACCACTCACGGCATCGAGATCAACCAGCTGAATCTCGGGCACTTCCATGCCCATCATCCCGGCGACGGTCATCATTGCGAACTCGTTCTCGGGCACGCCGCTAAATTGCTGAGACGGCAGCTTCACGATCCATGAGCCACCGGTGCCCTGGGCCGGAATGGTCAGGCCGCCACCCTTTTTGTCATTCTGGAAGGCGGAGAATTTCAGCTGCACACCCGCCAGCGAAAAGCGTAGCGCATTCGGCCGCGCTTCGACATTCGCCTGCTCGTTGTCCAGAGGCGCGTCATCCCCTTCGGAGGGATGCACCGTGACAGCCCCGGGCAGGTCCCGGCCGAGCATCCAGAGCAGGAAGAATTCCCGCGACGGCTTCACACCCGCACGATCAGCGAGATATTTGCGCAGCGGGCCTTCCGGCAACAGGTTCGAGAAGAAGGGCGGGACGACGATATTGTACGGCCTGAACTTCGTAATAAGCGCGCCGAACGGGTCTTTCAGGGATAGGCTGAGCGTCGGTCGCTTTTCGTCTTCGATATAGGCATCGTTGAACGCCAAGATGGTGCGCCCGTCCTGCAGGTTGGTAAGGGTGGCGACCGGTTCCCCATACAGTCTGACATCGAGCACCGTGACCTTAGGCATCGTCGTCTTCCTCATCCAGTGCATAGGCCGAGCGAGGGACCACGTCATCACGGTCGCGGTGCACTGCCGCGTTGCGCAGTTGTCTTACGGCATCAACAATCCTGCTCAGTTCACGGCCGGACAGAGGATCGCTCTCCCACCTGTCCAGGGGGGCAGTCGCCTCCTTGAGTGTGTCGATCTCCTCGTTCGACAGAGGAAGATGCCGTAAGAGCGCGAGGCTGCTTTTGAATGCATCTGCGTCGACTGCATTGCCGAGCACGCCCCTGTGCTGCGCAAACCACCGCTCAAGGCGCCCCACCAGTTTGCGCTGGTCGGATGGCACGATATCGTTCGGTGTCGCTATGCTGTCTAGGATACTGCGGATTGCCGGCATCAGTTTTTTCGGGGCAAGGACGATCTCAAGGTCGAGAGAGCGCGCCACATCCACCAGGCTGCCCAGACCGGGCTCCATGGTGCCCCGTTCTATCTGGGAGATATGGCTTTGCGTCAGGCCGGAACGTGCGCTCAGCTCGCGCTGGCTCATCTTCCGCGCTTCACGCGCGCTGCGCAGTTGCTGCGTTATGTGCTCCGTTTTATAAGTCACATCACTATCCTATATCACAACATACGTGCCACATAGGATAATATATATCCACTTATCCGCATCGAAGCAATTATGATACATAATTCTATATCAAGCTTCCACCCGTAGCTGGAATAATATATCACCTGAGGTCGAGGGCCCGGACATACCCTCGAGCGCCATGGAGCCAATCGCACACATCAACCGACGAGGAGCCGCCCTGAAATCAGTCACTCCCGTCGAGTTCTGGATCAGAGTCCACCATGGAACCCTCTTCAATCCGCCGACTGAGCAACCCTGCATCTTCAAGCGCCTCCATATCGGGCAAGTCACGCAAGGTCTCCAGCCCAAACGCGGACAGGAAGTGTTTTGTGCTAACATAGGTATAGGGTGCCCCTGGCGTGGGGCTGCGTGGCCCCGAGGAAATAAACCCCGCGCCGCGCAGCGATCCGATCAGATCGCGGCTGACCTCCTTGCCAAAGATCTTCGAAAGCTCGCTCCTCGTCACCGGCTGGAAATACGCAATCGCCATCAGCACCATCGACTCAAGTTCGGACAACACTGCAGCGGCCGACCGCGTCGGCGCCGCCGAGGCTCGGATCGTGGGCGCGTAAGCCGAACGGCTTCGGTGCTGCCAGCCGCCGGCGACGAAGACCAGCTCATAGGGCCGGGAACAAAGTTCTTCGCGCAGATCATCAATCAGCAGATCAACGCTGCAATCCTTACCGACGACGCGCGCCAAAACCTCGCGGGTGACAGGTTCGGCCGAGGCAAAAATTACAGCCTCAACCCGCAGCATCCATTCCCGCCAGCGCAGTTCCGCCGGCAGATCCCCCAACTCCCGATCAAACAGCCGTTCGGCTGTAGCGTTCGCTTTTTTGCTGCGAGATGGTTTTGTTGCGGTCGATCTGGCCACGCTCACAATCCATAAATCCGGAAGGACGATCGGCCTGAAAGCTCGCGGACGGCACCAAAACTCTCCAGCCGTTCAAACAGGCGGGTTGCGGCCCAGCGGGACAGATCGGCGCCGGGTGCGGAGGCCGCAATCGCATCCTCATTGAATAAGGCCTGGATCACCGGCTCGGCTCCCTTGGTGCGTAGCTTCGGCGCCACAGCAACAAGCTGATCGGCGCGGCGGGCGATCTCGGCGGCCGAGCGCAGCGCCGAACCGGCGCCTTCGACAAGAGCCAAGCAGATCGCAGTGGCGAACGCCACCTCCCCCGGGCGCACGCGCCCTCTCCCTCCAAGCGTACGGAACGCCGGCCCAAACCGTTCGGCCATCAGCAGCGGCACTGGAAACGGCCATTTGAGTTTTGCGGCAATGAGAATATCGGCAAGCACCCAAGCGAGCGGCTCGGCATCCGGACGCGCGGCACAGATCGCTGCTACCAGTTCCGCCGCCGCGAAGGGCACCGGCCGGCCCGACTGAAGCGCGTCATCGGCCGCAGTCGCGGCAGAGGCCGCAATCGGCTCATCCCAGGCGAGACCCAACAGTTCGGCCAGTTCAGCCACATGTTTTGACGAAAAGCCGTGTTTCCGCGCGGAAAGCCTTTTGAAGGCCAAAACCACCTTTCCGGCCGGCCCGGGATCATCGCCAGCGGCAGTGAGCAAAAACGCATCACGCAACGCGTGTTCGTCTTCGTTGCGGCCGATCAGCCGGACGGCGGCCGCGGCGCATTTCAGCGCCTGACGAGAGCGCCAGCAGCCGGCCCAGGCGGGTTGTGATCGGACGAGATCATCAAGCGATTTCAAGGCGATGCCGGCAGCGAATGCGGCATCGACCTCGCCGTGATCACCCGTTTCCCGGTCGCGCGAAAACGCCCAGGCTGGCACGCGGTGCGGCCAGGAGGACGGTAGGAAAGGTGTGGCGGAAAGCGAATCCATGCGGCAAAGCATAAATCAGGCGTGCAGTTTGTGATAGGTCCAATGCACCAAACCGCACGCTATGTCGGGCAATATTTACGACTGATAAGATTGCATTATCAGTCATTTTGCTCTTTATAGATGGAATGGCCACTGTCGCTTGTCGGATGAACGGAATTGATGAGATTCAGCTCCCTGACAGCGTGTTTGAATCGGGTTTCGTGAGACTAGGCGTGGGCGCGCGCGAAGCCGGATAACCTGTAACGCACTGGTTTACTTAAACGTTTCGGCAATTCTTACCCTTGTGAGGAAGTGCAAGTTGGCTGCAGGGTAGTCTCAATAATTCCGCTCCAGATCGAGTTCCAGTCTCACTATTCCCGACCCAGTCTCATAATTGTGTATCGGCTAAGTCCTTGAAAACAATTAATGTGCAGTCTCAACAATTCCGGTCAGCCGACAGGCGGACAGCCCCTTTTGAGCGTCAGATCGACGAGAATTCGCGCTTATTGAGCGGACCGGGTTCGAACTCAATCAGCGGACCGTGTAGCAGGGCAAACGATGACAAGAGTTGGCAATAGCGGAGTTACCCGCTTGGCTACGGGCGCGGTCTCGGAAATGGGGAGTTTTCCACTCCTGCGAACTTAGTCCGCTCGTGGAATGCAAATAATCCGGTGAATCAACAGGAATCCGGCAATGAACTCAGAACGCTTTTCTCAGGAAATCAATACCTTGGTGTCCGCCGGTGGAACGCAAACGACAGCCATAATCATCGAGCAAAACCCGGAAAATGATGCTCAGGACAGCTCAGCGCCGTCCCACAGCACGGCGGTTTCGGGGTATTCGAAGGTTGTCGCCGAAGTTTGGATTTGCTCCAGGCAACCGCAGGGTCTGTTGATCGGGCCCCCTCCTCGCTCGGCATTGGATTATTGTTTCGTAGTCTTGGAATGTAATGCACAACTCGGCAAGGCATGCTATTTAGGTAGAATGTAGATAAATAGGAACCAAGGTGACGAATATGGCCCTGAGCATCAAAGACCCGGAGACCGAGCGGATGGCCCGCGCGCTTGCCGAGCGTACCGGTGAAACCATTACGGTCGCCACCCGCCGGGCATTGGAGGAGCGTTTGCGACGCGTGAGCTCTGACGCCCGCAAGGCGGCGCTGCTGGAGGATATGGCCGCCAGCCGCCGGCGTTGGAGTGCATTGCCAGTTCTCGATCATCGTTCTGCCGATGAAATACTGGGCTACGACGAAAACGGCTTGCCAAGCTGATGGTCATTGATACATCTGCCATCGTTGCAATTGCTCTCAACGAACCTGAAGCGGTGGACTTCGAGAGCCTTATTGCTAATGATCCCGTCCGTCTCATTTCGGCTGCTACCGTATTCGAGGCGGCGATGGTTCTTGAGGCTCGTCTCGGCGACGCTGGCGGCAGTGAGTTGGACTTGTGGCTTCACAATATTGGCGCCGAGATCGTTGCGGTCGATGCGGAACATGCTGACCAGTCGCGGCGCGCCTGGCGCCGCTTCGGCAAAGGCCGTCATTCGGCCGCATTGAACTACGGTGACTGCTTCTCATACGCGCTCGCAGCCCTCAGCGGTGAACCGCTGCTCTACAAGGGCAACGATTTTGCACAAACCGATATTAGAGCGGCATGAGGCGCTCGATGGATACTTCTTCGTCGACATCCGGAGAGCTGCCCGTCAACTCTTCTGCAGATGACGCAGAACACAAGCAGATTTCGGAGACGCATTGCCTACCCCTGCCGGCGCATCTGCAGGATCTGACGAATCGCGCCCGCGGCTACGTCGAGGCCGCCAGTTCCGCCAATACCCGCCGCGCCTACGCCGCCGACTGGAAACACTTTTCGAGCTGGTGCCGGCGCCAGAATCTATCCCCCCTCCCCCCGGATCCGCAAGTTGTAGGCCTCTATATCACGGCCTGTGCGTCGGGGGCGGCCGAGCGTGGCGTGAAGCCCAACAGTGTCTCGACCATCGAGCGGCGCCTGGCGGCCATCGGCTGGAATTGTACTCAGCGCGGCATGACGCTCGACCGCAAGGATCGCGCCATCGCCACAGTCATGGCCGGCATTCGCAACACGCACGCAGCCCCTCCGCGGCAAAAAGAAGCGCTGCTGCCCGAAGACTTGATTGCAATGCTCGAAACAGTCGACCGCGGTACCCTGCGCGGCATGCGCGACCGAGCCATGCTGCTGATCGGCTTTGCTGGCGGCCTGCGGCGATCGGAAATCACCGGTCTTGACCTTGCACGCGAACAGACGGAGGACAGTCGTGGCTGGATCGAAATCCTCGACAAAGGTCTGCTGATCACCCTGCGCGGCAAAACGGGGTGGCGCGAGGTGGAGGTCGGACGCGGCTCGTCAGACACCACATGCCCGGTCATCGCAATTGAGAACTGGATCAAGTTTGCAAAGCTTGCCAAGGGTCCCCTGTTCCGCCGCGTGACAGGCAAAGGCAAGGATGTCGGGCCGGATCGCTTGCACGACCAGGAAGTTGCGCGGCTGGTCAAGCGCGCGGCTCTGCAAGCCGGTGTGCGAGGCGGTCTTTCAGAACGCCAACGTGAGCAGATGTTTGCCGGGCACTCGCTCCGGGCCGGCCTCGCCTCCTCGGCCGAGGTCGATGAGCGCTATGTGCAAAAACATCTTGGTCACGCCTCAGCGGAAATGACCCGAAAATACCAGCGACGCCGTGACCGATTCCGCGTCAATTTGACGAAAGCGGCCGGGCTGTAGGGACGATACGCCCCCTCCCCTGCCTGCCGCGCGCACAACGGAAAGGTTCCAAAAAAGCCGTCAGAAATCCCACGGAGATGTGAGATCAAGCCCTGTGGTCTCAAAATCCGACAGATTACGAGTTGCCAGGCGGCCGCCATTGACGTAGGCGATAGCTGCGATCATACCGTCAGGCGCCGACATTCCTCGTCCCTGACGAACGGCACTGCCCATGATTTCCCCGTAGGCAAGTGCTGCTTCCTCGGTCAAACCGAATATCCGATCCGCGAAACGACGCCGCCAATCGTCAAGCCCCCGCTGCAGCCGATCAGCTCGCTGGTCCGGCTTTATCTTCTGGATACCATACGCAATCTCAGCAATCGTCACGGTTGGCAGCGCAAGTTCTGCATCGTATCGAACCAGCCAGGCGATGACCGCCTCATTTGGTGCCTTCCTCAAGGTCTCGGAAAGGACATTGGTGTCGAGAAAGATCAAAGCTCGACGCCCTGATGCGGAAGACGATTCTCGCGGACCACCGCTTCGAGATCTATTTCTGTACCGGATTGCGCGGCAAGACGCGAATAGAAGATGGAAGCAGGTTCTCGGCCGGCCTCCCTAACTTCATAAGATTCGAGCGCACGCTCCACCACATCGGCGATCGACCGATTCTCGCGTCGGGCAAGCCGGTGTGCCAATTCCCGCGCCTTGGAGCTTCGGACAGAAAGTTGTGGTTCAGCCATATCGACCTCCTTTTGCATGGAATATAGGGCAAATCTCAGTTGCCATCAAGATGGCTGTTGATGGCGCGACATCAATCTCATGCTCCCGGTTGATCGTTTCAGCTGACTTCGATGTGAACCAGCCACATTGTCTATCCCGAACCTCAAGGCGCTGAAGGTGAGTAGCCACGAGGTAAGGGAAACCGGCAATGTGTTTCGGATGCTTGACCGGTCTCGCGTTGCGCCTTCTCGACAGATATGCCGATGCCCCATGCCGTGATCACGTTTGACCGCCGCTTCATGCCGTTCGGCGCTCCTCACCGGAATTCGCTCGCATCAGCGACATTAGCATCGGCCCAAGCCCGAACTCCCCAAGACGCGCCCTCCGCGTCAGATCACGAAGATAACCGCCGGCCGAGTTGATATGCCCGGCTCGCTCAAGGATGCAGGCCATGGCGGTCGCCGCATTTTCCGGCCCCATCGCCTCACAAGCCTCCTGGTAAGCTGAGGGGCTGACACCCAGCATCGACCGAACCACTACGGCTGCGCCCATCAACTCGCGCCAATGCGAAATCGCCCCATTCGGCCCATAATCAGCGATTTGCGGGCAGGCCCGTAGCACCATGGTCAGCGGAAACACCTTCAGCTGTTCCGTCACCGGGACTGGTTTCGCGCTGTTCTGCACAAACTGCTCTTGCGCCGGGCTTTCGTCCTGCTCTTTTCGAGAGCAAGGTTCAGATTCATGGATAGATTCTGGTTTTGAATTCTGTATGTGGTAACCATTTTGGGTAGCATTGCCATCCATATTTGCAGATTTTACCTGAGTTTCCAGAATGTTGATGATCTCAGAACGTAAGAGCTGCATTTCGTCGAGAATTGTCTCGACCTGGGAGCGGTCCGGATTGCGTGGTAGACGGCCAACGAGACCTACATACATTGCCTCAATGACGTCCCAGTCGCCCTCTGCGCCCTCCTCTATGGCTGCAGTGATGAGCTTGCGGACGTCTCGCCGGCAGATTGTCAGCGCTTCCTTGGCTCTCCGGAGACGCAAGTGCTCCGCGGCAATTTCCTGGGCGAGCGCTGCAAGCTCAGCTGCCCTGGCCAAGAGCGGTGTCAGATCGAACCCGAACGCCTGTTCGATCTCGCCCTCGCGATCGCGGTGGGCATAGCGTTTTCCATTGGGACTGTCGCGGCGCTGTATCAAGCCCGATTCAACCAGTGCTGCCAGATGCCGGCGTAGCGTTGTCCCGGTGATGCCGTGGGCTCTGATCGAGAGCTGAGCGTTCGAGGGAAATACCACGAGCCCATGTTCCGAATTAAGTTCGGATTCGGGGTAGAATGTCAGCAGCGCATCGAGGACAGCAAGTGCTCTGTCCTGAAGCCCCAGATGTTCCCGGGCCTCGCAGGCATCGCGAAACACTTTCCATTTCTCGACCGGCTTGCCAGGTTTGAATTCAGCCGTCTGAAGCTGCCTTTTGAAAAGGGCAAGCGCCATCGGCCGCCGCCCAAAGGGCGTCGTCACGTTCGTTGTCTGCATTTTCTCTCACCTTTCTAAAGGCAATAGAAAAACTCTCGCCAAAACGGCGCCAAAGACTCTTGACTAGGTTTCGTGGAAGTGCGATTCTCGATCCTGCTACAGATGACGAGGAAGGCTTCCACGGCGTGCCGTTTGGGGGCCTTTTTCTTTTGCGGTTTAGTCTCCGTTATGTTGAGGTTTGGACCGCCGGTATTCATCATACAAGCGATCAAGATGATCTGACAGCCAGTTGCCAAAAGGTCTCGCTTCGGAGCTGGTAAACTCCATGGCGACCTTCTTCGACCGCGCGTTCATGACAAAGTTCACTGAGCTATCGGGAGAAGTCCAGGACTTTGAGCTCTGGGCCTTTTTCGGAGTCTTCGCTGCGGACTTCACTTTGTAGCGGCGAAGATAATCACTAAGCGCATCAAAACGATTATCTTCGGCCATTTGAACGAAGTCCGCGCTTGAAATGTATTCCTGCGCAGCACTCAAATGAGACGGGTTCAGTATCATCTGCCTCAAGTTCAGCCATTTATCGCGGCCAATCTTCTTTGAAGCCCCCAACATCGTCAGCATCCCAGCAGGGACGGTTTCGATGACACTGAGCATTTTTGACAACATCGCGTCATCAATCCCGATTGAGGATTTTACGACATCCTTGGTCATTCCGCGCGAAAGTAAATTTTGAGCGAAAAATGCTCGCTCGATAAAAGACAGGTTAGAACGTGCAGAGTTCTCCTGTCCTTGTGCGACCGCGGACGCGATATCATCGAGCCTTTTCACGACCGCCTTTACCGTGATCCCAAGATCTTTGGCCACCCGTGCACGCCGGTGCCCGAAGACGACCATATAGCGTTGACCATCATTCGGGTTCGGGCGCACCAATATTGGGGTGGCCTGCCCATGCTCCCTAATTGCTTGCTTCAACTCCTCAAATTCATCGTCCTCAGTTGAGAGGCGATCCGATACGGATGAATCATCAAGTAGTGTAGGATCGAGATCGATAATTATCTCCCCATCCATAAGCTTCTTGGTATTCTCTGCCATTTCTTCGATTGAACGCACAACAGTCTTTGCGGCACCCGTCATACCGTATCCTGGTTTCGTAGACTGCGCTCCGGACAGAGCGGCAATATCGATCGCATCGAAGGGGTTCTTACGAGACATTCATGACCTCCCGTTTTGCTCTCAAATCCACTAAACATGTGCTTTCATTGAGAAAAAGAGCAAAAAAAACGGCTGACAAATAGAACATCATCTGCGCCCCCATGAACTGTGAATGATATCTGCAATCTCCGCATTTGATGCATTCAAACTCTCCATCGCTCGGTCATATGTCGCGCGAACGAAATCAGTTCTGTCAACTTCGTATAAAGTCTGTTTCCTGATAGAAGCATCCGAAATCGCAGTCGATTTCAGAACGTGGCAATTCAGCATGTTCTGAGCGAACATAGACTGCATAAAGCCCACCATCTGAGCCTGCGGTATGTCTGTCGGCTCAAAGCGCGTTATCAAGTAGCGAAACCATTTCACCCGAATCTCTGCACCGACTTCGGCAATTGATGTCAGGATCCCGCCGAGCATAGTCAAGAACTGGCTCATTGACATAATATCGAGCATCTGAGGATGGATGGTAATCAAAATGCCCGTGGAAGCCATCAAAGCAGTGATGGTCAGATAGCCGAGTTGGGGAGGGCAGTCGATAATCACTACGTCGTAATCGGAATCTACCTCCTTTAAGGCATTTACAATACGCATATGAAAGAGGCGGCCCTGCTGTCCCTTTTTTCCTGAGATGGCCAAAGGCACATCGTATTCATATTCCTGCAAAACAAGGTTCGCCGGGACAATGTTCAGGTTTGGAACATTCGTCTTCTGGATAATTTCAGCAATCGGTTTCCGCTCGTCATCAAACCGCAGCGCCTCGTACAATGAAGCGGTCTCATCAAGCTCCGGCTGAATCCCGAACATTGACGTGAGCGATGCTTGTGGGTCTAGGTCTATCGCAAGAACCCTATGGCCTGTCAGAGCAAGATATTGGGCGAGGTGTGCCGCCGTTGTAGTTTTCCCGCTGCCACCCTTAAAATTAACAACGGATATGACCTGGAGAGGCTCGCCCTCTTTCCGTCGCGGAACATAGAATCTCTTATCGGATTTCTTATTGGCTTCAAGATAATCGCGAAGTTCGAGCATTTGGCTAGCAGTGTAATACCGGCGCCCAGCTATCGTTTCGACCTCTGGTCCTTTGCCTTCAGTATGAAGTTGCCTCAGGTGGCTTTGTGTAACGCCAATTAGATCAGCTACTTCAGCAATCTGAAACTTTCGCAATCCTTTGCGTGCATCAGGTGGATACTGCTGCATTCTCAGCATATTCAGCGCGTTCGAAATCTTGGTACCCTGTTCCGCGATTTCGAAATCGAAACGGTTTGCAGCCTGATCATTCATTTCGTGAACCAGTTCCCATAAGAGGACATTTTCGCAAATTTGCCCCAAGCGCTCAAATTTGCGCAACTATAGTTCTGATTCTGCGACGGCTGCAAGAAATTTAAGGTTAACAAAATCTTAACGCAATCGTGTCTATCCAGCTCTGGTTTATATTCCAGCTGCATTTTCATACCGTTAGCTTCCCTACAGCGCCTCCCCCTACGAAAGGCCCCTACAGCGAATGCCTGCTTAAATGCATCCAGAACACTGCTGACTCGATCATTTGCGTAACCGTGACGGAACTGAGGGAGAATCGCGACCCACAAATTTGTACGTGGACAGGACCCCAGAGCTAAGCTTTTTTCCTCGCGAACCAATCAACGAGGAGACAGTGCTTCAAATGCTTCAATCGCATTCCCGCCTTGTCCGCAAACTACAGGAAGCCTTGGGCGACCGCCTATGTGACGCACTTGACGATCCAGGTGTCGTGGAGATCATGCTCAATCCCGATGGAAAGGTCTTCATAGAAAGGCTGGGGCAAGGAATCGCTCAAGCTGGCGAGATGGCGCCAGGCGTTGCAGAAACCGTAGTCGGCTCAGTTGCCCATGCCCTCCAGTCCGAAGCCGATAATGGGCGCCCGATCATATCAGGCGAACTTCCAATTGGCGGGCACCGCTTCGAAGGCCTCTTGCCGCCTGTGGTGGCGTCACCAACCTTTACGATCCGCCGGCGAGCGTCTCAGCTCATACCGCTCAACGACTATGTCGCTGACAACGTGATGACAGAAGCACAGGCCGCGGTGATCCGAAACGCGATCGCGAACCGCCTCAACATCGTGATTGCTGGTGGCACGGG
>NZ_JACIYP010000133.1 GCF_014359905.1 Hoeflea sp. | reverse complement strand
TCTTCTGCGACCGGCTGGTCGATCTCGGCGCTGTGCGCGAACTGACTGGCCGCGACACCTTCCGGCTCTACGGGGTGTAACGATGGCCAAGGATCGCTCCGAGCCTGAACTTGACCGCGAGTTGTCCGACCTGCCGCCGGAGCTGCGCTGGCGCGAATGGATGCGGCGGATCGAGGCGGTACTGTTTGCCTCTGCCTCGCCTGTACCGCGCGAGGATCTGGCGCGCATAGTGGGGCAGGCGACCTCGGTTGATCTGCTGATCGAGGATCTTGCCGCCGATCTAGAAGGGCGGGCGTTCGAGATTGCCATGGTCGCAGGGGGGTGGATGTTCCGGACGCGGTCTGTTTACGCGCCTGCGATCCGCTCCGCAGCGGATGTCGGGGACCAGTTGCTGGACCTGAACGAGTTCGACGTCGCGATTTTGGCGGCCATCGCCTACCACCAGCCGATCACCCGCGATGGGCTGAAGGACATCTTCGGCAAGGAGATCGGTCGGGACCTGATCGGGCGGCTCCATGCACACGGTCTGATTGGAACTGGGCCGCGCGCGCCGCGTCGTGGTGCCCCCTATACCTTCGTGACCACAGACGCGTTCCTCGCAGCTTTCGGGCTGGAGAGCTTGCGCGACCTGCCAGATGCTGAACAGCTGAATGATGCCGGGCTGGCCGCGCGCGCCTGAAACTCACCGGGAATTTTTACAGCGCTTGCCGCTGCTGATCGAGCCGCGCGGCCGCCTGAACGAGATCCGCCAAATGCGGGCCAGCGGTGGTAGAGCAAGGCCCAGCTTTGGGCCGAGGCAGGACGGCATCGCTGAAAGATGTGACCAGTCCGCTCCAAGCTGGCGCAGCCTGAACGACGCGTTTCCAATAGATAATCGCGGAACTTCTTCGCGTTCCGAACGGCGTCGATTGCCCGTCCGTCAATTGCCAAAACAGCTGATAGCGATCCCGATGAGAGAGGCGCGCGATGGACATTGGCCGTCGACTGAATTGAAAGCAGGCTGATCCAAGAAGGTCCGGGAGTGATCGCCCCTCTGCCATTCGATGCCCTGATGCCTGCAGACGAAGCAGATCGTCGATCAGACGCTCAAGACGCCGATCCTTGGTTTCCTTGTCCCACTCGTTCGCGGCAGCAGGGACGATACCCTGCGCTCTTCCCGATACCGCGCCAGATAGTTGTAGACTTGGCGTGTCGAAAGCCGCAGCTCGGATGCCGCGCGCATCACGGCCTCACGCACGGGCGCCGCCCCGTCAAGAATCCGGTCCAACTCGCGCGCGATCCGCATCGCCTTGGCCCAAGCTTCATCCGAGGCATGCGCTCCGCCGGACGTCATCGATATGAAACTTTCGAAACCGGCTGGGCAGTGCGCCAACAGGGCGGCCACTTGCTGAAATACGGAACCAAAATTGAAACCTTAAGCTGAAAAATGATGTGCAATATCGCGGTATCTTCCAGAAATCACGTAATAATCATGTGCTGAAATGGTGAAGAAAATGCGACAGTGGTTCCTGCCCGGTCCGATGGACGAGGAGCCAGATTATCTGCCGCCCGGACCTAGGGCAGAGCTTCGTGAAACCGCAGTCCTCGACGATTGGCGGAAGGCAGAGGCGGGCAATGCCGCGCGTCTCGCCCGTGTGGCTGGCCGGATCGGCGCGCTGGACGACCGGCTGCGCCGTGGCCCGAAAGGTTGGCGGCACAGGCTCGCGCTGATGGAGGCGGCAGACCTCAGCTGGTTTGTAGGCGACCGAATTGGCCCGGATCGGCTGGCGCTCTGGAAATCCATGCGCTTGTCCGGCGTGCAGGACGACACCGCGGCGCTCGCGCGTGTCGGATGGGCAGTGCGGCGTCTTACAGGCGGCCTTGGACCGGAAGTGGACCTGTCCGCCTTCCTCGACCGCCGCGACCCCGAGAACCTCGGCGTTGAAGCCGAACCGTTCGCGGAACGCGCGGGCGGTTGGCTCGATCTTATGGCGCAAGCCGCCGATCTTCACCCAGTCACGCGCGCTTGCATGGGCTTCCATCTCTGGAGTCTCGCGGGCCTCGGGCAGCACGGCGACCGGATGGAAGCGGCGGTCACAGCCGCACGGATCGTGGCCAGTGAGGGCAAGGGGGCGCTCTTCGCGCCTTTGGCCATGGGCGGGGCAGGAGGATTGCGCTCCGGTGGCCCACCCGCTGACCGTCTGTCTCGTTGGCTTGACGGGATGGAGACCGCATGCCTGACCGCAATGCGTCACCTCGATGATATCGAGGCATGGTCGGCGAGGGCGGAAGCCGAGATGAGCCCGCTTTCCGGCCGCACGCCCCCGGCCTTGTGCGCGGTACTTACCGAATGGCCGCTCGTGTCCGCTCCGATGGCCGAGGCCCTGATCGGCGCCAGCCGGGCTGCCATCCAGCGCAACCTTGCTTGGATGGAAGCGCGTGGTCTGATCCACGAGATGACGGGGCAGGGGCGGTATCGGATGTGGAGGGTCGCAACTTAAGCCGTGCTCTTTGTCGGGGGGCCGACAGTTTATGTTAGAGTCAACGCTTCTGTCCGCCAAACTTGCAGACAATTCGCGCATCGAGCCCACTTTGATGAATTTTGCTCGAAGCACGAATGTCCGCATGGATGAAAACGAACCGCCCGTGTCCAGTCTTCGTCTCTTGCTGCGGCTTATAAATGCGTGGCCCAGCGAGGATGGCTTTCGTCAATGATCAAGGCATGGCTGTGCCTGCGATGTCCCCTTAGGTGGGGATGGTCGAGTGGCAAATTACCGTGGGTGTGCTCAAGCTCAACGGGATCGCCGGACGGCCAGAGTTTCAGCGCTGCGAGCATTCCGAAGGCGGCGATGAGGGCCAGTCCGATCAGTGCGGGAACGACACCATAGACTGTCAGCAGCCATCCCGACAGCGGATAGGTCACAAGCCAGCAGGCGTGGGACAGCGCGAATTGCGCCGCGAAGAGTGCCGGGCGGTCCCCGGCGTGGGCGGAACGGCGCAGCAGTCGGCCGGAAGGGGTGAGGACAGCGGAATATCCGAGCCCCACCAGCAACCAGGCTGTCAGAAGGATGGACCAGCCAAGGCCCGCTCCAAGGACCGTCAACGCCAGACCGACCAGAGTAGCCACCATCAGCGTGGCTCCGCCGAACATCACGGGCCGGTCCGGCAACACATCGAGAACACGCGGCAGGACCAGCGCGGCGATCATCGACCCTGCGCCGAAGGCGAACATCGTCCAGGCCAGAGCACTTTCCGAAAGGCCGAGCGAGCCGCGCACAAGAACGACGGTATTGACCAGCACCATCGCACCTGCCGCCGCCGCCGCGAGGTTCAATGCCAAGAGCCCGCGCAAGCGGGGCGTGGCCAGATAGATGCGGATGCCGCGCGTAGTGCGGTCATAGACACCGCGCGGCTCGGATGGGCGGGGACTGGGCAGCACGACCGAAACAACCAGAAGGGCCGATGCGGCGAAACCGAGGACCGTGCCGAGGAAAAGCGAATTGTAGGACATCACCGCGAGCAGAAGGGCCGCCAGCGTCGGGCTGACGATGTTTTCCAGATCGTAGGCCAGCCGCGACAGCGACAGCGCGCGGGTATAGCGCGCCTCTTCGGGCAGAACGTCCGGGATCGTCGCCTGAAAGGTCGGCGTGAAGGCGGCGGAAGCCGATTGAAGAAGGAAGATCAGGACGTAGATCTGCCAGACCTCGGTCACGAAGGGCAGTGCGAGCGCGACACCGGCACGCACCAGATCGAGCGTCACCAGAAGCGCGCGGCGCGGCACGCGGTCTGCGAAAGCCCCTGCAATGGGCGCGATGCCCACATAAGCAACCATCTTGATGGTGAAGACTGTGCCGAGGACCAGCGCCGCCCCGTCGCCCGAAAGATCAAAGGCGAGCAGGCCGAGTGCGACTGTGGCGAGTCCGGTACCCAGAAGGGCTACGACCTGTGCCAGAAACAGGTGCCGATAAGTGCGGTCGGAGAGAATATCGAGCATGGTCAGCCTCAGAGATATCGGGCGATCGCCCGCAACTCGGCGCGATCAGTTTCAGAACTTTCAACGTCGATACAATGGTCCATGTGATCATGGATCAGCGCACGCTTGGCGTTCGTCACGGCCTTTTCGACCGCTTGCATCTGCTGAGCAATCTCCAGACAGGGTTTGCCCGCCTCGATCATTTCGATCACGGCGCGCAAATGGCCGTCAGCGCGTTTCAGCCGGGCGACAAGGGCGGGATGGGTTGCATGGACTGGATGTTTTGTCATAAAGTAGTTCTATCCCCCCCGGGAGGATAGAACAAGATGGTGCCACGACGCACCACGCTAGAGACGGGCAGACGGGCAGATCCTATGGATACCTTGAGGACAGTTGTAAACGCCGCGTTTGCGACACTCTTATGTTTGGCCGTACTCCTCTGGTCTGTGGTGCCCGCAACCTCGCACGCACCCTCAGTCATCGGCGTCCTTCAAGAGCACGCAGAAATGGTTGCTGAGCACGGTCATTCGCATGGACTGGAAGAAGACCTCGCCTGGGCCATGCATGGACATAGCCATGACAGCATCGATCACGATCACAGTCAGGCGGTCGTGCCTGGCCCCGACCGATCGCCGCACCCGCTCGATATTTATAGAGCCGCATGGCCGTTGAGTTCGGCCACGTCGAACACCTTGCAGACATACCAAATCGAAAGACCTCCGCGCGTCTGATCGACTGCGTGCCAACAGCGCGCTGCATTCGATCATCAACACATATGCGGAGTTCAATCCATGAATACAGTCCACCAGGGCTGGACCGATCCCGGCATACGCCGGATCGTGATCCTGTCCTTCATTGCCCTTTCGGCGCTCGTCCTGGGTGCGGAAAACGCTCTTGCCCATGCCGTCACAGAAGGTGACGCAGGCTATATCCAGGAAATCTGGGGGGTGAACATCATCCCCTTCATGTATCTCGGCGCCAAACACATGGTCACGGGATACGATCACATCCTGTTCCTGCTCGGCGTCGTCTTCTTCCTCTACAAGATGAAGGATGTAGGCATCTATGTCAGCCTCTTCGCCCTCGGGCACTCGACCACGATGCTGGCCGGTGTCTGGTTCGGCTGGGGCATCAACGCCTACATCATCGACGCGATCATCGGCCTTTCGGTCGTCTACAAGGCGCTCGACAATCTCGGGGCTTATCAGCGCTGGTTTGGGTTCCAGCCGAACACCAAGGCCGCAACGCTGATCTTCGGCTTCTTCCACGGCACGGGCCTGGCCACGAAGATCCTAGACTACGAGATCGCGTCAGAGGGCCTACTGGCCAATCTTCTGGCGTTCAACGTGGGCGTCGAGCTTGGCCAGATCATGGCGCTTGCCGTGATCCTCATCGTCATGGGCTTCTGGCGGAAATCCCCAAGATTCTTCCGCCAAGCCTACACCGCCAACGTCGTCATGATGTCCATGGGATTCATCCTCATGGGCCTGCAAATCACCGGCTACTTCGTAGCCACCTGAGAATTTAGGAGACCAAAATGTTTAACGCAAAAAAACCGAGCCTTGATGAGCTTCCCAGCTCCGCGCAGCTTATCCGTTCCACTGCCATTGCGGCGGCCAGCGCCGTTGCGATCCTTGTGACCGTCGTGCTGCCTGCCGAATACAACATCGACCCGACCGGGATCGGCGGGGTTCTCGGGCTGAGCGAGATGGGTGAGATCAAAGCCCAGCTTGCGGAGGAGGCCGAAGCCGACAGGCTGTTGGAGATCGAAGCCGAAGAGCAGTCGAGCCTTATGAACGATATCTTTGGACTTTTTGTCGGCACGGCATATGCACAGGACGCCGAAATCTGGCGTGACGAAACCACCTTTACGCTTGCACCCGGCGACAGTGCCGAGTGGAAGCTGGTCATGGAAGAGGGCCAGACGGTGGAATACCGAATGCTGGTCGATGGCGGTCGGGTGAATTTTGACATGCACGGCCACGGCGGCGGCAATTCGGTGACCTATGAAAAGGGCCGCGGTTCGACGGGCGACGAGGGCGAGATCATCGCGGCATTCGACGGCGAACACGGATGGTTCTGGCGGAATCGGGACAGCCAGCCCGCAACCGTGACTGTCCAGGTGCGCGGCGAATACACCGAATTCAAAGACGCAAGTTGACACAAGGGCAGCCACCCGCATGAAAAGATGCGGGTGGTTGCCTGGCTCCGAAACAGACCTTGGATGAGTCCGCAGTCTCGCCTCAGATTTTCCCCCGAAACCAACCTCGGGCATCTTTTGGCCAATCAGTGAGTACCCGCGTGGCAATGTCACGCCTATGTTACGGGATACTTCTTGACCTCCCCCTACTGGAAGCTTGCATAAGGATCGCATGATCTGCGTTTTCCGCCTCATTTTGATTCTTGCATTGAGCTTCGGTGCCGTGGTTGCGCCGGATGTATCGGCAGCGAATGCGGCTGAGGCAGCAATGGCTCAGATGGTGGGCGCTGAAAGCGGGGACGACCATTGCGGCGGATGCGATCCGATCGGATTTGCTGACGGGATAACCTGCGAGGGTGGGTGTACAGTCCCTTGTGGCGCGGGAACTACGGCCGGTATCGTAGCTCGTACGTCAGCGATGACGCTTGAGATGGCCTTCGGTGTTGTCATCCCGGTCGCGGGACCTGTGATCCCGATTGGCGCGGTTCCCTCCCTTGATCCATTTCCTCCCAAGCTGCCTGTCTGAACCTGATAGCGGCCTCGCTTGTTGCGGGGCCTGACCGTTGCCTTGGCCGAAGCTGGCTGAGTGCGACCCTTTCAGATCAAGGCAGAAGTAATGACCCTCAACAGACTGATTTCACGACGGCACGTGCTGCGCACCGGTGCCGCTTTCACGGCCATATCCACTCTGTCACCGGCACGAGTAGCGATGGCAGGTCCGACAGAGGACCCATTCTTGCTACGCGCTGCGGCCGGACAAGCCGCCCTGCGACCGGCACCCTACGGCCCTACCGACGTCTGGAGCTACAACGGATCCCTCCCCGGCCCCGAGATCCGGGTGCGGCAGGGAGACCGAATTCGGGTTCTGGCCCGGAACGGGCTAAATGAAGGGACGACGGTCCACTGGCATGGCATTCGCACACCCAATGCGATGGACGGTGTGCCGTTCCTGACACAGGACCCGATCCCGGTCGGTGGCGAGTTTCTCTACGAATTCGATGCGCTGGACGCAGGTACATTCTGGTATCACCCGCACCAGCGCAGTTCGGAACAGGTCGGGCGCGGGCTTTACGGGCCGCTGATCGTCGAGGAAGCAAACCCGATCCGCGTGGATCGCGATTTGACCTGGATGCTCGATGACTGGCGGATGACCGGCGACGGACAGATTGCGACAGATTTCGGAAGCCGGCACGACGCGATGCACGGCGGTCGTATCGGCAATTCCGTGACGATCAACGGCCAGATCCCTGACCGTATCGCGGTGCGATCCGGGGAACGCATCCGCCTTCGGCTGGTCAATGCAGCGAACGCGCGGATATTCGGGCTGGATTTCGGGGGGCTTGCGCCGGTCGTGGTCGCTCTGGACGGTCAACCCGTGTCACCTCATGTACCAGACGATGACATCGTGGTGGTCGGTCCGGCCATGCGTGTCGATCTGGTGATTGATATGACCGGCAAGCCCGGAGAGAGCCTGACCATCACCGATGTCTTCTACAGGGATCTGGAATACCGTCTGGTCGATCTCGCCTACGGGCCGGATCGGTTACGGGACGCGGTCCCGGACTGGTCGATGGAACTGCCACCCAACCCGCTGGCCGAACCCGATATGCAAGCTGCCACGCGGCATCAGATCATCTTTAATGGCGGCATGATGGGGCAGATGATGATGGGCGGCGGCATGGGGTCCATGATGGAGCAGATGCGCGAAGGCAACATGTGGTTCATCAACGGCAAAGCAGCAACGGGGCACATGATGGATCCATTGCTGGTCCTGCCGCAGGGCACGTCGCATGTGCTGCAGATGGACAATCGCACCGCGTGGCATCACCCGATGCATCTTCATGGACATTCGTTCCGTGTGATCACACGGAACGGGCAACCGACACGGCATCGCGAATGGCAGGACACCGTCCTGATGGCACCGGAGGAACGGGTCGAGATCGCCTTCGTGGCGGACAATCCGGGAGACTGGATGTTCCATTGTCACATCTTGGAACACCAGGCGGCCGGCATGATGGGCATCATACGTGTCGATCCTGGCACGACCAAAACCTGAAACAATCTCACGTAACGATCACCACGAAAGGAAAGAACCGATGAAGAAACTAATTGGACTTGCCAGTCTTGGCACCGCAGGTGCTGCCGCTGTCCTTGCAATGAGCCTGAATGCCGCGCCTGCAGCAGCGCAAGAGGCCACGCTCTACAAGAACCCGCAATGCGGATGCTGCGAGAGCTATGCGGACTACCTGCGCGAGAATGGCTTCACGGTCGAGGTAAAGCCGACCCATGATCTGGCTCAGATCAGCCGTGATGCAGGTATCCCGGACGATTTCCAGGGCTGCCATACGACCTTTCTGGGTGACTACGTCGTCAGCGGTCATGTGCCAATTGATGTCGTCAACAAGTTGCTTGATGAGCGCCCGGACATTGCCGGTCTGACACTTCCCGGCATGCCGTTGGGATCGCCGGGTATGGGGGGCGCGAAGCAGGAACCGTTCAAGATTTACACCGTCGAAGAAGGTGTGAACCCGACCGTCTATGCGGTCGAATGATTAATTGCGCGGACTGGTGCGATCCCGTGCCTGACCGGTTTCAAGGGAAAACAAAGGATGAAGTGCATGATGATGGATGGTGGAATGATGGGTGGCGGCATGATGATCGCGATGGGACTGGTTTGGTTACTCATCGTGGCGGTGCTGGTGCTCGCGGCAATCGCCTTGGTCAAATACATCCGCTCGGACAGCGGAAAATAGAAATGCGCCAAGATGCGGAATGAGGGCGACAGCAACGGCGACGGCCTGTTGTCGATGGGGATTGGTCTGGGGGCGTGCGTCCTGCTTGTCGTGGCATCGATAGTAGCACTCTCGTTGTATTTGGATAGCCAGAAGAAGGCACAAGCGACATGAAAAACACCATTAGGCTCGCCGCGGTCTTGCTCGCCACAACGGTCTCTCCCGTTTCGGCGGAGAGCGACTTGCGCATGGGCGAGCGTCTCTATCAGGAGAATTGTGCCAGTTGCCATGGCGCAAACCTGGAGGGGCAGCCTGATTGGCGCACCCGATTGCCGAACGGCAGATTGCCTGCCCCGCCGCATGATGCGTCGGGTCATACCTGGCATCATACGGACCGCGTATTGTTCGACATCGTGAAACGCGGACCGGCGGCGATTGTCGGGGCCGGTTATGAAAGCGACATGCCCGGATATGAGGGCGTACTGACAGATGACGAAATCACGTCGATCGTCGACTACATCAAGAGCACCTGGCCCGACAAAGAACGTGCCTTTCAGAGTGAGCGGACCCGCGAGGACCAGCAAGCAAAGCCATGACCAGCTATCGTGACAATATGACTGTTCCCACGCCCCGCCGGAGAAATCTCGGCTTTGTGCTGGTGCCCGTCGTGGCTTTGGCCCTTATGGTCCTGTTTGGCTGGGGGCTTTTCAGCGAGGGCGATGATCTGCCGTCCGCGCTTATCGACAAGCCTGTACCGGAGTTTGCACTCGCTCCGGTGCTCGGCCGCGTGGAAGGTCTTTCGACGCAGGACCTGATCGGCCATGTTTCGCTGGTGAACGTCTTTGCCTCGTGGTGTGTGCCCTGCCGCGCCGAACATCCGCTATTCATGGAATTGAGCGCCACGGGCGAAGTGCCGCTCTACGGGATCAACTACAAGGATCCGCCCGAACAGGCGCGCGCCTGGCTAGACGAACTGGGTGATCCCTACACCCGCATCGGGGCCGACATAAACGGACGTGCGGGCATCGAGTGGGGTGTTTACGGCGTGCCTGAAACCTATGTCATCACGTCCGACGGCACCATTGCCTACCGCCATGTCGGCCCCATCACGCGAGCGATTCTGGAGGAAACCCTTTTGCCGATCGTCCGTGATCTGAAAACCCAAGCCGGCAAGGAGCCAACGCCATGAAATATCTAAAAACGGCGCTGCTCGTCTGGGCATTGTCCGTCGGCGCTGCGTTTGCCGGGCCGCAAGGCTTCGCACTGCACGACACGCCGCAGCCGGTGATCAATGTGCGCTACGAGACCGAGGACGGCAGCCGTGGGGACATGGAGGATTTTCGCGGCAAGGTGATCCTCGTGAATGTTTGGGCAACCTGGTGCGTGCCATGCCGGGAAGAGATGCCGACGCTGGATGCGCTTCAGGCGGAACTTGGCGGCGACCGGTTCGAAGTGGTCGCCCTGTCCATCGACAGGGCCGGGTCGCCCGTCGTGCGGCGCTTCTACGACGAGATCGGTGTCAACAATCTCAAGATGTATGTCGACAAGACCATGCTGTCGATGACCGCGCTGCGCACCGTCGGTCTGCCGACAACGATCCTGATCGACGCGCAGGGGCGGGAGCTTGGGAGACTGGTCGGCCCGGCCGAATGGGATGATCCCGAGATGGTCTCCTTCTTGCGAGGCTTTATCGAATAAGCGCCCCTGAAAGAGCGCCGCCCGCCCTTGACCGCCCAGTTATCAGAATGACCAGTACTCAAACTTCAGAAGGATTTTCCGGATGACCGACATATCATCTTCCAACGATGCGGGTGCCGCCGACATCGAAAGCGCAGGCAACTGGCCCCGGTGGTTGACACGCAGACGATTGCTGTTCGTCGGTGCGGCAACCGTGATGGGCGGCGGCATGGCTCTGAACTGGGGATGGCTCACCGCGATCGGGCTCGCGCCTGTCCTGGTCTCACTGGCACCCTGTGCCGCGATGTGCGGGCTTGGTCTGTGCATGAAGGGCGGGTCCGGCGGGAAATGCAACGATGCGGGTAGTGGCACGCCCGATCAATCCGAAAGGTGATGCAGTTGATTATCTATCTGACCCGGCGCGCCGCCTTGGTCACACTTGCGGCCACGATCTCCTTTCCGGCCTCCGCCAATCATCCGGGTGAAAATCTGGATGCGCGGATGTTCGAGATGGAGCCATACTTCCAGGCCATCGACGCAGCACAGGCCCCGGATTTCGAGTTGCGGAATGCGGAGGGCAATCCTGTGCGCTTGGCGGATTTCAGCGAAAGGGTCGTCATCCTGCATTTCATCTACGCCAACTGCCCGGATCTCTGCCCGCTCCATGCGGAAAAGATCGCGGCGGTCCAGGCTTCGATCAACGACGGGCCGATGAGCGATCTGGTGCAATTCATCTCGATCACAACCGATCCCGTGAATGACACGCCGGACGTTCTGCGCGACTACGCGGACCGGCATGGGCTCGATCCGAGCAACTGGGTCATTCTGACCAAACGGCCCGATCAGAGCGACGACGCGACGCGCCTTGTGGCGCGGGACTATGGGCTCGAGTTCACCACGACCGCCGACAGCGACATGATGATGCACGGTGCGGTCACCCATGTCGTGGATATCGGCGGGCGGTTTGCCGCAAAGTTCCATGGCATGGATTTCAAGAATGTGAACCTGATCCTCTATGTCAGCGAGTTGATCAACAATGCCCAGCATCGACGCCGGGAACGCAGTTGGTGGGACCGGGTGACAGGGGTGTTTCAATGAGTGTCACCGCGACTGGCGTCAGGCTGTCCTCGACAGACGGAATTTCACTGACAGCCCTGCGTCGGTATTTTTCGGTAATCATCCCGGCCAATCTGGTCTGGGAGTTCGCGCACATGCCGCTCTACACGATCTGGAACGAGGGCACCTGGGGTGAGATCGTCTTCGCTGCGGTTCATTGCACGGGTGGCGACATCCTGATTGCCATGAGCGCGCTGGTGCTCGCCTTGATGATGTCGGGCCGAGGCTGGCCCATTGTCGCTTCGACGCGACGCTCGGTAACCGTCCTGACGGTGGTGTTCGGGTTGGGATATACGCTGTTCAGCGAATGGCTCAACATCGTGATCCGCGCGGCTTGGGCCTATTCGGACCTGATGCCGATCATTCCGGTCCTCGATGCAGGGCTGTCGCCCGTGCTGCAATGGATCGTAATCCCGCTGATTGCCTTCTGGTGGGCATCACGGCCCTTTAGCGGACATGGAAACGCATGATGGATATTTCCGGCATCGGCATCTTCGCGGCCTTTCTGGCGGGGGCCATTTCGTTCCTGTCGCCCTGCGTCCTGCCACTGGTTCCGGGCTATGTTTCCTACATCGCTGGCCAGCCGGATTTGCGCACGACACGGTCGGTCGGTCTGCGGGCGCGCGCCGGGGCACTGGGCCTAAGCACCTGCTTCGTTCTGGGGTTTTCGACGGTTTTCGTCGCCCTCGGGGCCGGGGCCAGCGCGATCGGATCATTGCTGCTGACATGGCGCATCGAGCTGAACTATCTGGGCGGCGCGATCATCATCCTGTTCGGACTGGTCATGTTGGGCGTCTTTCGTCTGGATGCCTTCTCGCGTGACACCCGCTTCACACTCGACATTCCGGGGGGTCGCCCGCTTGGAGCCTACATCCTGGGCTTGGCCTTCGCCTTTGGAT
>NZ_JACIYP010000132.1 GCF_014359905.1 Hoeflea sp. | reverse complement strand
GTGTCTGTAGTCTTGGTCATGGCGTGATCTCCTATGGCGGTGCCAGCCGCCGGTTGGGTGGTTCTGATTCACCCGGAGATTACGCCACCTTCAAATTTCCACCAACTTCGCGACACGGCCGATGCGAACACGCCGCGCCCCCGCCTGTTCCCCGCCCACGCGGGGATGAACCGGATCGCCTGGGCCAGATCCTCGCCCACCTCGACTGTTCCCCGCCCACGCGGGGATGAACCGCGATCAGATAGCGTGGTTGCCAATGTCGCATCCTGTTCCCCGCCCACGCGGGGATGAACCGTGATTCATGATTCAGACTCCTGTATGTTTGCGCTGTTCCCCGCCCACGCGGGGATGAACCGAACGCCCCCAATATGATCATCAGGATCGCGGCCTGTTCCCCGCCCACGCGGGGATGAACCGGTGAATGGACTGCGCACAGTTCGGGAAAGCGTCTGTTCCCCGCCCACGCGGGGATGAACCGGCTCTTGGGTGCCTGGTATGCGGCGCACACCCCTGTTCCCCGCCCAGCCTCCGCACCATGGAGATCGTGCGCGGGTTGCCAAAGCTGGAGGTGATGTAGCGCATTCGTTGTCTGTCTGGATTTGCTAGAGGTTATCGGCCGAGAACCTTGTGTGCCGGTTTCACAAAGGCAACGGCACTGGTCGCCACACGTCTTCGGGGTTTTCCCGAACGATGCGGATACGCAGAACGTGGCTGATCTGGAAGTTCGTCATCACCTCGTCGAGGATGGCAGAGCTTTCCATGCCTGACAGTGCAGGATCGCCGGTCCAACCTGATGCGAGGTCGTGGCAGAAGGCATCGAGGCGGCGACCACGAACCGGGGCAGGGGGCAGCCGCTGCCCTGCAATGCTGTGAGCATCTGCCGCGATTATCGGGTTCTTGTCCCAATAGCCGCTACATACCAATCGAAATCGCGATCCTTCGCCACGAGAGCGACCCTGGCACATGGCGTTGCCAGAGTGACCTTCCGGCAAACATCCTGCAGTTCGGACCACATCAGGTCCGGCATCCGACCCGAGTGCGGGATCGTCCGGAAGATCAATGGAAACCCGTAACCGCAGAACATCTCGTCAGTGTCGAACCAGACCTGCAGAAGGACATCGATCGTCGGACCGCCGCGCATGCCGCTCCGGTCGGCAAAGAACAACTCGGTTGCGATCCGATGGGTTTGAAGGAACTTCAGAGGAGGGCTGTCTGAGCCGATGGCAGCTGTTGCAGTGAGGCGAACGTCCTGCAGAGCTGACGCAACCAACTCGACCCAGGCAGCGGGGAAATCGTCGATCCCAGACTCGCGGTCGCGCTCGACTACCCAGTTGAATGCAGTACTCAACGCCTTCTGCAGGTTGTCGATCGAAAGATCTGTTCGATGAGTGTTCATTCGCCGGACCTTTCTCCCAATCGCTGGTCACCTTCGGCGGCTGTCTGCATGTGTAGCCAGTACCGCGTGTGCCGCCGTTCTCCGGTCCGTTTCAGCGCACCCATCTCGACGAGATCCTGCAGGTCCCGGGTTGTGGTCGCGCGCGATGTGCTGGTGATGGCAATGTAATTCTCGGCGCTGAGGCCCCCTTTGAACCCGTCTGGGCCCTCGCGGAACATGCGCTCGATCACCTTGGCCTGCCGGTCGTTCAGCCGGTCGCGGAACTGGTCGTAGAACTTCGCCCTGGCGATAAAGAATGCGACACGCGCGAGCGTGACCTGTTGCGCCATCAGCACCGTCTCGCCGAACCAGAGAAGCCAGGCGGTCACATCCAGTGTCTTCTGGTGGGTTTCGAGTTGGTCGTAGTAACCCTTCCGATCCTGTTCGATCGTATAGGCCAGTGCGATCAGGCTCGGCTGGCCGATATTCTGCGCAAGGGACTTTTCAGCCAGAGCGCGGCCGAGGCGGCCATTGCCGTCCTCGAACGGATGGATACTCTCGAACCACAGATGCCCAAGTGCCGCGCGCGTCAGCGCGGGCAGTGGCGTGGACCCCTCTGGCGCCGTGCGGTTGAACCAGTCGACGAACACGTCCATTTCGCCTTGGACATGGGCCGAGGGCGGCGCTTCGAAATGCACCGTTGGCCGGTCGATGCGACCGGACACGATCTGCATCGCGTCGTCATGCCGACGGTAGGCACCTATCGTCTCGAGGCCACGGTCATGGGACAGGAGCATCCCATGCCAGCGTGAGAGAGTGTCGTGGGTCAGAGGTGCGGCGTAGTTCGAATAGACGTCGACCATCATTTCGGCGATGCCCTGCTCGCGAGGTTTTGATGGTGCGCTGTCAGCGGTCAGGCCGAACTGTCGGCGCAAGGAGGACTGGACACTGGAGCGATCAAGGACTTCGCCCTCAATGGCGCTTGTGCGCATTGCTTCCTCGCTCAGAAGCTCGATGCGCATCCGGTCGCGCTCCTCGCCTGTTACATGGCGGACTGCTCCAAGGATTTCGCCGGAGGACAGCAGAAAGCGCCGTTCGAGAGGCTCGATCGCGGCGCTGTCATAGCGGAAGTTCGGCCAGTCGGGTTGTGTCCAGTTCCAGCGCATGAGCTATAGAATCCCTTTCTATAACTCACTATGCGGCAAATAAGTGATGTATGGAAGTCGGTTCTATGCACCATCAACGAGTCCAAAGGTTGGACACATCTCCATGTAACGGCCCGGATCAGCCGTACTGTATCCGATCGGACAGATGTCAGGCGGCGTCGCTTATTGGTTCGTAGCGAACCTCGGCCATGGCCCCCTCCAGCCACGCGGGCTGCAGATCGCCATTGTTCCATTGGTAGAGGAAACCCACCAGATTGTCGGTCTTCTTGCAGAGGATGCGCATGATCGGTTCGCCGGTGAGGCGGGGTTTTGGGGTCATGATGCGCTCCTGCTACCTGGACCTCATAACTGGTTAAAGGGAGGTCAAAAATTTCTTGTCGGCGGTGTTAACGACAGGTTTCTGCAACTGCAAGATGAAGGCCGCATCTTGGGCGAAAATCCACCGGCCAAGTGCAAGCTGTCTTTTTAGACAGGTCAATTATGGCTCTGAGGGATCTTGCCGCGTTGCAGCAAGATCCTCGATCTCGGCCAGGAGTGTGTCGATTTCGGCCCAGACGCGCGGCTCGATCTGGCCGCGGATCAAGGCCCACTTGCTGAGCACATCGAGGGGGTCATGGGCGCGCAGGAGGGCTGTCAGCGCATTGGCATCGACGGCCAGCGAGGTGCGCGCGCGCCATTCGGTTATCCGCGTCCTCTGCTCTTCGGATGACCCCCGAGCAGAAAGCCCGTGTGGCAGCGTGGACGCCCGAAGGCATGTGAACACCTGCCCCGGCCTGCGGCATTGCCGTAGGATCGACCTTGAAGAAGCTACGGCAATGCCGTATATAGAGGCCCATGCAAACCGTAATTTCCACCCCGACTTTTCTTGCCCAGGCAAAGCGGTGTGGCCTGACCGACGACGAGCTACAGGAGATCGTTTCAACAATCGCTTTCGACCCGGAAGCCGGGGCGATCATGCCGCAGACAGGTGGAGCGCGGAAGGTGCGACACGCCCGCAAGGGACAAGGAAAAAGCGGCGGCTATCGCACCATTCACTATTTCGGCGGCGGCGACATTCCCGTGTTCATGCTGGCGATCTACGGGAAGAACGACAAGGCGAACCTGACCAAAGCCGAGCGGAACGAACTGGCCCGCATCCTGCCCACGCTGGCGGATGCCTACCGCAAGAGAAAGGAGCATTAGCATGAGCTTCGGAAAAGAACTGATCCAGAGCGCCAACGAGGCGCTGGAAATCGCACAGGGTAAAGCGGCACCTGCCGCCGTCTATGTGCCTGAGACCGTTGACGTGGCGGCGATCCGCAAGCAGCAGGGCCTTACCCAAGCGGCCTTTGCCGAGCGGTATGGACTGGCCGAAAGCGCCGTCAGAGATTGGGAGCAACACCGGCGCAGCCCGGATCGGGCTGCGGTGTTGCTTCTGAAAGTCATTGAGCGCAGCCCCGATATTGTGGCGCAGGCCATTCGGGCTTAGGCTCGATCTACAGTTTTTCCCGGTTGCGGCTAACCGCAACCTCGGCCCTGCTTCGGCGGGGTCTTTCTTTTACGGGCAACTCCCTGCCGGGACCGAGCTCTAGCCTCCGGCCGGCTGCACCGGCCTGCGCCCCGAGCCTCGCCTCCCTGCCCTCGTGCGGCCCAGGTGCGGCGCGAACTGTCTCTCCGAGCCAGCCCGCGCCGCGGTCGCATGTCGGTCAGCGGGCCGAGTCTCGGCCCTTCGGGTAACGATCCCTGTTGCGGGCGCTCGATCTTCGGCGGCTGGATCGGACTGGAAAGCGCGGGCCTTTGATACAGGAGAGAGCCGCGCGGGGCGCGCGGCTCGCATTGATCCAGTTGTCAGGGCGGGGGATCGACGGGCTGCGCCCGCTTACCCCCGCCCTGGCTCGATCCATTAGTTGATCCGCCCAACAGACCTGCCCCGGAAAGTCAAAAGACAAGCGTCGCCTGCGGCGTCGTCACCGCCGGGGGCCGTGTCCTCGCGCTGCGCGCTGTGGGCCGCTCCACCCCCCGGCTCCGATCCTTTGACTGTCCGGTTTAGGCCCGTGGGTCGGGCTTCGCCTTCTCCCACTCTGTTCCGCCGAAAACATGCGTTTTCGGTCAGACCAGATTGGCCGAGGCGCAGCCCATCGGCGGAAGCGGGCACCAGACCCAAACTGTCAGCCGCAACATGAAAGGAAATCACCTATGGGTTACATGAACCGTTATATGCGCGGAATGAGCAACGGCGGTTTCGCCACCGGCAAAGCCCTGACCGATGCCGAGCTGTGCGCCCGCGTCCCGTCGATCTTCGCAACCGTGGCCCACGAAAGCCGTTCCGAGCGGTTTGCACCGATCCCGACTATCGACGTGCTGACCGGATTGCGCGCCGAAAGGGTTCGACCCCTTCATGGCACAACAGGCCCGCACCCGGATCGAGGGCAGGGCCGAGTTTACCAAGCACATGCTGCGCCTGCGCCACCGTTCCTTGACCAACACCGAAGGCGAAGCCTTGGAAGTCGTGCGGGTCAACGCCAATGGCGGCACGAGCAGCTATCAGATGATTCCGGGGTTCTTCCGGTTCGTCTGCGCCAACGGGCTGATGGTAGGCGACACCTTTGGCGAGGTGAAGGTTCGTCATTCGGGCAATGCGATGGGCGAAGTCATCGAGGGCGCTTATCGCGTTCTGGAAGATGCCCCCGAAGTCGCGGATCGGGTGCAGCGGTCCCGGGCGATCACCTTGCAGGACGAGGAACGCACGGTGCTGGCCGAGGCCGCGCACATGCTGCGCTTTCCCGAGGCTCACAAGGAGGACGGCAAGCAGGCCCCGGTGACGGCCGATGCTCTGTTGACGCCCCGTCGCCATGATGACCGTGCAACAGACCTTTGGACCGCCGTTCTCAGCGTTCAACGTGGTGCAGGAAAACACGATCAAGGGGGGATTGCGCGGCCGCGTTCGGAACGCGAACGGCACAAGCCGCCGCCAGACCACCCGCGAAGTCGCCGGGATCGACCAGAACAAGGCGCTGAACCGTGCGCTTTGGACTCTGACCGAGCGCATGGCCGAATTGAAAGAAGGCTGAAACGACAGGGCGGCGCTACCGCGCCGCCCTGCGCTTTCGACGGAGGTTCCGATGCGGTTCAAGCGGTTCATGCGCCACCCTTTCACCGACACGCCCCGGAAGCGGGCAGCTTTGCGGCGCAAGCAACAGAAAGAGCGGGTGGCCCTGCCCCTACTGGCCTCGCTGATAGCGGAAGTGCAGCCCGGCGAGGATGACGTGATGGCCGAACAGGCTTTGTCCTGGGCGGCATCGGAAGTTCGGGATCGAGCGTACCGGGCGGGCCGCTGGCGCCTTGCCACCCTTTCCAGTAATGAATGCGCCATTTTTTGCGGTGCGTGGGATTGTGCGCCCTACCCCGCCGATCCGGTCTATCTGTTGGATTTCCTGCACAGCTATTCCGTTGGCCGTTTTACGCTGGACAATTTGCTCTTTGACCTTGTGCCGAGCGAACCGCACGGTTGCCGGTTGTAGCCGCCCCGCACCTGTTCATCACCTTCTGGAAATATCCTCGGGGGAGCGCGCAAAGCGCGCCGGGGGCAGACAGCCCCCGCAGCCGCCAGAGGTGGCTTTCAGTTGAGCCCTTCGGGCGCGGTTTTCCACCCCGGCTATGCCGGGGCTTGCAGCCGCCGAGCCGGACGCGCGCCCATAGAGCGAAGGGAGGCGAGGCGGCTGTGGTAAACCGCTGGCGCTCCGCTGGTCATGTGTCTTTGAAGTGATAGGCAAGCGCATTCCGGCAGATTTTTGCGGCGAGTGTTCCGGCGGGGACCATTCCCAGAGGATCGAGCATCGCTTTGGCCCGCTCGAACGCTTCCATGGAAAACGCCCGGCTGACCTGCACACTTCCCTGTCCGGTCGGGTAATTGGGCAGCGGTTCGGAGATTTTGCCGGAGCGCAGAGCCTTATCATATGCTGCAAGGGCGGCTTTCAGGATAAATTGCAGAGCTTCCTTTTCCCCATAGGCGGCGGTTGCCTGATCGAACAGTTTGCTATGCCCTTCGGCCGGAAACCGGACACGCGCTTTCAACTTGAGTGTTGTGCCGGACTCGACCGGATCTGGCGTCTGCGCCGCGTGGTGGCGCGAGCCTGACGGCCCCGGCTCCGTTGCGGGCTTCGGTTTCGATTCGGCCTTGACCTGGCCCGCCGAGGCGGGTCGGCCCACGGCGGGACGCATTTTCTCTTTGCTGTCCCCCCCGACTTTCGGCGCGGCCTCGTCGTCACGCGCTTGCGCGCGCAAGACCTCGGCTGCTTTCGACGTTTCGTTTGTCGGTTCCCGCTCATCCTCGTCATCGGGTTCTTTCACAGCCTCGACCTCAGGCGCGTTTGCGGTGTTGAGGAACGCCTTTTTCCCCATCCGGCGAACCTTGTCGAAGCTGGGCATATCCTTGCCGGGTTTTGTGAATGCCATGTCAGCTTTCCCCTTCCAGTGCCGCCATCAGTTCATCGGTAAAGGTGCGCGTTTCGGTCAGGGCGACTTGTGTATGCCCTGCCGCGATCCGCTTGGACGGCGTTTCCAGCAAGGCCTTGTGATACAGATGCAGGTGCCCGAGGCTTTTCATTTCCGAGTAAATGCGCCGAGCGGGCAATTTTGCATCGAGCGTCGGCATTTCCCGCAGTAGCGCCAAGCTATCTTCTTCACTTTTCGACAGCTTGCCCGTGGGCACCCTGTTGACCGAGATCCCCACCGGGCGGGCGATTTTCATCGCCTTCATGAACTCGACCACATATTTCAGGGTTTCCAGAGCCTCATCGACCTCGATCACGGAAATCCCCGTGGGAATGATGACCATCGTTGCATTTATCAACACGGCTTGGTTCAGGTCGGAACCGCCGCCCCGTGTGTCGATCAGGCCAATTTCGCACCCATTCGCTTCGGCTTCTTCATAGCTTGCGCCGAACTGGTCGACATCGAGCGCGCCGAAGATGTGGCAGTTGTCGTCCCAGGTGTTGATCTGGCGTCCATACTCCTGCCATGCTGAGAGCGGTTCGTTGTCGTCGGCTTCAAAGCAGGCGATTTTCACCCCCGTCTCTGCAAGGATTGACGCGACTGCCATGAGCGTCGTGGATTTTCCCGAGCCGCCTTTGAACGATGTGAACGCTACGAGCTTCATTTTCTCTGCCTCTCTGCCTCTCTGCCTCTCTGCCTCTTTGCCTCTTTGCTGTCTTGATGCCTTGCCGTCTTGTTGCACCGTGGCAAAGCGGTCCTGCCGTCTTTCCGCAGTGCGGCTTCGGGGTGTTGCGGTGCTGACGCACTGCCGCATTGCCGCCCTGGGGTCTTTGTTCCTTACTGCGTTGCCGCATTGCGGTCTAGCTGTTGTGGTGCTGTGCGGCCCTGGTGCCCAATCGTAATGCTGCTTGGCAGCTTTGGCGCAAAGCTGTTTTGGGGTATTGCTGCCCTGCCGCCCAAAATTTCGAGTTTTGAGTCAAAGGAGCGCCAGAGTGGCCAGCTGGTGGCCGTTCTGGCGTGGCCGGTGGTTTGCCCCCGGTCGCAGAGAGCCTCTTTGTGCCTCCTGCGCCCTCACAGGCGCTCTGCGGCATCATCCGTTTGCAAGGGGTGCCCTGCCGGGGGCGTCGTTTTTGGTGTCTCGCACCATTCGGGCGCGAGAGGCGTCTGAGGATTAAAGAGAGAGGGTTAGGGTTTTTGCGAGGCAGGATATATACAAAAGTAGAACTTTTGTTATAGTAGAAAAAAACCCAACCCCGACAGGCCATTTGCGATGACCAACGACGACAAAAGCGGGGCGCCTTGGAAAGGCCGCCGCATGGAGAGCGGCGACTGGACGGATGATGCCAAGAGCGACAAGCCGCAGCGCGTCGAGAAGCCGGTTTCGGTCAAACTTACCGAGGCCGAGCTTGCCGAATTTGATGAAGCGATTGCCCGCCTTGGACTGAAACGGAACCGCGCGCTGCGGATCGCGGCCCGCCGGATCGCCGGGTTTGTGGAGGCTGACGTGGAGACGCTGGCCGTCCTGAAGGACATGAGCGCGCAACTCTCGGGCATCGCTCGCAACGTGAATCAGATCGCTCGGGCGGCGAACCGGACCCACGATCCCGATTACCGGGCCTTCATGGAAGAACGGCGCGACCTCGGAAAGCAGCTCGCCCGTGTCGAGGGGCAGATGCGGAAATTCATGGACACCGCGCAGCGGCGCAGCGACGGTGAGGCCCGCTTGAAAAAAGCGATGAAGCAATGAGCAGTCTTGTCCTGGACATGTTGGCCCGTGGTCGGGCTGCACCGCTTCATGTGTCGCCAGTCGATGCCGTTATGGGCGATGACTGGGCCATCGTCGATTTCGGCAGGAGTGGCCCGGCACGTCAGTTGATGCGCCAATCTCTGATGGAAGCTCACCGGCATGATATTGCGCCGGGCGGAGCGCCCATGCCGTCCACCGTGCCGGGCTACAGTGCGCAGGCTGTGGTCAAGATGGTGCGAACCGGGGGAGCCCGTAATACGACCGGTTTGAAGGCGCAGATGGATTATCTCGGCCGCGAAGGTGACGTGAAGATGCACCGCTCCGAGCGTTTCATGGGCATCGAGATCGACGCCGAGGAAATGAACAATATGGTGGCGGGTTGGAACATGCCGACAGATGGTCGAGGCAAGGCCGACCGCACATCGCATTTCATCGTCAGCTTTCCGCGCGAAACCGGCGTGGCGGCGGCAGAACGGGCAGGGCGGGCATGGGCCGAGGAAATGTTCGGGTCCGGCAACTACGGAGGTGATACTTTCGATTATTACACCGCCTTCCACACCGACCGCGATCACCCGCATACGCATGTTGTCGTTCACCGGCGCGGGTTGGACAACGGGACGTGGCTCAAGGTTTCCCGCCGGAGCGATTTCAATTATCAGACGATGCGTGATGTGGCTGCGCAGATGGGGAACGCCGAAGGCATCGTGCTTGAAGCGACCCCGCGCCTTGCGCGCGGCGCTTGGAGCCGTCCCATCCCCGATGCTGAATATCGTCGTGCGCAGGCCGAAGGCCGCGAACCGAAAGCCCCGGAGCATACGCCAGTGACGGCGGCGCGCAGCGCCGCAGCAATCATCTACTACGCCCGCCGTTTTGCGGCCGAGGCGAAGATGCTGGAACGGCAGGCCCCGGAGCTGGCGGAATTGCTGCGCGATACCGCCAGCGCCATCGAGCAGGGGAAAGAAGTCACCGGGAAGTTCCATAAATCGAAGGTCAATGCAAAGGAGATAGCGACCATGAACGAACGTGTTGAAGCGGCCCGAGCCGAGGCCCAAGAGAAGTTCCGGCAGATGGACGAAGGGCTTGAGAAGCTGGATGACGATGCAACCCGGACGCGCTTCATGCGGCAGGTCGCAGCGTTGAAGGCGGAGGCCGCTCCTTACATGGACCAGCCTGAAATGACCGATTACCAGCGGCCCGCCGAGCAGGGGCGCTATGAAGGCATGGCGGTGAAAACGCCTCGTGAAAGCCAAACCAAAGAGGAAGCCGACAAGCAGGTCCGCGAGATTGCCGAGAAGTATGGGGTAAACCCGAGCGCCACCGTTGAGCGGTATTCCGGGGGCGCCCCGTCGAAAGCTCTGGCCGATCAGTATGGCGATGCAGAGGCGAGAGAGCGGGAACGGCACCGCAGCGAGCATGGCGACCGCGAAGAAACCGCTGCGCAGCGTGACCAGGAGCTTGCCCGGATGCACCGCGAGATTGCCGTGATCTACGCTGCCGCCAACGCGACGGCGCGGGACACCGACAGGACCGCCGAAAGCAC
This sequence comes from Hoeflea sp., assembly GCF_014359905.1. Taxonomy (GTDB): domain Bacteria; phylum Pseudomonadota; class Alphaproteobacteria; order Rhizobiales; family Rhizobiaceae; genus Hoeflea. The sequence continues at coordinate 2,389 of NZ_JACIYP010000132.1, read as the reverse complement.
CGACCAGCGCACGGAAGCGGTTCGGAACATGGCCACTGGTGACGCCGCCCAGACGGCCGAAGCGAGCGCGACGAAAGAGACCGCGCAGGAAGAACAACAACGCCTCGATCAAGAGCGCCGCAACGCAGAGCGGAAAGCCCGCGAACGCGATGGCGGGCGCGGCCTATAAGGAGGGCAGGGGATGAACAAGGCCGTTCGGGACATTCTATCGCTTGCGCTGATCGGCCTTGGCGTCGGCGCGCTCATGGGCATTCTTGCCGCAGGCGCTTATGCAACATGGCGCACGGGGGGCAACGTCGAGAACGTCAGTTTCGGGACGTTCTTCGACTTAGCCCCTTGGGCAGTCGGCTACTTCGGGGAACCATTCAAAACCGGGCTGGTGATACTTGCCGGGACGGCAGCGGTTTTCACCGTTGCCGTCCCAGCTTTGGGCTACAGGAAGAAGCTCACCAGTCACGGTTCGGCCGAGTGGGCCAAGCCTGACGAGCTGCGCCGTGCGCAGCTCGCCGAGAAGATCGACAAGGTGCGCGGGCCGATCTACGGCAAGTTGGGCAAGCCGAAGTCCTCGGCCGAGTTCATCACGTCGCATGACATTCCGCACAGCCTGATCGCCGCACCGACCGGCTCGGGCAAAGGCGTGGGTATCGTCATCCCTACGCTGCTGACCTATAAAGGGTCCGTTTTCTGTCTGGACGTGAAGGGCGAAAACTTCGGGCTGACCGCCCGGCGCCGGGCTGCAATGGGCGACAAGGTGTTCAAGTTCTCGCCCTACGATCCTCACGGGCGCACCCACCGATACAATCCTTTGGCCTATGTCGCGGAGGTTCATCCCCGGCGGCGCTTCACCGAATCCCGCCGCTTGGCCTCGTCGCTGTTGATCGCGCACGGAAACGGGCAAGGCTTTCTTGATGGTGCGCGCGAGATTTTCGCGGCAACCGCAATGCTCGCCATCGAGCGCGGCCAGCCGCACATCAGCGCCATCTACGATGCCCTTTCCGCGCCCGGAGAAGCCTTCGAGCTGTTCCAGCGGCTCGCGCGCGAGGTTCAGGCCGAAGAAGCCCAGAAGATATTCAACAAGTATGCGGGGATGGAATCGCGCATTTTGTCATCTTACCTCTCCGTCCTGTCTGACGGCGGTCTGAACCTTTGGGCCGATCCGGCGGTGCGAGACGCTACCGACACATCGGATTTCGGCATTCAAGACCTGCGGCGCGATCCGACCTCGATCTATGTTGTCGTGTCGCCCAATGACCTCGTGCCGCTGGCCCCGCTGATCCGGCTGTTCTTTCAACAAACGATTTCGATCATGCAGCGCGCCGAGCCGGGCAAGGATGAACCTTTCCCGGTTCTGTTCCTTCTGGACGAGTTTGCATCCCTTGGCCGAATGGAAGTTCTGCAACAGGCCGTCACGACGCTGCGCGGCTATGGCGGGCGGATCATGATCGTGGTCCAGACCCTTGCCAGCTTGCGCCACCCGAACCTTTACGGCCGGGAAGGTGCCGCCGTCTTTCTGGCAAACTGCCGGATGCAGGTTTTCATGGCTCCTGCTGACGATGACACCCCCGATTATGTGTCCAAGGCCATCGGTGACTTCACCCGTCTCGGTCGCTCGAAATCGTGGCGGTCGAACGAATTTCAACGTCATATTTCCGAGCGAGAGGAAGGTGCGCGCCTGATCCGGCCGGAACAACTGCGCCAGATCGGAACCGAAAAGATCGTTGCCCTGGTCCAGAACATGAAGCCGGTGCTTGCTGACCGCGTGAGTTACTACGAGGACGGGCAGCTCCGCCCGATCTTTGAAGGTCAGACCGGCCGGTTGCCGGAACCGCCCTCGTTGTATCCCGAGGACACGAATCCTTTCTATGCCGCGCGCCTCGCAAAGGAGCGCGCCGAGCAGGCACCTATCGCACAGGGCGATACCTCGGCCGAGATCCAGCAGGAACCGCGTACCGAGCCGACCAGTGCCGTTAAGCCGGAAAGCGATGCGGGCGAGATCCTGCACCCCCCCGGCGATGATTTGCCCGAAGCAGATGACGAGCGGGCTAACATCGAGCCGGAGGGTGACGCCCAGGACAACGAGGAAGCCGCGCCGTCGGCGGACCCGCCGACGGTCGACGAAACCGTGAACGCTCTGGAAGGTGTCATCGCTGACAAGCAAGACGATCTGCTGGCGAAGATTGCCCGTGCGCAGGGCAGAAGGCTATCCATGAGGAGGGGAGATCCGGACACCTCGGCCGAGATCGAGCAGGCGAAAAGTGATGTCCAACGGGAGATCGAGGCCAAGCCTGAAAATCGGACTGGACCGGGCAGGTTCAACGCCGCCGACCTTTCCAGCATCGAGGCGGCACAGGAGCGGAACCGCAAGCGCGCGAATGGTTGACGGCGAATA
>NZ_JACIYP010000131.1 GCF_014359905.1 Hoeflea sp. | reverse complement strand
TCGGGGCCATTTCCATGTCGGCAGCACAGCCCTGCCACTGGCCTGGTTTTACTCCGCCACACTGGCCTGGTTTTACTCCGCCGTTGACAAATAAGGGCGAAGCGCATCATGCGCTGAAAAACGCCCTGCGCATTGGTCGCCAAGGTGAAATCCGTGATCGAACAGCCCAAGGCCAGCACTTCCGAATGGCCGGGCTGAACCTGCTCGCCGCTATCATCATTTACTGGAACACCAAGCACCTTGGCCAAGCTGTCACGGCGCGCCAACGCGACCAGCTGGATTGTTCACCAGACCTGCTATCGCACATCTCGCCACTCGGATGGGCCCACATCCTTCTCACCGGCGAATACAGGTGGTCAAAAAAGTGATCAGACCGCCTTAGCGTAGGATTCTGCACTCTCCGGCATCAGACCCCCATTACGATGCTTCGGGAGGGGGCATCCACTCCATCAGTTCTCAATGGAAATCAACAGCCGAGCGTTTTCAAGGAATCTTTGCGCCCGCTCCACGATCGGGCGGTCGATGAGTTTGCCATCAAGGCGCACTGCACCCGCATCACTTGTCCGCGCAGCCGCCACGACTGCCCGTGCCCAGGCGAGCGTCGCGTCATCGGGTGCAAAGCCTTCGTGCACCGCCAAGACTTGATTTGGATGGATGCACAGCTTTCCGCCAAAACCCAAGGAGCGCGCAGCCTTGATATCGGCGCGCAACTGCTCTTCATCGTTCAAAGCGATCGTCACACCGTCAACTGGCGGCGCGATACGGGCAATCGCTGAGGCGAGAACCAGGCGGGAACGGGCATAGAGCAGAGCCTCGCCCTCGGTTTCGATGCCCGTATCGAGCTGGAAATCAACCGATCCGAAGGCAAGTTGCATCACTCCGTGGACACTGGCCAACTCCCGTGCATTCCAAATTCCGAGTGCGCTCTCGATTAGTGGCACCAAGGGCAGACCCTGAGGCAAAGCGGCGGCGAACGTGGCGAGTGCTGCAGGCTCTTCCGCTTTAGGTAGAATTACCGCAGCAACGCCCGGAGTGGCCAGCAACGCTTTATCTTCCTCGTGCCATTCCGTTCCGATGCCGTTGATCCGGACCGCGGCGCGGCCGCCCTTGGAAAGCCAGCTGCGGATTGCCTCGCGCGCGCTGGTCTTGCCCTTGGGAAGCACCGCGTCTTCGAGATCAAGCACCACGAAGTCGGCACTTGTCGCAACCGCCTTGTCGAAGCGGTCCGGGCGGTCGCCGGGCACAAAAAGATAGCTGCGTGGAATTGTCATGTGGTTCCTTAAAGCTGCTTAGGCCAAGCGGACTTGCGGAGATGCAAAAAATTGGCCCTACGAAGCTCGATGCCTAAGATATCCCGTCACCTTCTTGTCGATGAGGGTCGTGTCGACTCGCTGAACAGGCCCGCTAACGAATATGCATGCCGCTTTTGGATCAACACATCCAAATTCGTTCAACGAGTCCAAATTGCGAATACGTTCGGAGATGAGTGTTCTCAATCAAGCTTCCCAAGAACGTCATGATTGTCAGCACCGATCCGGGGTGCGGAACGAAGTGGCAAAGTCTCACCAGGCCAGCGCACGGGGCAGGCTAGAGTGCGGATTTTGTCGCGCACCGGGTGGGGGGTCTCCACGACCAGCCCCCGTTCTCTGGCGAACTTGCTGTCGAGCGCCTGCGCCACGTCATTGACAGGTGCAACAGGCACTTGGCCGGCCAGGGTCTCGATCCATTCCGCAGTTGTCTTCTCCGAAAGTACGGTATCGAGCTCGCGCGTGAGCTCGTCGCGATTGGCGAGTCTGGACTTGAAATCGCAGAAACGGGGATCGTTGGCCCATTCGGGCCGTCCGAGCAGCGTGGCGAAAATTGGCCAGAACTTCTCCTTGTTGCACATGACGAATATCCAGCCATCCTTGGTCTTGTATAGCTGGCTTGGCGTCAGCGACGGATGCGCCGAGCGTGCTGCACGATCCGTCACGATGTCGTCGTTCAGATACCAAGTGCCGAGATAGCTGAGATTGTGGATCGCCACGTCGAAAAGGCTGGTATCAATGTCGTGACCCTTACCGGTCGCACGCGCTGACACGAGCGCCGCAAGTAGCGCCATCGCAGCCGTGGTGCCTGTCATCATGTCGATGATCGAGAGGCCAAACCGTGCGGGTGGCCCGCCCGGCTCTCCGGTTAACGACAGGTAGCCTGCTTCGGCTTGCATGAGGTAGTCGTAACCCGGCCAGGCCTTGCGCGGACCCTCGCGGCCATAAGCCGACAAATGGCAGCATACAATCGCGGCGTTGATATCCTTCAGCGAGTTATAAGTAAGGCCCAACTTCTCCGGCAGATCGCCTCTGAGATTGTTGAAAACAGCATCTGACCCGGCAATGAGTTCCCGGATTTTTGCCTGCCCCTCGCTGCTCTTCAGGTCGATCGTCACGCTTTTTTTGTTTCGGTTGAAGGATTGGTAAAAGTGACTATCGCCCGGCTCAAAGAAATAGGGGCCAACCGAACGTCCCACATCACCGTTATCGGCGGGGTTCTCGATCTTGATCACTTCGGCACCTAAATCGGCGAGGTGCTGGGTACCGAAAGGTCCTGCCCCGTATTGCTCGACCGCAACGATGCGAACGCCTTCAAGAGGTAGGCTCATACCGGGTTCCTTTCGACGAGTTGGCGAGCGATGATAATGCGTTGCAACTCGTTCGTGCCTTCGCCAATGATCAGCAGCGGTGCGTCGCGATAGTAGCGCTCGACGTTGTATTCTTTGGAATATCCGTAGCCGCCGTGAATACGCAGAGCTTCGGTGGCGTTTTTTAGCGCGGCTTCCGTGGCAAAGTATTTCGCCATCCCCGCCTCCATGTCACAGCGCTCGCCTTTGTCGTATGCGCGTGCCGCATTCTCGACGAGAAGCTTTGACGCCTCGACGCGGGTCGCCATTTCTGCCAGCATAAGTTGGATCGCCTGATGCTCGCAGATGGGCTTGCCAAATGTGGTGCGCACCTGCGCATAGGCCAGGCTATCTTCCAATGCCGCGCGTGCCACACCCACGCCGCGCGCAGCGACGTTGATGCGCCCGAGTTCAAGCCCGGAAAGAATTTGTTGCAGGCCGCGACCCTCCTGGCCGCCGATCAGCCGATCCGCGGGAACCCGGTAATCCTCGAAGACGAGCTCGCAGGTGTCGATGCCGCGATAGCCCAGCTTCTCCAGCTTGCGTGCTACTTTGAAGCCTGGTCCCTTCTCTGCAATAAGCAGGCTCATGCCGCGATGGTGCGGCTCGACCTTGGAATCGGTCTTTACCAGCAGGGCCAGGCAATTGCCGTACATGGAGTTGGTGATCCAGGTCTTTGCCCCATTCACAACATACTCATCGCCCTCTCGCTTCGCAGTGGTGCGGATCGCTTGAAGGTCCGTGCCGCAATTGGGTTCGGTAAGACCGACTCCGCCTCTAAGCTCGCCCGAGGCAAAGCGTGGCAGGAATTCGGCTTTCTGTGCTTCCGTGCCAGCCCGCTGCACCGCAGAGGCCATGATCAAATGCGAGTTGACAATGCCGGACAGCGACATCCAAATCCGCGAGATGCGCTCGATGATCCGCGCATAGGTGGTTGTGGACAAGCCAAGCCCACCATATTCCTCTTTGATGATGCAGCCGAACAGCCCCATCTCTTTCATCTTTTCCACGATTTCCTCAGGATAGGTATCGTCGTGTTCGAGCTTGTGGGCGTAGGGCTCCACTTCCTTCTTGAGGAAGCGGTCGATCATGTCGAGCATCAAAATTTCTTGTTCGTCCGTCTTGTCATTCATTATGCTGTACCTTTTCTCAGTGACGACCAGCCAGAATGGCCGACAACTCGTGCGCGGTATGGTCGCCATCCATTCCAAGCACTGCTTGCTGCACTCGCTGCGCAGCCTCAACCGACAATGCCGTCGTGGCGTTTTCCATGAACTTTGCGATGATCGCTTCTTCCGATAGCGGAAGGTCAGAGGAGCCGCGGTTCATATGCTCGCGGTGTCGGAGTTCGCGTCCGTCCTTCAACTTCACGATTACCTCGCCCGAATAGTATTTCGGAAAGGCGGAGTTCGGATCGATTTCGTAGTCGACTTTCTCTGCCAAACTTAGCGTTTGGGGGTTTGCAAGCGCTTCGGGTTCGAGCTCGGCGAGACCGAAGCGGCCATGAACGAGGCCTGTGGCCACGGCAAATGGTATTGAGAACTGCGCATCGTAACTGTTTTGGGGCCTCTTCTTGTGCTGGACGGGCTCGCAGACCGTCTTCACGACCTCAGCGGGGATTAACGCCCGGACACTGTCGATCTGGTCAGCAGTGAGAGCGTGCTCGGCACGAAGAGCCATAGCGGCGTCGGCACAAGAATGCGTGAAATGGCAGGCTGGCAGCGGCTTTACAGCGACTTGCGTGACCTCCCACGCGTCGCCGAGCCCTTCTGTAGCAAGGTTCAGATCACATGCGTCCGCCAGTGCACCCAAGTGACTGGCATAAAGGCCGAAACGACCTTCATAGGCTGCCTTGGGGCCAAAGAAACCGTTACGCGCCAGAGCTGCTGCGGTGATGCCGGCAGCGCCTGCCCAGCCGGGATGAAGTCGCTTAGTCCAGGCGCCGTCCTGCAGAAACTCCAAGCTGCCGGAGGCCAAGGACAACGTGATCCCTTGCGCAGAAGCAAGTTGTTTCGGCGTTAGCCCCTTCAGCTTGCCCGCAATCAGGGCACAGGCAAATGCACCGATCAGCCCGGTCGGGTGGAAACCTGTCTGATGAAAGCCACCCTTCGCCACCGAAGCGAGCCGCGTTGCGGCCTCCATTCCCGCGATATAAGCCGTGAGAAGTTCGCTTCCAGACGCTCCTGTCGTCACGGCCATGCCGAGGGCCGTCGGGAAGCAGCTCGCCGTGGCATGGATGACGCCACGAGTGTGGGTATCGTCGTAATCGAGGCCGTGGATGAGAAAGCCATTCATCATGACAGCGTCGCGCAGAGGGAGGCGCGCACCGTAGCCAAACACGTCGACGTTTCCATCCCCGAATTCCCGCAGCGCAGCGAGCGTACGGTGGGAGAAGTCGAATTGTGTAGCTGCAAGCGCGATCCCAACCCCATCTAGGATAAGGTGGCGTGCCCTGTCGCGCGTGGCCACGGGCATTGAATCTTTGGAGAGGCCTGAAGTGAAGTTCGCGAGCTTTAGGGAGATGGTCTCCTCAGCCTTGTGGGTCGAATCTGCGGTCATCATAGAGTGTTCCTATTAAAGACGAGTTACAGCGCAATTCTCGGCGCGCAGCCGTTAAGCGCGAGGCCGAGTGGCGAAAGGGCTTCGGGCGCAGGCATGTTGTTCACTGCACCTTCGGGGTTCGAACGATCGGTCATTCGCCAACTCCGAAGCCGCGCTTTGGCACCAAGCTCATGCGTTCGAAGCGCATAAACACTGTCCCGTCCGCCTTGTAGCCTTCAGTCGCCGTGGTGACGATGCCTTGGGTTGGGCGCGACTTCGATTCGCGAATGTCCACCACCCGCGACCGGGCATAGATCGTGTCTCCTGGAAAGACCGGCGCCACCAACTTGATCTCGCTCCAGCCCAGATTGGCAACAGCATGGTAACTCACGTCATCGACGGTCATCCCAAGTACAATTGCCAAGGTTAGCCCCGAATTGACCAGTGGCTGTGAAAATTCTGATTTCGCAGCAAAGGCGGCATCGCAATGCATGGGATGGCGGTTCATCGTCAGCAGACTGAACTGGATGTTGTCTGCCTCCGTGACCGTACGGCCCGGACGATGCTCATAAATGTCGCCGACTTCGAAATCCTCGAGGTATCGACCAATGCGGGCCGCTATTGTCCGGCCAATCTTGCCTTCGATTGTCATATTCTCCCCTGTGTATGTACGGACAAATATATCACAGGAAGGATAGACGTCAATGGCTATGGAGCGGACAATTTGGAATCGGCGGGTGGGAAAGTTGCGGCCTGATGATGTTGGTCAAGCTGTCTCTGCCGCTGTCGCGGGTCCTGTGTGCAGCGAGGTCGGCGATTCGTCTCCGCCATGACAATCCGGTTTGTAGCGCGCTCCATCCAGGCCGCGTTCGGGCGGATCGGCGCTCCGCCGGGCTTTGCCGGAACGAATCAGCGTAGGGCGCGCGTGCCGAGACGAATAAGAGGGGCGGCGTGGCGGGTCGAATGTCGGCAAAACAGCACGTACGCGGCGACGCGCTGTGGTCATTTACGGCGCAAGATAATCTCGTATTTGAGATGTTCGCCCGGGTGCCAGCTCCTGGCGATCTGCACCAAGCGCCGCTCTTCGGAGAAATAACTCCGACGGAACAACAGCACCGCCGAGCCAGGCTCTATGCTGAGCCGCGAAGCGATGTTGAGACTTGCCGGAACCGCCTCAATGCTTTGGATGACTTCGGTGATCTTCACGCCTTGGGTTTCTTCGATCATTTCATATACCGCCGTCTGCACTGCTCCTATGTTCCTGACCACCTCATCGAAGGATACGTCCACGTAAATCTCCGTGTAGCCGATCAGCTGATCCTCCTCTTCGCGCCGACGCACGGCGCTAATCCGAAACCATTGGTCTGCCGGCTGGCAGCCCAACTCCTCAGCCTCTTGCGCACCGACTACTATACGATCAATCGACAGTATTTCGAGCTTGGTCGTACTTGCGTATTGTATAAGCTCGTCCAGCGAAGTGATGGAGTTTTGGAATGGGCGATCAATTCGACGACTGATGAGGATAGAGCCAGATCCTTGCTTGCGGGCAATATGCCCCATTTCCTGGAGGCGACGCAGCGCCTCGCGCACTGTCTGGCGGCTGGCCTCAAACTTTCGGCAAAATTCATACTCAGTTGGCAGACGATCGCCTACAGCATATACACCCTGCTTCACATCATTCAGGATCGCGTTGATGATTTCCTGGTAGCGAGTGATGGATTCGGTAGTGTCTTGCTCGGTCATGTTTGTGTCGCCTCTTCTGATTTGCGCCATATAACACATTTGTCGACACAAGCGCGTTCGAACTGAACTGATGCGGTGGATGCCCCCCCCAGCGGCATCGGGTATACCAAGACGGTTCTATATTCACCGAGCGGAGGGCGCATCAATGACATCGAAGATCAGCATTCTGGCAATCGACTTAGCAAAAGGCAGCTTTCAGGTTTGTGCGGTCGGATTTGATGGGACGGTACTGTATAATCGGGCACTGTCTCGGAACCGGTTGGCGACGCTTCCGGGCGAGCAGCCGGCCTGTGTAGTCGCGATGGAGGCATGCGCCACGTCGCATCACTGGGGCCGGATGGCGCAGTCTCACGGTCATGAAGTGCGTCTGGTGCCGGCGGCGTATGTGAAACCGTTCGTCAAGCGCCAGAAGAATGACCGCGCGGACGCGGAGGCTATCGCAGAGGCGGCCATGCGCCCGACCATGCGTTTCGTGGCAGTGAAGAGTGCCGAAACCCAAGGCCGTGCTGTGGCGTTCCGCACCCATCAATGCTTGGTCCGGCAGCGCACGCAGCTCATCAACGCGCTCCGCGGACATCTGGCCGAATTCGGGCTGGTAGCGCCGAAGGGACCGGCGAGCCTGAAACTACTCGAGAATGCGTTGGCGGACGAGAGCAGCGACCTGTCTGACCCGGTTCGTGAGATGGGGACGGTTTATCTCGAGCAGATCGCGCGGCTGACCGACGTGATCGAACGACTGGCAAACGAGTTGGAAGATGCATCGAAGACAGATTGTGAGTTGCGGCGGCTTTGCACCATCCCTGGGATCGGCCCCGTGACGGCAGGCGCCGTGGTGGCGTTTGCGCCCGACCTCGACACTTTTGACAGTGGGCGGAACTTTGCGGCTTGGCTCGGCCTGGTGCCACGGCAGAGGCCCACGGGGGGCAAGGCCAGGCTGGGGTCGGTCAGCAAGATGGGGCAGACCGACATCCGCCGACTGCTAATCGTCGGAGCGATGAGCGTGATCCGCTGGGTCGTCCGAAAGGGTGGCAGTTCGAATCGCTGGCTCGCTGCTCTCGTAGCACGCAAGCCAAGGATGGTCGCGGCCGTTGCGCTGGCGAATAAGATGGCCCGAATGATCTGGGCCGTGTCGACCAAGCAAGAGAATTATCGAATGGCGTGACCTGAAACCGAGAAGGGAAAAGGCACGACATGGCCGCAAGGCCGGGGTGAGCGATCGACGAGGAGTACGCGACACGGACTTCGAAGTTCAAGGCAGGGAAATTCAGACCCGGGGCTCGAGCGCTTGCAGCTCTCTGAACCGATGTGAACCCAGCTTTCCGAACAGCATACCGGCCCGTGGCGTCATCGAAGGCCACAACCTGAGGCCTGACACACGTCCGATCGAAGACCCCGCCGAAAAATCGAAGATAAAGCTTGCCAAACAGGGGGCATCCACACACGCCCCGGGTTTGCCGGAGATGATTTGGTTCAATAGCTAGGGGCTGTTGACGTTCACGATTCCCAAATCACCTGACTTCTGATTCAAGGTTGCAAACGGAGGAGAGCAACCTTGACCCGAAGAGTCCTATCCAATTCGCAATGGGCGATCATCGAACCTTATTGTCTGGGCAAGACCACCGATCCGGGACAAACCGGGCGTGACCCACGGCTTTTCGTGGAGGCAGTCCTCTGGATCGTCCGCACGGGCGCGCAATGGCGTGAATTGCCCGCTGAGTTTGGCAAATGGAATTCTGTATTCAAGCGGTTCCGCAGATGGGTCAAAGCGGATGCTTTCTATAGTATGTTCAAAGCATTAGCCTCAGACGCCGATCTGGAATACGCAATGATCGACGGTACTATCGTCAAGGTTCATCGCTCGGGTCAGGGCGCAAAAGGGGGACTCTCTGCCAGGCCATTGGACGCTCTCGCGGCGGCATAACGACGAAGATACTGGCTCTGACGGATGCGCTCGGCAATCTCGTTGATTTCTGTCTGATGCCCGGACAAGCCCATGACCTGCGCGAGACCGATGCATTGATCGACGGCTTGTCCGCCGGGCATTTGTTGGCAGACAGGGCCTTTGATGCTGATTGGCTGCGCAGTGACCTGCTGGAGCGTGGCATAACTCCGGTCATACCGCCAAAATCCAACCGGAGATTCCCGGCAGAGTTCGACAAGGAGACCTACAAATGGCGGCACTTGATCGAAAACTACTTTGGCAAACTCAAGGAAAACAGAGGGGTAGCAATGCGCTCTTGCAAAACCGACCAGAGTTTCAAAGCCTTCATCTCAATCGCCGCAACGCTCATTCATATAAGGTGAACGTCAACAGCCCCTAGCCCGATCTATTCACGGGGCTTCGATTTTGGCGTGTTTCGGACAGCGGCAGATACATTTCTTGTGAGTTGGACAAGCAGATCTGTTGCGCCTTTTTCATCGCAGGGGATCGGGGCTTGGCGGGTTGAAGGATGTGGCTTGTGGCATTTTATGTCTCGCTGAAAGATCGGATTAGACCCCCTTATTCTTACAGCAAAACAATGTCTTAAGCTACTCCCGCCAGCCCATAAAACCGCCCGCGGTGAATTAATCGGGCTAGGCGGCTTTTTCATCTAGGTTCAAGTTCTCGTGATATGCCTCCTCTGTTATTTGTGGCGTGACGTATCCGATGGCACTGTGCAGGCGCTCGGTGTTGTACCAGTCGCCCCTTTTAGGGTCTCCCGGTCGACTTCCAGCGAGCTGGAAAGTTGATGATCTCCGCGCTGAACGGAGCGATGTCTCTTCCAGAGAGAGTGTTATCGTTGCTGTCCTCGACATTGCTGAAACATTTGTCCTATTCAATTTAAAATGAATGTACATATATGGCCTGACAACATCTTGACTTCTGTGTGCAGGTTGTACTAAGAAGATCGAATTCAAGGTCATCCGAAAGGGGCTGCAAGCCTGAATAAGGCTAGTCAGGGCGCGGCATTCAGAAACGAGTGTCTTGGCTGTGGACATCCACAGTGGCGAATGGCTTCAACAAGGGAGGTGAAGAATGTCAAGCTACTTCAAGGGGATCGGTGTATCTCTTATTCTCGGGCTGGCGGCGGCGACTACCGCGCCTGCGCAGGCGGAGGAAATTTCAATCGGCGCCGTCTTTCCGCTGAGCGGCCCCAACGCGATCTACGGTGAGATTTTCCAGTCCAGCTTGCGCTTGGCTGAAGATCACATCAGGGATGACCAGATGTTGGAAGGCGGTATGCGTATTCTCTATGAGGATAGTCAGGCTCTGCCCCAACAGGCGGTTCTGGCTATTAATAAGCTCGTCAGCGTTAATAACGTTCCATACGTGATGTCGGCGTTTACGGGGCCGTCCAAGGCGATTGCGCCGATTGCCAACCGTTCGCAGACAGTTGTGGTGAATGGCGGTGGTGTAGGGCCGGATCTTGCCAAGCTGGGTGAATATTTCTGGAACGTGATTCCGCTGGCCAACACCGAGATGCGCAGCTTGCTACCGTATATGGTCGAGGAGCAGGATTACAAAAAATTCACTCTGGTCTATGTTGACGACCCGCTGGGCGAGGGCGTTCTTGAAGTGCTCCAAGAGCAGCTTCCGGAGCTCGGAGCCAGTCTGGTCAATAAATATTCCATTCCGGCAACGGCCCAGCAGTTCGGGGGACTTGCGGCAAAAATTCGCAACGATGACCCGGATGTTGTTTTCCTGGCGTCGTACGGGGACCAGCAGGTTCAGATCATCAAACAGCTACGCCAGAATGGCGTGACTGCGCGATTTGCAAGCTATTCGGCTTTTTCGACCCCGTCCGTTCAGGCTTTGCCCGAGGCAGAGGGTGCGCTCTACGCGACTCAGGCGATTGATTTCGAAGCAGAGGACGCCTTTACTCGCCGCTTCGTCGATGATTTCAAAGCCGCCTATGGCAAGGTCCCAACCGTTTACGCGACGAACTATTACAACGCGGCTATGCTCTTTGCGATGCTCGGAAAAGAGCTTCAGTCCAAGGGTAAGCCGATCACCGGTGAAAATCTCCTCGAGCTACGGCGCGAGACGGAGTCCTTCAATCTTGTCGGCGGGTCGGTGTCATTCGATGAAAAAGGGACGTTGATCGCTCCTATCCAGATCATGGAAGTCAATGGTTCGGGCGGCAAGGTGCTGAAAATCGGAAAACCTTGATATCAGGCACGAGATCTTCGGAATTTGGGCGAACGGGAGACTTTGATGGTTCTGCTACAGCTTCTTGTTAATGGCATTCAGACTGGTACTATTTACGCGCTGACTGCCATCGGGTTCGCCCTTATTTTCGGGTCGACCCGGATATTTCACTTTGCTCACGGGGCAATCTTCGTTATCGCCGCCTATGTGTTCAAGTTCGCTATCGATGATCTCAGTTTGCACTGGGGCATCGCATCAATTGCAGCAGTGTCGGCGGCAGTCGTGGCCGGCCTGCTGGTGAACTTCCTCATCTATGTCCCCATCCAGCGGCACGAAGGTTCATATTTCACGGTCTTCGTTGCTTCGTTTGGTGTGGTCATCGTTGTACAGAACGCGATAGCAATGATCTTCGGTCGCGGGTTCGTTGCAATCGAGACGTCTCTCAGCAATGCGGTGGAGGTCCTCTCGGGGCTGTTTATGGCGCCATTGTTCGGCATTGTGGTCGCCTGTTCGGCCATCGTGCTGACTGGCCTTCACTTGATCCTCACGCGCACGCATTTTGGCATCGCACTGCGCGCACTCAGCCAGAACCCTGAACTTGTCAGGACGTTTGGGTTGAGTACACGCCGACTGTCGGCCTACGCCTTTGTCTTGGGCTCTGCGCTCGTCGTCCCGGCGGCAATCTTCACCGGTGCAACGAGCGGTCTCAATCCATCGATCGGACTGCACATCATGCTGATCAGCCTGGTGGCGACTATCGCCGGTGGCATTGGCAGCATCTGGGGGGCAGCCTGTATCGCGTTAGCGATCGGCGTGGCCGAGAATCTCGTGTTGTGGCAGTTGGATACACAGTGGAGCGAGGCGGTGGCATTCGCGTTCCTTCTCGTTTTCTTGATTTTCAGGCCAGCCGGCCTCTTCCGTCTCGCTTCGACACATTAAGGGGCAAGCATGTCAGTTTATCTTTTGAATATTGGGGTCTTCATCTGCATCTACGGTATCCTTGCGTTAACCCTTAACGTATTGATCGGCTATGCAGGTGTGTTCACCTTGGCGCACGCGGCGTTCTTTGGGATTGGGGCTTATGTTGCGACTTTCGTCGCGATGAACCTCAGCGCGTCCCTGGTCGTCGTCCTGATAGCGAGTGTGCTGACAGCCGGGATCCTCTCGTTGATTATTGCGCTCCCTGCGCTACGCGTCCGAGATGAGTATTTTGTGGTCATCTCGCTGGCGATCCAGATCCTCTGCGTCACGGTGTTCTCCGAATGGAAGAGCTTCACGGGCGGCCTTGGCGGCATCGTCAACATCCCGCTCCCCGAGGTATTTTTCGGAACGATCTCGACCCCCATGGAGTTTTTCCTACTCGCGTTCGGTTGCATGGCGGTGATCACTGTGATCATCGGGCTGGTGGTGCGTGGCAGTTTCGGTCGCAGCTTGATGGCTGTGCGGGATAATGAATCCGCTGCCCTTGCGCTCGGCAAGAACGTGGCACGAATCAAAACGCTGGCGGCGGCACTGTCCTCGGGACTCGCGGCCGTGGCGGGGGTCGTCTACGCTTACTATCTCAGCTTTATCAATGTGCAGAGCTTTACGCTCGACACCTCGGTGCTGGTTATGGCGATGGTCATCATCGGTGGCACGGGCACCATGTTTGGACCCATTGTTGGGGCGGCATTGCTTACCA
>NZ_JACIYP010000130.1 GCF_014359905.1 Hoeflea sp. | reverse complement strand
CGAACCTTCCAGATCCCGCAGGTCTTCACCTCGATGACCGTGCTGGAGTCGATTTCAGTCGGCGCATTTCTCCGTCACCGGAATTTCGCCGCGGCCCGGGCCAAGGCGACGGAAGTGGCAGAGCGCATCGGTCTTGGCTCCCGACTGGAGGTTCCGACGAGTTCGCTCACAACGGCTGAACGCAAGCGGCTGGAAGTGGCCCGGGCCCTGACGACCGAACCACAGATGATCCTCCTCGACGAAGTCATGGCGGGCCTCAATCACACCGAGGTCAACCAGATGCTCGAGCTCGTCTCCCTGCTTCGCGATGACGGAATGACCGTGCTTTTCGTCGAGCATAACCTGCATGCGGTGATGAAGATTTGCGACCGCATCGTCGTGCTCGACCATGGCGTGAAGATTGCGGACGGATTGCCCAAGGAGGTCATGGAGGACGCCGGCGTGGTGACCGCCTATCTCGGTGCCGCCGTCAGCAGCGATCAGGAGAATGCGGATGCTTGAAATTACCAACCTCCATGCAGCCTATGGCGATGCGAAAGTGCTTTACGGCATCGATCTCAAGGTGGAGCCGGGCGAAGTCGTTGCGATCGTGGGCTCGAATGGCGCAGGCAAGACGACCCTGTTGCGGTCGATCTGCGGCGTGGTCAGGCCGACGGAGGGAAGCATTCGCCTGAACGGCGAGGAAGTTGCGGGCAAGCGCACCCATGAACTCGTCGACAAGGGCCTGATCATGGTTCCGGAAGGCCGCCGCCTGTTTCCCAGGATGTCGGTGCGGCGAAATCTGGAGATCGGCGCCTATTCGAACCGGGCGCGTCCGCATCTGGCCGAGCGCCTCGACTATGTCTACCGGCTGTTTCCGATCCTGAAGGAGCGGTCCGAGCAACTGGGCGGGACGCTTTCGGGCGGTCAGCAGCAAATGTGCGCCATCGCTCGGGGACTGGTGGCAACACCGGAAGTCCTCATGATCGACGAGGTCTCCCTTGGCCTCGCACCCGTGATGATCTCGCGCGTCTACGACGCGATCAAGGCCATCCGGGATCTCGGAGTTACCCTGCTCATGGTCGAGCAGAACGTCAACCAGGCCCTGTCGGTCGCCGACCGGGCCTACGTCATCCAGCATGGGCGCGTCGCGCTTTCGGGAACCGGCAAGGAATTGCAGGGGAACGAGGAGGTTCGGCGCATCTATCTCGGACTGAACTCAACTGAGGAGGAACTATCATGACTTTATCCAGACGGACTTTCGGAAAGCTGGCGGTCGGAGCCGCTGCGACAACAACCTTGTCCATGCCCTTCATCCGCCGGGCCAGTGCAGCGGACGCAGCCAAGCTCGGCGTGCTGTTGCCGCTGTCGGGACCGCTTGCATCCCTCGGCAACGACGTGATGCGCGGCTTCGATCTTGCCAAGCAGATGATCAACGAACAGGGCGGTGTCTTCGGCCAGGACGTCGAACTGGCGATCGTGGATGTTCCCTCGTCCACCGAGGCAACCTCCCAGGCGACGCGGCTGATCACCAGCGAGCGGGTGAAGGTCATCATGGGCTCCTACGCCTCTTCGATCTCGTTCGCCGCGAGCCAGGTCGCCGAGCGCAACAAGGTCGTCTACTTCGAACAGGGCGCGGTCGCCGACGACATCACGTCCCGCGGTTTCAAATATCTCTTCCGCTTCATCTACCCGGCCTCCGAGCTTGGCGGCGGCGGCGCGCAGTTCATGCTCGATGAGGTCGCACCGAAGCTCGGAATCCCCAATGAACAGCTGAAGGTCGCATTGCTCTACGAAGACAGCTTCTATGGCACCGCGGTCGGCGAAAGCGCCCGGACGGTTCTGGAAAAGGCCGGCGTCCAGATCGTCGACGCGACATCCTACAGCTACAAGACCACGGATCTGTCGCCGATGGTCCAGCGCTACAAGGAATTGCAGCCCGACGTTCTCATCGTCTGCCAGTATACGCCCGACGGCATTCTCTTCTGGCGTCAGGCTCGGGAAGCCGGCCTGTCGGTGAAGGCCATGATCGGCAATGGCGGCGCGCACAATGTGAACGAGTTCGCCGAGGCGATGGGCGATGATGTCAACGGCATCCTCAACGCAGGAACCTCCGTCTATATCAACAAGGCGGGCCTCGAGCCCGAAACCGCCAAGCTGTTCGACCTGTTCCACTCGGAACACGAAAAGCGCTTCGACGGCCGGAAACCGTCTGCGCATACGGGCATGGGCTTCAATGCCATGTGGACGGTGCTCAAGGACATCCTGCCGGCGGCGGGATCGATGGATACCCAGGCCATTCGTGAAGCGTCTCTGGCGCTCGACAAGCCGATCGGCTCCACCATCGTCGGCTGGGGGGTGAAGTTCGACCCGGAAACGCAGAACAACACCCGCGCCTTCCCCACCTACGACCAATGGCAGGGCAAGCAGATCCGCACTGTCGCCCCCGATCCGTTCGGAATCGCGGAGGTCAAGGCGATCCCGATGCCGGAATGGGGCCAGCGCGGCGACATCTGATCCACATGGACCGGGGGGCCTGACGCTCCCCGGTCCATCCCTTCAAATGACAGACCGGAAAGAACATGCTCGCGCTACGCAAAATGGAAGCCAGTCCAGGTCTTGCGCTTTTGGACACACCCGAACCTGACACGGTTTCCGGCACCGATGTGCTGATCGCAGTCGAGGCTGTCGGGATCTGCGGTTCCGATCTGCATGTCGACGATTGGAGTTCCGGATACGATTTCATGGTGCCGCTGCTGCCCGTGACGCTCGGACACGAGTTCGCCGGCCGGGTCATCGCGGTCGGGCCCCAGGTCACCTCGGTCAAGCCCGGTCAACGCGTGACGGCCTGGCCCTCGGCGCCCTGTGGCGTCTGCCGCGCCTGCAAGACCGGGACGCCCCAGAATTGCAGCGACAAGCAGACCGTCGGGCTCTACCGCAACGGCGCCTTTGCGGCCAAGGTGATTGCCCGGGAAACCGGTGTCTTCGAGCTGCCGGAATCGGTGGATTTCGAACTCGGAGCGCTTGCCGAGCCGCTGTGCGTCGGGGCGAGGGCGGTCCGTGTCGCTGACGTCCGCCCGGGACAGAAGGTGGTCGTGCTTGGGCCTGGCTCGATCGGACAGGCGATTGCCATCTTCGCCCGGCAGGCTGGCGCCCACAGCGTCGCCATTGCCGGGCATGACGATGCACCCCGGCTCGAGGTTCTGTCGCAAATGGGCTTTGACGAGAGTTTCGATCTGGCCAGGCCGGGTGGCCGGGACGACCTGCTCGCCCGGTGCGCCGGGGCCGACATCGTGTTCGAGGCAACCGGACATGCCTCCAGCATCGCCGACGCACTTGAATTGCTGGCCATGGAAGGCACGCTGGTGCTCACCGGAATCCATGCCGAACAGGCAAGCCTTGATCTGCTGCAGGTGGTGCGCCGCAAATTGCAGATCCGCGGCAGCCACGGCACGCGCCGGGAAGACTGGACGCATGTCCTCCGTACGTTGGCGCATTTTGGCGAAGCGATCCGGCCGATGATCACGCACCGGCTGCCGCTGTCGCGCGCATTGGAAGGTTTCGGGCTGGCCCGCACTCGCAATGCGTCGAAAGTCATTCTCCTCCCGCAGATCAAGGACACGCAATCATGACGCAGACCCAGCAACCCCGCGTGGCGCTCGTCACCGGCGCCGCGCGCGGCATTGGCACGGCAATCGCTGAACGCCTCGCCACGGACGGCATGCATGTCATCCTCGCCGACATTCTTGACAGCGGGGAGCAGACGGCATCCGAGCTGCGCAGCAAGGGCCTGTCCTGTTCCTTTGCATGGGTCGATTTCGGCGATCTCGCCTCTGTCGAATCCTTCGTTCAAGCCCAGATCCGGGCGCATGGGCGGATCGATGTGGCGGTCAACAATGCGGGCATTTCTCCCAAGCATCAGGGCAAGCGGCTGCCGATTGAAGAGACGCCGCTTGAGGAATGGCAGAAGGTTGTCGACATCAACCTGACGGCCTGTTTCCTGGTGGCGAAGGCGGTGCTTCCCGGCATGAAAGCCGGGCGGTGGGGCCGGATCGTCAACATGGCCTCCCAGGCCGGGCGCACCCGGTCCCAGGTCGCCGGCTCGCATTATTCCGCGTCAAAGGCGGGACTGATCGGGTTCACCCGCACTCTGGCGGGCGAAGTCGGACCTTTCGGCATCACCGCCAATTCGATCGCGCCCGGACGGATCGATACGCCGATGGCGGCTGAGGCAGGCAGCGAGGCCAATGAGCGTTATCTCAGCGCGATCCCGGCCGGCCGCCTGGGCACCCCCGACGATATCGGGGCCGCCGTCTCCTATTTTGCTTCCGAGGAAGCAGGTTTTGTCACCGGCGTCTGTCTCGACGTGAACGGTGGCCACTTCATGGCTTGAGGGAATTCTGATGAACACATCAATGAAACACGTCGCTCTGCGCGCCCCGGGTCCGGCCAGCGGGCTTTACATCACGGAAGGTCCGCGCCCGCGGGCTGAGGCGGGCGAGGTGCTGGTCAAGGTCCATGCCGCGGGCGTCAACCGGCCCGACATCATCCAACGTCTCGGCAACTATCCGCCGCCGCCTGGCGCTTCGGACATTCTGGGGCTCGAAGTGGCGGGCGAGATCGCAGCGCTCGGCGAGGGGGTTGAGGGCTGGTCCGTGGGCGACCGCGTCTGCGCGCTCGTGACCGGAGGAGGCTATGCCGAATATGTCGCCGTGCCCGTGCCACAGCTGCTGCCGGTGCCCAAGGGCATGGATTTCATCACCGCCGCAGCCATTCCGGAAACCTATTTCACCGTCTGGACCAATGTTTTCCAGTCGGGTGCGCTGAAGGCCGGCGAAAGCCTTCTTGTCCATGGCGGAGCCTCGGGCATAGGCACCACGGCGATCATGCTGGCCCATGCGCTTGGCTCGACGGTCTACGCAACGGTGAGCTCGGAGGAAAAGGCCGAGGTCTGCAGATCCCTGGGTGCGGTGGAGGCCGTCAATTACAATGCCGAGAATTTTGCCGACCGTCTGCTGGAGACGACCGGCGGCTACGGCGTCGATGTCATCCTGGACATGCGGGGAGGGCCTTTCTTTGCCGACAACATGCGTCTGATCGCCACCCGCGGGCGGCTGGTCCACATAGCCTCCCTGGCCGGGCGGGAGGTCACGCTCGATATTTCGCTGCTGATGCGCAAGCGCGCGATCGTCACCGGGTCGACGCTGCGCGCCCGCTCCGTGGAGGAGAAAGGTGAGATAGCCCGGGAACTGCTCGAACGGGTCTGGCCCTTGTTCGATGCCGGGACCATTGCACCGGAGATCTCGCGCGTCTTTCCGCTGGCCGAGGTCGCTTCCGCGCACGAGCTGGTCGAGTCGAACAAATTGATCGGCAAGACTGTTCTCGATCTGACCGTCTGATCATATGTGAATCAAACGGCCTGCCGGCCTGCAGTTGGGTCCTCACGTCCGCGTGTATTGCGTTTGGCTGCTCGGCAACGGGTGAAGCAAATCATCGCCTGTGCGGGCGGTGGAGCTCCGCCCGGTTTGCCCGGCAGGCGATTGCCATGCAGCAGCCGAGATGAGGGTCTGAACAGGCGGATGTCGTGCGCGGAATCGCGTTCGCCTCACGCAGCCCGCGGCCCTGTCGCTCGGCAATCCTGCAGGCTTGCCAGGATCCACCTCGGCCTTCCGGACTTCAGGCGAACATTTGTCCGTTGTCATCTGTCAGAGCACTATTTTCTCACGGGTTGCAGCTTCGGGCCAACCCGGTGCGGTTCTCCTGTCACAACAGCGCACCTGCCGATCGCATGGGTGTGTTGATGCTCAGCCTCGTGTGGCCCGAGGTTTTGTTTGAATGCGCAGGCCCAGTTGCGCTACAAACGCTCAAGGAGGAGCGATGTCAGAGGGCCACCGGTCGAGATTTGCCGTTGCCCTGTCGCGCCGGCGTTTCATCGCAGGCGGGGCATGTTTGCCGTTTGCAGTCGCTTCGGGCACGGCGTCGAGTTCCCCTTTGCCGACGCTGAGGTTCGGGCTGACCCCGGTCTTTCTCAACAACGACATCCAGCTGCTAGACGCCTTGAAGGCCTATCTGGAAGTGGCAACCGGCCACAGTGTCGAACTGGTGACGCGACGCACCTATCAGGAGGTAACCTCGCTCCTGGTGTCGGGACAGCTCGATGCCGCCTGGATCTGCGGCTATCCCTATATCCAGTACCGCAATGAACTTGAACTGGTCGCCATTCCGGCGTGGAACGGAAAACCGTACTACCAGTCCTATCTGATCGTGGCGGCGGATCGGGATGCCGAGACCATCCTGGATCTGCGCGGCGACATCCATGCCTTTTCGGATCCCGATTCCAACTCCGGGTTTCTCGTCACCCGCACCTTGATGTTCGAGCATGGTCTCGATCCCGAAACCTTCTTCCGCAAGACATTGTTCACCTACGGACATCGCAATGTCATTCGCGCGGTCGCCTCCAATCTCGCCCAGTCCGGCAGTGTCGACGGTTATGTCTGGGAGGTCATGCTGGAACTCGAACCCGAGTTGGTCTCCCAGACAAGGGTGCTGCGACGGTCGCAGTGGCTTGGCTTTCCGCCGATTGCGACAAGCCGGAAAATGGCGGGATCGGCAAAAACCGGGGCATTGCAAAAAGCTCTGGTCGAAATGGCCGCCAGTCCGCAAGGCAGGGAAGTCCTGGACCTGCTCAGATTGACCGGTTTCGAAATGCCTCAGGAGAAAGCCTTTGACGGGATAGCCGACATGGTCGCGCGGCTGGGAGGTGTGCTGTGACGGTCAGGATCGGACTTCGTCGTCTGCCTTTGATCTGGCGCGTGCCGCTGGCCGTCTCGGTCCTGATGTTCCTGGTTTCGGCGGTGATCACCGAGCGGGTTCTCGACCGCCTGGGGTCGATCCAGGAGACCTATCTGCAAAGCATCGCCAACTCCTATCTCGACGGCGTGACGGCGTCGATTTCCCCGTCGGTCCTGCGCGAGGACAGCTGGGAGATCTTTGACGCGCTCGAAAGGCTGAGGCCGGTCAACACGGCAATCGTTCCGGTCGAGACCATTGTCACCACGCCCGCACGGGTCATCCTGGCCGCTACCGACCCGGTCCGGTATCCGAGTCTCGAGACAATGGACGACCTGCAGACCGAAAGGTTTCCGCAAGCGCAGATCAGGATCGAAAGCGATGACGGGCTCGCCTATCTCGAAAGGGACATCGTCTATCAGGACACCACCATCGGCCGCATCTACACCATCTTCGATGCCCGCGTGCTTCTCGCCGAGCGCCGCGACGTCCTCTCCACCCTGATCCTCACCAATGCCGCCTTCACCGTGCTCCTCGTGCTGGTCGGCATCATCACCGTGCGCCGGATGATCAGGCCAATGCAGACCCTCGAAAACCACATGATCGAGGCGGCGGAAGGCAAGGCCGCGCGCATTGACGTGTCCCCGCAGGCGTCCGGAAATTCCGAGACCCGGCGCCTGTTCATGGCCTACAACTCCCTGCTCGACGCCGATGAAGAGCGCCGCGAGCTGTCCACCAGGCTGGCGGAGGAGGAAAAGCTCGCAAGCCTTGGTCGGCTTTCTTCCGTCATGGCGCATGAAATCAACAATCCGCTGGGCGGCCTGCTCAATGCCGTCGACACGCTGAAGAAGCATGGCGCCAATGCCGGCGTTCGCGAGGCGTCCCTCGATCTGCTGCACCGCGGCCTGCAGGGGATCGGCGACGTGGTGCGCGCGGCGCTCGCAACCTACAGGCCCGCCCGTCAGTCCAGGCCACTGTCGCTCAGCGATTTCCACGACGCCAAGATGCTGCTGTCGCCTGAATTGCGCAGCCGGGGGCAGGTGCTGGACCTGGTTTTGGAAGGCGACGAGAACTTCGCCTGCACCTGGCCTGCCGGTCCGGTGCGTCAGGCGGTGATCAATCTTCTTCTCAATGCAAGCGCTGCTTCACCCGAGGGGGCGGATCTGCTTCTCAGGGCGGTACGGCTGGACGACGGCGTCATCGTCGAAGTGGGCGACCGCGGGCCGGGGCTTCCGGCGAAGGCGGCAAGGCTGCTGACCGGCCCGGCGCGGAGAAACCTCCCCGAAGGAAAAGGGCTTGGATTGTGGGTGGTGCGGCAGATAATCGACGAAATCGGCGCGGGACTGGAACTGGCGGCAAGGCCGGGCGGCGGCAGCATCGTCAGGATCAGGCTCGCTCCCGGCACATTCGGGGAGATCGGTCATGCAGCCTGAAAGCTTCAAGATCGGATTGATCGAGGATGACCCGATCATGGGCGAATCGATCGTGCAGCGCCTGGAAATCGAGGGGTGGTCGGTGGACTGGTGGCGCAAGGGGAGGGACGCCCTCGGGTCGCCGAAGTTGGCGCTGGCCGACATCGTCGTCTGTGACATCCGCCTGCCCGACATGACCGGAGAGGACATCTACCGGCAGATGCTCAGCTCCGCCACGACACCTCCGTTCGTCTTCATCACCGGTTATGGCGAGATCGACCAGGCGGTGCGGCTGATGCGGCTGGGCGCCTCGGACTACCTGCTCAAGCCCTTCGTGTTCGAGGAGTTTCTCCTGCGCCTGCAGCAGAACGCGCAAAGAAGCAGCAGGGCCAGCCCGACCGATGTTCCCCGGCTTGGGGTCTCGCCGCAGATGCGCGAAGCCGAGAGCCTGCTCGACCGCTATGCGCTCACAGATCTGCCTGTGCTCATCACCGGTGAGACGGGGTCCGGCAAGGAGGTTGCCGCGCGCGTTCTGCACAAGCGATCCGGCTTTGCCGCCGGCCCCTTCATGGCGGTCAATTGTGCGGCCATTCCGGCGGAGCTTCTCGAGAGCGAGATCTTCGGCCACGAGCGCGGCGCCTTCACCGGAGCCGACAAGCAGCATCACGGCTATGCCGAACGGACCCGGCAGGGCACGCTGTTTCTCGACGAGATCGGCGACATGCCGCTGGCGCTGCAGGCCAAGATCCTGCGTCTGGTCGAGGACCGCTGGTTCTATCGCGTGGGCGGCGAACAGGCCATTCCCTTTGAAGGGCGTATCGTTGCCGCCACCCACCGGGATCTGCTCGAGGAGAGCGGCCTCGGACGCTTCCGCGAGGATCTCTTCTACCGGCTGGCGGTGTTGCCCATCCATATCGATCCGCTGCGCGAGCGGCCCGAGGACATTCTTCAGTTCATGAACCAGTTCCTTGCCGAGGCGGCCGCGCGGCAGAACCGGAGCTTCAAGGGCTTCTCGAGCCTTGTCGAAGAACTCGCGCTCGATCATCCGTGGCGGGGCAATGTGCGGGAACTGCGCAACCGTGTCGAACGGGCGGTCGCGGTCTGCCCGCACGACTATATCCTGCCGCGGGACATGTTCCCGGACCGGGTGAAAGGCGAGGCTCCCCAGGCGGGGTTTGAACCCTTGTCCGGAATTCGCGACGATGCCGAACGGCGCCACATCGGACGGGCGCTCTCCATAACCGATGGGCAGATCGCCGAATCCGCCCGAATCCTGGGCGTTTCGCGCACGACATTGTGGGAAAAGATGAACCGCCTCGGCATCGGCGGCAAACGTTCGGAAAGCTGAACCTTCGGCGCCGCACCATGTTCGGAATGCCGATCATTGCAGGCGAGACTACCCGTCCCTCGGGGGCAAGAAGCAACGATATCAGTGATTTAGAAGTCTGGCATGTGCCTTGCTTACACGTCCCTGCATAGCAACGCATGGGAGGAACGCATGTCTCGATGCAACAAGATGGTCGATCTCGGCCGTCGTCATTTCCTGAGGGGCGGCGCCATTGCCGCTGCCGGAGCCGCAACCGCCGCCGTCCTGCCGGCAGACCAGGCCCGCGCCGCGCCGGCAAGCGCGCTGCTCGACTACCCCGCCAACAGGCTCGGCAATGTCGCCGACCTGAAGGTGAACGAGCCCGTCGACATCACCTATCCTGACGCCGACAGCCCCGGCATCCTGCTCAAGATCGGCCAGCCGGTGGAGGGCGGCGTCGGCCCCGATGGCGATATCGTCGCCTATTCCGTGCTGTGCCCGCACAAGGGCTGGCTGATGAGCTACCGCGCTGAGGACAAGTCGCTCAACTGCCCGGGCCATTTCTCGCGCTTCGACTGCGAGGCCGGCGGCCAGCAGATCTGGGGACACGCCACCCAGAATGTCCCGCAATTCACGCTCAATGTGGACGACAAGGGCGACATCTACGCCGAAGGCGCAAGCGACCTGATCTTCGGCCGCCCGTCGAACGTGCTCTGAGGGAGGAGAAACAATCATGGCTTACAAGAGACAAATCGATCGCCTTCCCATCCCCCCGAAGGATGCCAGGGTGCACAATGTCACCTGCCACTACTGCATCGTCGGCTGCGGCTACAAGGCCTATACCTGGCCGCGCAACAAGCAGGGCACGCTCACGGAAAACGCCTTCGGCATCGATCTGGGCGAACAGCAGGCCGCCGATGGCACCTGGATCGCGCCGTCGATGTACAACATCGTCCGCCAGGACGGCAAGGATGTGCATCTCGCCGTGGTCCCCGACCAGGATTGCGTGGTCAATTCCGGCCTGGGTTCCGTCCGCGGCGCGCGCATGGCGGAAGCCCGCCCGTCCTATGTCACCGGCACCCAGCAGCAGCGACTGAGCGATCCGATGATGTGGCGCAACGGCGTCTGGCAGCCCACCTCGTGGGATGATGCGCTTGATCTCGTCGCCCGCGTCACCGCGCGCGTCGTCACGCAGGGCTCCGAGGACGATCTCGTCGTCTCCATGTTCGACCATGGCGGCTCCGCCGGCGGCTACGAGAACACCTGGGCCACCGGCAAGCTCTATTTCGAGAGCATGAAGGTCAAGAACTGCCGCATCCACAACCGCCCGGCCTACAATTCGGAGGTTCATTCGACCCGTGACATGGGCGTGGACGAGCTGAACTATGCCTACAAGGACTACGAGGTCACCGACACGATCTTCATGATCGGCGCCAACTCGCTGGAGACCCAGACCAACCTGTTCTTAAACCACATGGTTCCCGGCATGCGCAACGGCGCGCGCTTCGTCTCGGTCGATCCCCGCCGCACGGTCACCATCAACGCCGCCGAAGAGGTCGCCGGCAAGGAGAACGTCCTGCATCTGGCGATCAACGAAGGCACCGACATGGTGCTGTTCAACGCGCTGTTCACCCACATCGTCGACAATGGCTGGGTCGACAAGGACTTCATCGCCAACTCCACCTTCCAGGGCGGAGAGGCGACGCCGCTGGACGACGGTCACCCCGCCGGCCTCGGCAGCCTCGACTATGCGCTCGAGGCCTGCCGGACATCGCTGGCCGATGCGGCGGAGACCTGCGGCGTTCCGGAGGCCGACATCGCCAGGGCGGCGGAATGGATCGCCAAGCCGAAGGAGGACGGGTCGCGCCGCACATGCGTCACCGCCTACGAGAAGGGCATCATCTGGGGCAATGACAACTACCGCACCATCGGCGCGCTGGTGAACATCGGCCTCGCCACCGGCAATATCGGCCGCGAAGGCGGCGGCGTCTGCCGCCTCGGCGGTCACCAGGAGGGCTACTACCGTCCGTCCGACGCCCATGTCGGCCGGCCAGCGGAGTATGTCGACCAGCTGCTGATCCGCGGCGGCGGCAAGATCCATCACGTCTGGGCCTGCGATCACCACAAGACCACGCTCAACGCCTCCGAGTTCAAGCGGGTGCACAAGCGCCGCGCCGACATCGTCAAGGAAGCCATGGACGCGGCTGCCGGCGGCTCGCGCGAGCAACTGGTCGACGCCATCGTCGGCGCGGTCAATGGCGGCGGCCTGTTCGTCGTGGACGTGGACATCATCCACAGCCAGATCGGCCAGAATGCCCATGTGATCCTGCCCGCCTGCGAAGCCAACGAGATGAACCTCACCTCGATGAACGGCGAGCGGCGCCTGCGCCTGTCGGAAAAATACATGGACCCCTATGGCAATTCGCGGCCGGACTGTCTGATTGCGGCCAGCATTGCCCAGAACATGGAGCGGGTTCTGCGCGAGATGGGCAATGAAGCCTATGCCGACCAGTTCAAGGGCTATGACTGGCAGAGCGAGGAAGACGCCTTCATGGACGGCTACAACAAGGGCAATCCGGAGGTCACCTACGAGCGTCTGCGCGCCATGGGCAACAATGGCGTGCAGGAACCGGTCACCGGCTATGCCGACGGCAAGCTGGTCGGTACCGAGCGGCTCTACACGGACGGCCAGTTCACCCGCCACGGGCGCGAGGACAAGAAGGCGCTGTTCTGCGCCGCCGGTTGGCGGGGCTGGCAGGCTGCCGGCAAGGCGCGCGAGAAGGAGAACCACAAGTACTGGATCAACAATGTGCGCGCCAACATCTTCTGGCAGAACCAGTTCCTGGACCAGGACATCGACTTCATCCAGGATCGCTTCCCCTATCCGTTCATCGAGATGAACGAAGAGGACATGGCGGAGGAGGGGATCGCCGCGGGAGATCTGATCGAGATCGCCAACGGCAACGGCGCGACCCAGGGCATGGCCTACCCGACCGACACGGCCAGGCGCGGCCAGGTCGCCATGGTGTTCGGCTCTCCGGCCGGCAGCCAGGGCAACGTGGTCAGTCCCGGCGTGAACGAACTGGTGCTTCCCGACTACAAGCACACCTGGGGCAACATCCGCAAGATCGCCAATGCGACGCCGCGGGTGAAGGCCGTTTCCTTCAAGTCGAAGGAATACAGGTCGGCCTAGCTCCTTCCAGGCCCAGCCCGCCGCGATCCGTCGCGGCGGGCCCACGCATGTCTGGAAACTGTCATGGAAGCCAAAGCCATTGTGCGCCGGGACGCGGTCGTCGCCGGTCCGGATTGAGACACCGGGCAAATCCCT
>NZ_JACIYP010000013.1 GCF_014359905.1 Hoeflea sp. | reverse complement strand
AGCGCCGCGTAAATCCCCACGGCCGAGAGGGCCGGTGTCAGAGCTTCCATCATCGTCTCCCAAAAACCTGCGATCCGGATCGGCGCGCGATGGTGGGGTTATAGCGCCGGCGGCCGGGGCGACAAGCGCTTTCGTCCGTGGCGCGCGGGCCCGGGCGGGCCGGGCCTTGGAGGGGGCCGCGATGCGCCTGCCTTTCAGCGATGCTCCTCCTCGCTGGCGGCAATCAGGCGGCGGTTGAAGTGGCTGAGCGCCGATACCTGTTCGGCCCAGCCGAGTATGCGGCCGTCGCTGCCGTCCGCCACCACCGGCAGCTTCCGGTGTCCGCCGGTGTCGAAGGCGCGCAGCGCCACCTCCAGCGTGTCGGTCGGCTTGAGTGGTGTGATCTCCTGGGCCGGGTCGAGATATTCAGGCTCCGCGTCGTCAGGGGGCAGCGTCATGAAATCCATCACCCGGACATTGCGCAGCACGGTGCGGTGCGCCCCGTCCTGCACGAACAGCCCGCGCATTTCGAGCTGCCACTGGAAATAGGAATGGCCGTGCAGCGCCTGGGTGATGCCATGCGCGATTGCCACGGTGAGCAACAGCGCGATCGACAGCGCGTAGCCGCCGGTGAGCTCGAACACGATCACCGTGGTCGAGATCGGCGCGCCGAGCACCGCCCCCGCCACCGCCCCCATGCCGAGGATCGAGTAGAGCGCCTGGCTCGACGCGAGGTCCGGGAAGGCCCATGCCGCCATGATGCCGAAGGCCCCACCGGTCATGGCGCCGAGATAGAGCGCGGGCGAAAAGATCCCGCCGCCGAAGCGTGCGGCGAGCGTGATCGCGGTGGCGAGCGTCTTCACCACGATCAGCGTCAGCATCAGCAGGAGCGGCAATTGCCCCCACAAGGCCATGTCGGTGGCCTCGTAGCCGACACCGAGAACATGCGGAAAGGCAATGCCGAGGGTCCCGACGAGGAAGCCGCCGCAGATCGGCAGCGCCCAGAGCGGAATGGTGGTCCGCCGCGCCAGGTAATCGGCGGCAAACAGCACGAACTGGAACGCCACGGCGACAACCGCGCAGACGACGCCCAATAGCGCGAAAGCCGGAAACTCGAAATAGGAGGTGATCTGGTAGCCCGGCACGATGAAGGCGGCGGCTTCGCCGAACCAGCCGCGCGAGACGATGGCGCCAATGGTGGAAGCGATCACGATCGGCACGAAGGCGCGCATGGCATAATGGCCGAGGATCACTTCATGGGCGAACAGCACGCCGGCGATCGGGGCGTTGAAGCTTGCCGAGATCGCCGAGGCGACGCCGGCGGCAAGCAGCGTCCGGCGTGCCCAGTCGGGCAGCGAAAACCGCTCTCCCACCGCGCTTGCGAGCGTGGCCCCCAGATGAATGACCGGACCCTCACGGCCGGCGCTGGCGCCTGAGCCCAACGAGAAGGCGGTGGCGAGCGAACTGACGATGCCCTCGCGCAGGCTCAGGCGACGCCCGCTGATCGCCCGCGCCTCGATCACGTCGGCCACGCCCCCGGTGCGGCGCGAGGGCAGGAAGCGGGCAATCATCACGCCCACCACGATCCCGCCGATCACCGGGCCTGCCAGGATCATGTACCACGGCACGGCGCGCGCCGCCGTCAGCACCTGTTCGGTTGTGTCGCCGAGCCAGTAGACCTGAACCACGCCGATCAACAGCCGGAAACAGATGGCGGCGATCGCCACCGACAGGCCGATCACCAGCGACAGCGTCCAGATCACAGGCTGCCTGTTGTCCAGATAGGCGCGAATGTTGGGCATCATCCACTGGCGGATGCGGGCCGGCGTTGCACGGAGGATTTCAAGCATGAATCAGGTGGTCCCGGTCGCTTTGCTGCGCACGATCCCGATTGACCGCCCGGCGCGCTCGGGCCGGGGCAGGCGCTTGTGCGCCTCGTGCATGGCCTTGACCCTGGCCAGAACATCCTCTGGCATCGGCGCAACCTTCGGGCCGCTCATGTCGATATGCAGAAGGAGAGTTTCGGAGGTGGCGGACAGCCAGCCCTCGACATGCCGGAGTTCCTGAAACAGATGGATGCGCTTGGCGTCGAAATCGAGCACCTGGCTGCTCGCGCTGACCATCGCATCGGGCTTGAGCTCCCGCACGTAGCAGACATGCGCCTCGGCGGTGAAAAAGCTCAGGCTTCGCGCCGCCAGGTATCCGGGTCCGCATCCGATCAGCTCGAAGACATGATCGGCCCCCTGGTCAAACAGCACATTGTAATAGGCCATGTTCAGATGACCGTTGTAATCGAGCCAGGCCGGATCCAGTCCGCGGGCAGGCGCGGTCACCGGAGCATCAAACAGCATTTCATCTCCCTCTCTAAAATACGCTTGCGGCTTCACGCGCACTGGACAAGCGCTTCTCAGTTTGCACATTACCCCATCACGCCGGGGCAGCAAGCTTATGGCAGGATTCGCGGTAAACGCGGCCAAGGGGGAGAAAACCAGATGGGTCTCAAAAGCGCCGAAGCCGGCCCTCGCAACGAGGAGGGCATTGCAGCCGTCATTGGCGTGCTGCGGCAGCGCTTTGACGAGCAGGTCCAGACCGGCGAGGCGCTGCGCGCGCAGCACGCCCACACCACCACCTATATTCCGGGACAATTGCCCGATGCGGTGATTTTCCCGAATTCCGCCGACGAGATCAAGCTGATCGTGCGCGCCTGCGCCGACCATCATGTTCCGGTCATCCCCTATGGCACCGGCACCTCGCTCGAAGGCCATGTCAACGCGCCCCATGGCGGCATCTCGATCGACATGGCGCGGCTCGATCGCGTGCTTGAAGTCAATGCGGAAGATCTCGACTGCACGGTCGAGCCGGGGGTGACGCGCGAGCAATTGAACACCTATCTGCGCGACACCGGGCTGTTCTTCCCGATCGATCCCGGCGCCAACGCCTCCATCGGCGGCATGGCCGCCACCCGCGCCTCGGGCACCAATGCGGTCCGCTACGGCACCATGCGCGACAACGTCATCGCCGTGACCGCGGTGACCGCATCGGGCGAGGAAATCCGCACCGCGCGCCGCGCCCGCAAATCCTCGGCCGGCTATGATCTGACGCGGCTGTTTGTGGGCTCTGAAGGCACTCTCGGGGTGATCACTTCGGTGACGTTGAAGCTGCAGGGCATCCCGCAGGCGATTTCAGGCGGCGTCTGTCCGTTCCCGAGCGTCGAGGCCGCCTGCAACGCCGTCATCATGACCATCCAGATGGGCATTCCGGTGGCCCGCATCGAGCTTCTCGACGCGCTGCAGATGAAGGCCTGCAATGCCTACTCGAACCTTTCCAATCCCGAAGTCCCGTCGCTGTTTGTCGAATTCCACGGCACCGAGGCGGGCGTGGCAGAGCAGGCGGCGATGTTTGCCGAGATCGCGGCGGACAGCGGCGGCGGGGATTTCCAGTGGACCACCGATCCCGAGCGCCGCACCGAATTGTGGAAGGCCCGCCACAACGCCTACTGGGCCTCGCTCCAGCTTCGCCCGGGCGCCAAGGGCATGTCCACCGATGTCTGCGTGCCGATCTCGAAACTCGCCGAATGCGTCGCCGCGACGCAGGACGACATTGCCGCCTCCGGCCTGATTGCGCCGATTGTCGGTCATGCGGGCGACGGCAATTTTCACGTGCTGGTGCTGCTCGACACCGATGTCCCTGCCGAAATCGAGGCGGCGGAAGCCTTTGTCGGGCGCCTGAACGCGCGGGCGCTGGCCATGGATGGCACCTGCACCGGCGAACATGGTATAGGGCAGGGCAAGCGTCCCTATCTTTCCCAGGAAATGGGGGAAGGCGTCTCGGTGATGCGGCAGATCAAGCGGGCGCTTGATCCGCTCAACATCATGAACCCGGGCAAGATCTTTTCATTCGATGGCTGAGGCGCAAACGAGTGGTCATTCCGGCCGCAAGGAGGATTGAAAACTGATCCGTGTATTCGTCGCCATCGGTGGTCTGCTGGTCCTGGCGCTCTTTGCAGCGCTGATCGGGCCCTATTTCATCGACTGGAGCAGCTACCGCACCGCCTTTGAGGCCGAGGCAAGCCGGATCATCGGCCAGCCTGTGAGGGTGCGCGGCGACGCCGATGCGCGGCTCTTGCCGTTTCCGTCCGTCACCTTCAGCGATGTGACGGTCGGCGACGAGACCCAGCCGGCGATGACCATCGACAGGTTTTCCATGGATGCCGAACTGGCGCCGTTCCTGAGCGGCGAAGTGCTGATCTTCGACATGCGCGTCGAGGCCCCGAAAGCCGTGGTGCGCATTCTCGACGATGGCCGGCTCGACTGGGCGCTCAAGCGCAGGCCGACCCCGCCGGGCGATCTGGTCGTGCTCGAGAAAGTCACCATCCAGGATGCCGACATCACCATCATCGACGAGCAGAACGGCCGCACCCACGAGATCCGCGACATCAATGCGCTTGTCTCGGCAAAATCGCTGGCGGGACCATGGACCATCGACGCCGAGGGCGAGATCGCCGGCCATCGCGGCGGCGTGTCCATTTCGACGGGCATAACCCAGGCCGACGGATCGATCCGCATGCGGATGCGGGCGGTTCCCGATTCCTGGCCGGTGCTGCTCGAAACCGAAGGCGAGGCCCGGATCGACAACAACAAGCCGCTCTATGACGGGCTGTTCACCTTCATGGGGATGTCACGCACCGAGACCGACAACACCGCGCCCGAACGGCCGCTGATCGTCGCCAAGGGCGATTTCGCCGCCACCAACGAGCGTCTTTCGATCGCCGAGTGGCGCGCCGAAATCGGCCTGTCGGACGATCCCTATGTGGTGACCGGCCAAGCCACCATCGACACCGGCCCCGATCCCGAATTCCTGCTGGTGGCCGACGGCCAGCAGATCGACATGGACCGTCTGGACGGCGAAGAACCGGCCCCGGAGAACAGTGCTTCCCTGTCGCTGGAGCAGCGCCTGGCGGTGGTCAACCAGTTCATCGACCGGCTGCCGCCGCCGCCTCTGCCGGGGCGGGTGTCGCTCAACCTGCCGGCCATCATCGCGGGCGACACCACGCTGCGCCAGATCTCGCTCGATGCCCGTCCCGACGGCGATGCCTGGCTGATTGACGGCTTCTCCGCCAATCTCCCCGGACGCACCACGGTTGAGGCGCGCGGGCGGCTGGCTTCGGGCTCGGCCGCAAGCTTCAACGGCACGCTCACCATCGCCTCGACCCAGCCGTCCGGCCTTGCCAACTGGCTTGTCGGCGACGTCGACCCGGTGATCCGGCGGCTGGGTGCCGCGGGCTTTTCCGCCCAGGTGAGCCTGTCATCGGCGCTGCAGCGCTTCGAGGCGCTGGAAGTGGCCATCGGTCCCGCCATCCTCAAGGGCAGGCTGGAACGCGAGATGTCGGCAACCGGCACGCCGTCGCTGTCGGTGGAGCTTGCTGGCGACACGTTCGATGTCGATGCGGTCCGCGCGCTGGCGCTGCTGGCGGGCGGCGACGGCGGTGTGTCCCGGCCGCTGGCGCAGTACAATCTCGCCGCCCGGATCGAGGCGGACACGTTTACCCTTGGCGATTACCGGCTCGACGGCTTCGAGACGTCGCTCGTCTGGCGCGACAACCTGCTCACGCTCGACAGCCTGAGATTTGCCGATTTTGGCGGCGCTTCGGGCAATTTCTCCGCCTCGCTCGGAGGTTCGCCTGCCGCACCACGCGGGACCGTCAGCGGCGAAGTAAGCGCCGAGACCGCCGCCGGGCTTTTCGAACTTGCGGACCGGGCGACCGGCGGGCACCAGCTTATCCGCCGCCTGGCGGCCAACAGCGCCGCCTTTGACGATGTGCTGGCGGATGTAAAGCTGGTGCTCGATCCCGAAGCCGGGCCGGAACTCACGGTCGAGGGCGTGTCCGGCGGAAGCTCGGTCCGGATCCGGGCCGCCGGCACAGGGCTGATCCCGGGCGGAGACGGTCCCCGCACCATAGAAATCGCAGCGCAGAATGCGGAAGCCTATCGTCTGCTCGAACAGGCCGGATTCGCCGTCCTGCCGCTCGAAGGCGAGGGGCCGGCCAGCCTGGCAATCAACGCCGATGGCGGGGCTCAGGACGGCGATCTGACCATCACGGCGAACCTGACCTCCGGCCAGTCCAGGCTCTCGCTTGAAGGCAACGGCGCGATTCCGGCCACGGAACCGGCCACCGGCCTGTTCGCGCTTGATGTGACGGCCGAGGACATCGAACCCTTCGCCATGATGTTCGGCCTGTCGCTGCCGCAGACGGGGGCCGGCTTGCCGCTCTCGATGACCGCGACCCTCGCCATGACCGATGCACAAATGCTGGTTTCTGAGATTGACGGAATAGCCGAGGACAATGGCTTTTCCGGCGAGCTGGTGTTTGACAGGTCTGAATCCGGAGTAGCAGGCGAGGGCGCCGTACGGGTCGACAGGGCTGATCTGGGGTGGCTCAGTGAGCTGGCGCTCGGTCCCCGGCAGTTTGGCGCCGACGGGGCGACCTGGAACGATGCCGCGTTCCTGCCGCCCGCGCCGGGGCAGCCGCAGATGCGGATCGCGCTCGAGGCAGGAGAGATCGGTCTCGGGCGGGCGGGAACCGCGCGGGATTTTTCGGCCAATCTATCGACCGGCACAGGCGCGATGGCGCTGGAGCAGGCTGAGGCCCAATGGTTCGGAGGCCGTCTCGGCGGCAATCTGTCGATGACCAATTCCGATGGATCGGTGTTTCTGTCGGGCCGCATTTCCGCCTCGGACGCCGACCTCGCAGCCCTTGAGCGCGCCGTTCGCGGATCGTCCGTGCTGTCCGGCAAGGCCAGCGCCAGCGTGAGCCTCGAAGGCACCGGCAAATCCATCCACGAGCTGGTCGCCTCGCTCGCCGGCGGCGGCGAACTGGCGGCCGATGACCTCGCGGTCTCGGGCATCGAGCCTGGCGCCTTCGCCCGCATTTTAGGCGCCGCCGACCGTGAAGGGGTAGAGCTCGAGGCTGGTGCGGTGGCCACCATGGTGACCGGTTTCATGACCGGCGGGCAAATGCAGGCGGAGAGCCTGCGCCTGCCCTTCACGCTGACGGGCGGTGTCATGCGCTTTTCCAACGCCGGGATCGAAGAGGAGCAGGCCAGTCTTGCGGGCGATGCCCGCGTGGATCTGACCGGCCTTCGGCTCGAGGCGGATTGGCGGCTGACATTCGAGCCGGGTGTGGAGGCGATTGCCGGCGGCGATCCGTCGCTCAGGTTCGGCGTCAGCGGCCTGCTCGTTGATCCGGCGGTGAGCGTCGACGCCGGCCAGTTGACCAATTACCTGTCGATGCGCGCCTTCGAGCGTGAACGCCGCAAGGTCGAACTGCTCCAGGCGGGCGTGGTTGAAAAACAGCGTCTCAGGCGCGAAGTCGCCCTGCTCAAGGAACGCGCCGACCTTCGCGAAGCCGCGGCCCGCGCCCGCGCCGAGGCTGAGAAGGCCGCCCGTCTCGCCGCCGAGGAAGAAGCGCGCCTGGCCGAGGAAGAGGCAAAAGCCAGGGCCGAGGCGGAAGAAGCGCGACGGGCGGCGGAGGAAGCGGAACGGCAGGCTGCTGAGGCCGCCGAAGCCGAACGTCAGGCGGCCGCGGAAGCCGAACGCCTGGCCGCCGAGGAAGCGGCGCGCGTGGCTGCAGAGGCAGCTGAATTCGAGCGCCTTGCCGCTGAAGAAGCGAAACGTCAGGCTGCCGAGGCCGCCGAAGCTGAACGACGGGCAGCCGCCGAGGCCGAACGCCTGGCCCGGGAGGCTGAAGAAGCGCAAGCCGCCGAAGCCGCAGCCCGGGAGGCCGGCAAGTCAGCGGCGCAGAGGGCCGCTGAAGAAGCGGCGCGGCAACGGGCGCTGCAAGCGCCGCCCCTCATCGAGCGCCGCCCGCTGCCCGAACCGCCGGCCGATACGACCCCGTCGATCGCCAATGAGCCCGATGTCCAGACCCTTCCAGATCTGCAGTTCGATGATCTCCCCGGCGTCAACGACCCGATCCGCAGCCTGATCGCGCCGGACGGCTGAGCCCGGAGCCGATCGCGGCCGTCGCCGCCGCCGGGGCCCTGCGAAAGGGTCACGGGCAGGCGCTTGGAACCTGCGCGCGAGCTGAGCGTTGACCCCCTTGTGCGGCGGAAGCGATCCATCGATCGGGAGTGTCTGGCGGGATCACCCGTTTGAACGCGACGCCTGTCGTAAAAAATGGATCCTCGACAACAGGTGGAGTGAGTGATGGCAGCGCGACCGATCTGGAAAGGACAATTGCGGTTGTCGCTCGTCTCTATCCCGGTGGAAATGTACGCAGCCACCAAGACCGGCGCGCGCATAAGCTTCAGGCAGATCCACGGCCCCTCTGGAAAACCGGTGAAATACGAGAAGACGGTGCCCGGCGTCGGCCCCGTGGATGCGGGCGACATCATGAAGGGGTTCGAATACGAGAAGGACCAGTTCCTGCTCATCGACCCCGACAGCGTCGAGGAAATCAAGCTCGAGACCAAGAAGACGCTCGAGCTGGTGCAGTTCGTCGACGCCTGCGAGATTTCGCCGCTCTATTTCAACAAGCCCTATTACCTTGTTCCCGCCGATGATCTGGCCGAGGACGCCTACCGGGTGGTCCGCGATGCGTTGCGCGAGACCAGGATGGTGGGGCTCGGGCAGGTGACCATGCGCGGCAAGGAATATCTGGCGGCGGTCAAGCCCTGCGGCGACGGGCTGCTGCTCGAAACCCTGCATTATGCCGACGAGATCCGCGACGCCGATCCGCTGTTCAAGGACATCGAGGACGATACGTCCGACGGGGACCTGCTTGAGGTCGCGAAGTCGCTGATCACCCGCAAGACCGCGGCGTTCAAGGCCGAGGCGTTCAAGGACAATTACACGCTCGCGCTCAGGGACCTGATCGACCGCAAGACAAAGAGCAAGTCGACCAGGCGCGTCAGCACCGATGATAGCTCGGAGGACAGCGGCGGCACCGGCGCCAACGTGATCGACCTGATGGCGGCGCTGAAGCAGAGCCTCGCCAAGGCCGAAGGGGCAAAGCCCGCTTCGAAAAGCGAGTCCAAGACCGAGAGCAAGGCGAAGACCCAGACCAGGAAGGCGCCAGCCAGCAGGAAGGCGCCGGCGAAGAAGAAGTCCGCCTGATGACCGTGTCGGCGCAAAAGCTCGCCGATTACGCGGCCAAGCGGGATTTTACCAAGACCGCGGAACCGAGCGGCGAGGGTGTCGCAAAAGCCTCGGACAAGCCTTCCTTCGTCGTCCAGAAACACGCCGCACGACGGCTGCATTACGATTTCCGGCTCGAATGGGAAGGCGTGCTCTTGAGCTGGGCCATCACGCGGGGTCCCAGCGCCGTGACCTCCGTCAAGCGGCTTGCCGTGCGCACCGAGGATCACCCGCTCGACTATGGCGATTTCGAAGGCACCATTGCGGCAAAGCAATATGGCGCGGGCACGGTCATGCTCTGGGACAAGGGCTGGTGGCAGCCGCAGGAGGATTTCGCCCAGGGCCTGAAATCCGGAAAGATCAAGATCATTCTGCATGGTCAGCGCATGAAGGGCCGCTGGGCGCTGGTGCGCATGCAGACCAAAGAGAAACGCGAGAACTGGCTCTTGATCAAGGAGCACGACGCTTTCGAAGAGGACAGCGAAGACGGTCTCACCGAACGCTTTGACACAAGCGTCACGACGGCCCGCAGCATGGACGATATCGCCGCCGGCAAACCGGCGAAGAAATCCTCCGCCAGGCGAAAGGGCAAGACCGTAAAACCGGCGGCGCCTTCGAAAACCGGCTTCACCCTCGCCACGCCCGGGTTTCATAGACCGCAGCTCGCCAAGCTCACCAAGGCAGTCCCCGAGGGCGATGACTGGCTGCACGAGACCAAGTTCGACGGCTACCGCTGTCTCGCCGCGCTCGGCAAGAATGGCGTCACGCTCTACACCCGCTCCGGCCTCGACTGGACAGACCGCTATGCGGGACTGGCGGAGGCTTTCGCGGAGCTCGATTGCGCCAACGCGCTGATCGATGGCGAGGTGGTGTCCGCAAGCAGCGCCGGCGGGTCGCACTTCTCCGCCCTGCAGCGCGACCTCGAAGAGCGCCGGCCGGTGATCTTCATGGCCTTCGACCTGCTGGAGCTCGATGGCAAAAGCCTGGTCAAGCGTCCGCTCAGCGAGCGCAAGGAGGCGCTCAGCCGGCTGCTTGCGCGCCAGCACCGCGGCGCGGCGATCCGATACAGCGACCATGTGGTCGGGCGCGGCCCCGAGGTGTTCAAGGCGGTGGCAAAGGCCGGCGGAGAGGGGATCATCTCGAAATCCTGCGGCGGCCTCTACACCGGCACCCGCAACGGCAGCTGGCTCAAGATCAAGACCGGGCTGCGGCAGGAATTTGTCGTCGGCGGCTTTTCGCCCTCGTCGGCCAGGGGACGGCCCTTTGCCTCGCTGCTGGTCGGTTCGCGCGAAAACGGTGTGCTGCGCTACCGCGGCCGCGTCGGCGGGGGCCTGGGCGAACGCGATCTCGAGACGCTCGCCGGCCTGTTGCAAAGCCGCTCCCGAAAAACCAGCCCGTTCGACGACGTGCCCGCTGAGATTGCCCGGTCGGCCAAGTGGGTCACGCCGGAACTGGTGATCGAGGTCGACTATGCCGAACTCACCGATCAGGGCAGTATCCGCCATGGCGTGTTCCGCGGCGTGCGGCAGGACAAGGAGGCTTCCATGGTCAAACTCGAAAAACCCGATACGTCCGACAGCAAAAAGGACAGCAAGGATCAAAAATTCCTAGGCATCCGCGTGAGCAGCCCCGACCGGGTTGTGTTTCCCGATGCCGGCTGCACCAAGGGCGATGTCGCTGCTTATTATGCGAAGGCCGCCGATCGCATGCTCGATCTCGCCGGGAACCGGCCGGTGTCGCTGCTGCGCTGCCCGGACGGAACCGACGGCGATTGCTTCTTCCAGAAACACGCGGGGCAGGGCTTTCCTGACGGCATAGGCAGCGTCGAGATCACCGAAAGCTCGGGAAAGGCCCAGCCCTATATGGTGATCGAGCAGCCGGCGGGTTTTGTGGCTGCGGCCCAGATGGGCACGATCGAGTTCCACATCTGGGGATCGCGCGCCGATGCGCTGGAAAAGCCCGACCGGCTTGTCTTCGACCTCGATCCGGACGAGGGGCTGGGTTTTGCCGAGGTCAAGGCGGCGGCGAAGGACGTGAGAAAACTCTTGTCCGACATCGGGCTTGAGAGCATCCCGATGGTCACCGGCGGCAAGGGCGTGCATGTGATCGTGCCGCTCAAGCGCATTGCCGAATGGGACACGGTGGCCTTCTTCGCCCGCACCGTCGCCAGCCATCTGGCGTCAATCCAGCCTGATCGCTACGTCGCCACCATGTCCAAGGCCAAGCGCAAGGGCAAGATCTTCATCGACTGGCTGCGCAATGACCGCGGCTCGACGGCGGTCGCGCCCTATTCGATCCGCGCCCGAAAGGGAGCGCCCGTGGCGGTGCCGGTGACCTGGGCCGAGCTGGGTCGGCTCAGGCAGGCCAACGGGTTCACTATCCCCAAGGCGCTGAAGCGGCTTGAACAACCCTGTCCGCTGCAAGGGCTGGACGTGAGCCAGTCGATCTCGCAGGCCGTTGTCGAGGCGCTTGAAAAGCTGATCAACCGATAGGGTTCGCGCAGCTCACGCGCCGTCGGAGTTCCGGGGCCGTGCCTGCGGAGAGTTGAGCGCCCAGTCCAGCACCGCCAGACGCAGCGCCGAGGACAGATTGCCGGGCGCGGCCTGGGCGCCGTCGATCTCGGCGATCAGCGCAGCCAGCGCCAGACCGCGCTGGTCGGCCATCTGCTTGAGCGCGTCCATGAAAGCGTCTTCCAAAGTGATGCTGGTACGGTGGCCGCGAATGCTGACGGAATGCTTGCGGATCAGGGCGCCCGCCATGGCTCAGGCGCCACTGTCGGTGTCACCGGCGAGGGGCTCTCGGCGCTGCGCGTCGTGCTCGCGCGCGGCCTTGTCGTTGCGGGCGCGGGCGAGTTGGCGTTCGGCCTTCGAGCGGCCGTGTTCAAAGCGGTTGCGCTCGGCGTCGGCTTCCTTGACGGCGCGGTCGCGGCGCTTGCGGGCCAGGCGCAGATTGACCACGTCACCGCTCACGACGCCGTCCCGTCAGTTCTTCTTGCGGAAGGAATCGAGCGAGACGACATCGGCGCCCGGCTTCTTGTCGCCGCCCGGATCCGGCTGCCCCTCAGGGCTGTCGGTCTTGACGGCGGACTCGGTCTTGGCAGCGGGTTCGACCAGCCGCTCGATGGTGCCGGCAAGCTCGGTGCGCTCGTCATCCTCGCTGTCGCCGCCATCATTGGCTGCGGTTTCCAGCACCGTGTCGAATTCCAGCTCGAAATTGACTGAGGGATCGTAAAATCCGCGGATCGCGGCGAAGGGCACCACCAGCTTTTCCGGCTTGTCGGAGAACGACAGGCCGATCTCGAACAGCGATTCCGTGACCTTGAGATCCCAGAACTGGTGCTGCACCACGATGGTCATCTGCTCCGGATAGCGCTCCTTGAGCGCGGTCGAGATCCGCACGCCGGGCGCTTCGGTCAGGAAGGTGATGAAGAAGTGATGATCGCCCGGCAGGTAACCGGTCACAGCCACCTCGGACAGCACCTTGCGGATCACGCCGCGCAACGCGTCCTGGGCAAGAATGTCGTATCGAATGTGGTCTTGCGGCATCAGCGCGGTCTTTCCTGTCTGGGCCCGGCGTCAACTCCCGGGAGCCCGAAGCCAATTCTCATTGTTGAAGGCGGTCAAACGCCCTGATTCACTGTCTTTATAACCGTAAACCCTGCGAGCTTGAAAGCGGTGTTGCGGTATAAAGCCCCAAAGCATCCATGACCGTGTCACTTATAGGGCAATTCGGCAAAAAAGCGCCGATAATCCGCCAACGCGGTGAATGAATGCGTTTCGCCGGCAATCAGACCTGAGGGAAGAAGTGGAGGTTTCTGTTGCCAGGTACCTCCGAACCCCGCCCAGAAGTGCGACCCTCTAGGACTTAGTTTGAAGTGTCACACCGCAATTAAGCAGCGAGACGAGCTTC
This sequence comes from Hoeflea sp., assembly GCF_014359905.1. Classification (GTDB taxonomy): domain Bacteria; phylum Pseudomonadota; class Alphaproteobacteria; order Rhizobiales; family Rhizobiaceae; genus Hoeflea. The sequence goes on along the minus strand of NZ_JACIYP010000013.1, from coordinate 65,202 downwards.
CGCATAGTTGTCATTTGCAACTACAAGTTTAGCCCGATAACGGTGGTACAATGCCGAACAAAAAGCCGCTCTTTACACCCTCGTCGATCCTGTTTCGCCCCCATCATCATCCGGCCTTGCGGCTGGTTTCAAGCTCGCCGGATCCCGCTGATGGATCCGCAGGCCGGATCATGGTGGAGGCGCCGGGTACCGCCCCCGGGTCCGAATGGTTTATTTCAACGCTCGTTTATTGTCATAGCTGCTTGCGCAGCACTCCCAATATAGGGTGCGATAACGCGAATGAAAAGGGGGAATGCGCCCGGCAAATGCCTTGCGGCCTTATCGCAGGGGCCAAATACCCGCATCGAACGGCCCTGCACCATGGTTTCAGCGATACGCCAGGCCGCAGGGCCTATTTCAGCCCCGCCCACGGGGAGAAACGACGGCTAACGTTTCGGCTCCGCGCCAAACTCGGCTAGGATCGCACAATCTCGAATCACAAAGCGGCGACCATGCAGCAATATCACGACCTTTTGCGTCTCGTTCTCGATGAGGGCCTTGACCGCGACGACCGGACCGGCACCGGCACGCGCAGCCTGTTCGGCCACCAGATGCGGTTTGATCTGAGCAGCGGCTTTCCGGCGCTCACCACCAAGAAGCTGCATCTCAAGTCGATCATTCATGAGCTCCTGTGGTTCCTGAAGGGCGACACCAATATTGCCTATCTGAAGGCCAATGGCGTTTCTATCTGGGACGAATGGGCCGACGAGAACGGCGACCTCGGCCCGGTCTATGGCGCGCAATGGCGCTCCTGGCCGGCGCCCGACGGCACGTCCATCGACCAGATTGCCAATGTGCTGGCCCAGATCAGGACGAATCCCACCTCGCGCCGCCACATCGTGACGGCCTGGAATCCGGCGGAAGTGGACGATATGGCCTTGCCGCCATGCCATTGCCTGTTCCAGTTCTATGTCGCCGGCGGAAAACTCTCCTGCCAGCTCTACCAGCGCTCCGCCGACATCTTCCTTGGTGTTCCCTTCAACATCGCCTCCTATGCGCTCCTGACCATGATGGTGGCACAGGTCACCGGGCTTGAGCCGGGCGATTTCGTGCATACGCTGGGCGATGCGCATTTGTACAAGAATCATCTCGATCAGGCGCAGTTGCAGCTGTCGCGCGCGCCGCGCGCCCTGCCTGCGATGCGCCTCAACCCCGACGTCACGGATCTGTTCGCCTTCACCTATGAGGATTTCAAGCTCGAGGGCTACGATCCGCATCCGGCGATTTCCGCTCCGATCGCGGTATGAGCCGCGCCATGGCGGACGAGCAAGCCGGCGTCGATCCCGGCGCGAAGCCCGATGTCAGGATCGTGCTGGTCGCGGCCCACGCGAAAAACCGGGTGATTGGCCGTGACGGCGACATGCCCTGGCGGCTGCCGTCCGATCTCAAGCACTTCAAGGCGGTGACCCTTGGCAGCCCGGTGGTCATGGGCCGCAAGACCTTTCTCTCCATCGGCAGGCCGCTGCCGGGCCGCGCCAACATCGTGGTGTCGCGCTCGGGGTTTTCCGCCGACGGCGTCGAGACCGTCGCCAGCCTGGAGGCGGCGATCGAGCTTGGGCGGGCCCATGCGCGGCAATCGGGCGCAGGCCGGGTCTCGGTGATCGGCGGCGGCGAGATCTACGCGCAGGCCATCGATCTCGCCGATGAGCTCTGTCTCACCGAAGTCGATGCGGAAATTCAAGGAGATACGGTCTTCCCGGAGATTGATTCGACCCGGTGGCAGAAAATCAGCCTGTCCGATCCCGTACAGAGCGAAAAAGACAGCCATTCCATCCGATTTGCCATATGGCGGCGGCGCAGCCGATAAATCGTTCGGAATAATACCAATTCGGACGGTCAACGCGCATTGTCGCGTTGAAAGCTTAGGGTACGATACCTATAACGTGGTCAGCGTGCGTGCTCCGGAAATCTGTCCGGGCCGCGCCACAACACGGTTTTGAAAGAGGTATTGATGCCCTGGAGCAATCAAAACGGAGGAGGCGGCGGCCCATGGGGCGGCGGCGGAGGAAACAATCAGGGACCGTGGGGCAAAGGCCCCCAGCCGCCGCGCGGCGGCGGTGGCGGCAATCCGCCGGATCTTGAGGAAGTGATCCGGCGCGGCCAGGACAAGCTGCGCCAGGTGCTTCCCGGCGGCGGCGGCCCGGGCTCGGGCAGCGCCAAGCTGATTGCCGGCCTTGTCGTCCTCGGCCTTGTCGGGATCTGGCTGATGCAGTCGATCTACACGGTCCAGCCGGACGAGCGCGGCGTCGAACTGCGCTTCGGCAAGCCCAAGGACGAGATTTCCCAGCCTGGCCTTCACATGATTTTCTGGCCCTTCGAGACCGTCGAGATGGCCACCATCGTCGAGCGCGAAATGAGCACCGGCGGCTCCTCGCGCACCGGTTCGATCGACGGCCTGATGCTGTCGGGCGACCAGAACATCGTCGATGTCGAATTCAAGCTGCTCTATTCGGTGCAGGATCCGGCGGCATTCCTGTTCAATCTCGCGCGTCCGGAGGACACGCTGCGGCAGATCGCCGAAAGCGCGATGCGCGAAGTGGTCGGCCGCAGGCCGGCACAGGATATTTTCCGCGACAATCGCGAGGCCATCGCTGCGGAAGTCCAGACCATCATCCAGACAGGGATGGACGCTTTCCCGGCCGGCATCGCCATCAACCAGGTTGCGATCGAGGATGCGGCGCCGCCGCGCGAAGTGGCTGACGCCTTTGACGAGGTGCAGCGCGCCGAGCAGGACGAGGACCGCTTCGTCGAAGAGTCCAACCAGTATGCCAACCAGAAGCTGGGCCAGGCGCGTGGTGAAGCGGCGACCCGTCGCGAGGAAGCCGCCGCCTACAAGGACCGGGTCGTCAACGAGGCGACCGGTGAAGCCGGCCGTTTCATTTCGGTCTATCAGGAATATGCCAAGGCTCCGGAAGTGACCCGGTCGCGGCTCTATCTCGAGACGCTCGAAAAAGTGCTCGGCGGATCCGACAAGGTCATTATCGGCCAGGATGGCGGCGGCTCCGGCGTTGTGCCTTACCTGCCCCTGCCTGAAGTCCGCAAGAACGCTGGAGGCACCAACTGATGGCTAATCGTCTACCTCTCATTGTCGGCCTTGTCGCCGTCATCCTCTTCATCGCCTGGTCGTCGATCTTCGTCGTCAACGAGCGCCAGCAGGCCATCGTGGTCCGGTTCGGTGAAATTCAGAGCGTGAAATCCGAACCCGGCCTTTATTTCAAGCTGCCCTTCGGCTTCATCGACGCCGACTCGGTGCAATATGTCGAGGACCGCGTTCTCCGCTTCGACCTGGATGATATCCGCGTGCAGGTTTCGGGCGGCAAGTTCTATGAGGTCGATGCCTTCGTGCTCTACAAGATCGCCGATCCGGAGACCTTCAGGCAGACTGTTTCCGGCGATCAGGTCGCAGCCGAATCCCGGCTCCGCACCCGTCTGAACTCGGCTTTGCGTACCGTTTACGGTCTGCGCGGGTTCGAATCGGCGCTTTCGGAAGAGCGCACCTCGATGATGCGGGAAGTCCGTGATCAGCTGCGTCCGGAAGCCGAATCCCTGGGCCTGCGCATCGATGACGTGCGTATCCGCCGCACCGACCTGACCCAGGAAGTCTCGCAGCAGACCTATGAACGGATGAAGGCCGAACGACTGGCCGAAGCCGAACTGATCCGCGCCCGAGGCAACGAAGCCGCGGCGCGTATTCGCGCCATCGCCGACCGTCAGGTTGTCGAGATCGTGTCGGAAGCCGCGCGTGACGCGGAAATCATCCGAGGCGAAGGCGACGGTGAGCGCAACCGCATCTTCGCCGAGGCGTTTTCGAGCGATCCGGAGTTCTTCGAGTTCTACCGTTCGATGAACGCCTATGGCGAGGCGCTCGCCGACACCGGCACCACCATGGTGCTGTCGCCGACGTCGGAGTTCTTCCGCTATTTCAACAGTGCGGCAGGCGCCAATGCATCCACTCCGGTGGCAGGCGGCGGCAACGGCGCGGATGCCGCGGCGGCTCCGGCGGTCGACAGTGGCGCACCTTCCGGGGACGCCGCGCCAGCGGCGGAACCGGCTGCTCCGGCCAACTGATGAAAGGGTGATCGCCAGTGAGTACGGTCTTTCTGGCGGTTGGCCTTGTGCTTGTAGTGGAGGGGCTGGCCTATGCGCTGGCCCCTTCCTTTATCCGCCGCATGGCGGAGGAACTGCCCAAGCTCGGCGATGAGCATCTGCGCACTTTCGGCGTTGTCGCGTTGGCGATCGGGGTCGGGCTGGTCTATCTGGCGCGGAGCCTGTGAGGGCGGGTCTTGTCTATGCCGGAACCGTGACTGGACCTGCGGCAACAGCGCCATAATTAAGCCATAGGCTGATCAACACATGTCGTCCAAGGAGACCGTCCCGATGAGGAAATTTCGCTTTCGCGCAGTCAGAACGGCATTTGCCGCCGCCATGATGATGGCGTCTCCGGCGGTGATGCCGGCCTATGCGCAGTCCAATCCGGGGCCCGCGTCGGTTGCCGATCTTGCCGAAGGCCTGCTGGATGCGGTGGTCAACATCTCGACCTCGCAGAATATCGACAGCGACCGCGCGCAACCCCGCATGCAGGCGCCCGACGGCTCCCCGTTCCAGGACTTCTTTGATGAATTCTTCCAGGACCGCGACGGCGAGGGGCCGCGAAACCGCAAGGTCTCGTCGCTCGGTTCCGGCTTCGTGATCGATGCCGAAGAGGGCATCATCGTCACCAACAACCACGTCATCGACGGCGCCGATGACATCGAGGTCAATTTCGCCGACGGCTCCAAGCTCAAGGCGGAACTGATTGGCGCCGATTCCAAGACCGATCTTGCCGTGCTGAAGGTCGAGCCGGTCAGGCCCCTGACGGAAGTGCCGCTCGGCAAGTCCGACACCATGCGCATCGGCGACTGGGTGATGGCCATCGGCAACCCCTTCGGCCTTGGCGGGACGGTCACGGTCGGCATCATCTCGGCACGCGGCAGGGACATCAATTCCGGTCCCTACGACAATTTCATCCAGACCGACGCCGCCATCAACCGTGGCAATTCCGGCGGGCCGCTGTTCAACATGAACGGCGAGGTCATCGGCATCAACACGGCGATCATTTCTCCGTCGGGCGGCTCCATCGGCATCGGCTTCGCGGTGCCGACAGAACTTGCGCTCAACGTCATCAACCAGCTGCGCGAATTCGGCGAAACCCGCCGCGGCTGGCTCGGCGTGCGCATTCAGCCGGTCACCGACGACATTGCCGAGAGCCTCGGCATGGATGACGCCAAGGGCGCGCTGGTGGCAGGCGTCATTCGCGGCGGTCCCGTCGATGACGGCTCCATTGAGGCGGGCGACGTGATCATCCGCTTTGATGGCAAGGAGGTCGAGGAGATGCGCGATCTGCCGCGCGTCGTCGCCGAAAGCCCGGTCGGCAAGGCCGTGGACGTTGTCGTCATCCGCAAGGGCGAGGAACGGACCGTCAAGGTGACGCTCGGCCGTCTCGAGGACGGCGAGCAGGCCGATGCAGGCGAGACCGGGGATGATGGTGGGACCGATCTTCCCGAACCGCTCACGACCGTTGAAGTCCTGGGCATGACGCTCGCGGAACTGACCGATGCGAGCCGCCTGGAGTTCGCCATCACCGAGGATGTCGAGGGCGTCGTGATCACCGAAGTCGATCCCGACTCCGCCGCCGCCGAAAAGCGCATCGAACCCGGCGACGTCATTGTCGAGATCGCCCAGGAAACCGTGTCCACGCCGCAGGATGTCAGCGACCGGATCGCTGCGCTGAGGCAGGATGGCCGCCGCAACGCGCTGTTGATGCTGGCAGGCCGCACCGGCGAGTTGCGCTTTGTCACGGTCAGGATGGACTGAGAGGCTTTTCTTCGACGCGGATTGAGGCGGCTTTCGGGCCGCCTTTTTCATGCGCGCAGGGGATGTGCAGGCCTCACAGGCGCGGATCGCCCGCCAGCATCTCGTAAAGCACATGGCGCTTGATCTGCGGCATGGCATCGGGCACGCCCGGATGATCGAAGTCGCGATCGGGCCGCGCACGCATGCCGATGCGGCGCATCACCGCGATGGAGGCCACGTTTCTGGTCACGGCGAAGGCCACGATGCGCTCGAGCCCGAGATCGTCAAAGCCGTGCACGAGAAGCGCCCGCGCGGCTTCGCTGGCGAGCCCCTTGCCCCAGGCCTGCGGCACATAACGCCAGCCGATTTCCACTCCTGCGCCGATGACCTCCTCGCGTATTCTGGCCAGGCCGGTGAAGCCCAGCGCCGCCCCGGACTCCCGGTCTTCCGCCACCGCCCAGCCGAAACCGTCGTCCCGGATGCGGGAAAGCATCAGATCGAACAGATCATCGGCTTCCTCGCGGCTTCGGCGAAAGGGATAGAATTCGAGCATCGCTTCATCGGAATTGACCCGGTGAAAGAAGGCGCGGTCGGCTTCGCTGTCTTGCCAGGTCCTGATCCGCAGACGCTCTGTCGTGAGGATCTCGCCCAGTCTCATGGCGTCACGAAATCGGTTCGCCGGTAGCCCTGCAGATACAGAAGCGCCGTCAGGTCGCCATGGTCGATGCGGATATCGGCCTGGGCCGCCACCGAAGGCTTGGCGTGCAGCGCCACGCCGGAGCCGGCAAGATCGAGCATGCCGAGGTCGTTGGCGCCGTCGCCGACCGCGATCGCGTCGAACGGATCGAGCCCCAGCCGGCTGGCGATCTCCATGAGGGCATCGACCTTCGCCTGCTTGCCGAGGATCGGTTCGCGCACCAGGCCGGACAGCACGCCGTCCTTGCTTTCGAGAATATTGGCGCGGTTCTCGTCAAATCCGAGCATCGCCGCCACCACCGCGGTAAAGGCGGTGAACCCGCCCGAGACCAGCGCCGTGTAGTGGCCATTGGCGCGCATGGTGGCCACCAGCGCGGGGCCGCCGGGCGTGAGCGTGATGCGGGTGTCGATCACCTGCGCGATCACGCTCTCGGCCAGCCCCTTGAGCAGGGCCACGCGTTCCCTCAAGGCCGGCTCGAAGGCGATCTCGCCGTTCATCGCCCGCGCGGTGATCGCCGAGACCCGCTCCTTGAGACCCACTTCGGCCGCCAGCTCATCGATGCATTCCTGGCCGATCATGGTCGAATCCATGTCGGCGATCAGGATCTTCTTGCGCCGGGTCTCCGCCTGCTGCACCGCCACATCGATGGCGGCATCGCCGATCACGTCGCGCAGTGTGGCAAGCGCTGCATCGCTTCCGGCTCCGTCCTTGAGCGCGATATCGCAGGCCACGCCGTCGGCAAGCCAGTAGAGGCCTGCGCCGTCGACAGCGTTGAACGCCGCTTCGCCGATGTCAGGCGAGAGAACGGGATTTGACGGATTGGCGATAAGCGTGGCAACGAGGGCCATGGAACAAGAACTCCAGCGACAAGATATCTCGGCCGTTCTGATAGCCGGGCCGACCGCCAGCGGCAAGTCCGCGCTCGCGCTTGAGCTGGCGCGCGCGCTCGGCGGCGAGATCGTCAACGCCGATTCCATGCAGGTCTACGGCGTGCTCGACCGGCTGACCGCGCGGCCCGGTGCCGCCGATCTCGAAGCGGTCCCGCACCATCTCTATGGTCATGTCCCGCCGCAGAGCGCCTATTCCACCGGGATCTGGCTGGGTCAGGCCGCGGACGTGATCGCGGGCATTCGCGCCCGCGGCCGGCTCCCGGTGGTGGTGGGCGGCACCGGGCTCTATTTCCGCGCTCTCACCGGCGGGCTGTCTGACATGCCGGCGATCCCGGAGCCGATCCGCGCCGAATTGCGCGCCCGTCTGGAAACCGAAGGCGTGGAGGTGCTGCATGGTGAACTCGCCCGGCTCGATCCGGCCATGGGCGAGCGGCTGCGTCCCGCCGACCGCCAGCGCATTCTGCGCGCACTAGAGGTGGTGCGCGCCACCGGCAAGTCGATTTCCGCATTTCAGGGCCGCGGCGGCGCACAGATCGTCGATCCAGTGACCGCGCGCTGCCTCGTGCTTGACCCTGACAGGGCGATCCTGCACGCCCGCATCAATTCGCGCTTCGCCGGAATGATGGAGGAGGGGGCCATCGACGAAGTGAAGCAACTTGTTTCACTTGATGTTCCACCGCAGCATCCGGCGATGAAGGCAATTGGCGTCAGCCAGATTTCCGACTATCTCGCAGGCCGTCATTCGCTGGATGAAGCCATTGATCTCGCCAGCGCAGCTACCCGGCAGTACGCCAAACGCCAGATGACATGGTTTCGAAACCAGCTCGATTCGCGATGGGAAAGAGTTCAACCAGAAGTGCACAAATAACACCAATGCCAGCAAATGCAGAGCAATGCGTTAAATCAAACCTAACGGGTTCGATGTAGATTCGCCGAACTGAATTGCTCACAGTTGGGGATTATGCGCTTCCACAAGGCCGAACTGTTCTTCTTTCTACTGATGGGGCTCGTCGGCCTCGGCGGTGGATTTGCATGGGCGGCCTATTCCGCAGCGACGGGTGGTTTTGTGGTCGGCGGGCTGGAGACCGCCGCGCGTTTTGCCTTCATGAGCGCAGTCCTGGCAGCGCTGTCGGTGGTCTGCGGCGTGTGCCTGATCTACCCGATCATGTCGCGCGGCCTGCGCGAGCGCGGCAAGCTGCAGAAGATGACGGAATCGCTCTCGGTCCGCTCCCAGTCGCTCGAGCACGCCGCCGTCACGGACAGCCTGACCGGCATGTTCAACCGCCGTTACTTTGACGATGCATTGTCGGAATATCTCAGCGCCTTCGGGCGGATCGACAAGCCGATCGGCATGGTCATCCTCGATCTCGATCATTTCAAGATCGTCAACGACACCCATGGCCATGACGTGGGCGACAAGGTGTTGCGTCAGGTCGCCGATTGCCTGCAGATATTCACCCGCTACCATGACGTCGTCGCTCGTCTGGGCGGCGAGGAATTTGCCATCCTGTCGCCCAACATCACCGAACGCCAGCTCTTCAACCTCTCCGACCGCATCCGCCAGGCCGTGGCAGACCTCAATGTCCAGAGTGGCAACGTGACGCTGAAGGTGACGGTCAGCGCCGGACTGGCGATCTGGAATGGCGTCGAAAGCGGCGAGGAACTCTTCCGCCGCGCCGACAAGCAGCTCTACGAAGCCAAGCGCCAGGGCCGCAACCGCGTCTGCGCCGCCTGACGGGAACTGCGTCAGCGTCGTCGGGTCTTACCGTCTCGTATCGAAATGAGTTCCGTTGAGTTCCAGCAGGTCCTTGTTTGCAGCAAGGCCTTTCGGCTCCAGTGCTTCGACCGTATCGGCTTCGATGCACAAGCCTTCCACATCGCCGCTGGTTGCGACCCAAGCACTTGCTTCGTCATCCCAATCGGCTCGCACGATGATTGATGGGTGCTTCATTCGGCCGTCAACGCCCGTTCGCTCGAGCGCTGCGCGAGCCCACAGCGCCGCATCGATTATGCACTATGCAGCGTGTGAATAGCGAAATTATTCGGCGTTTACCCTTGAGCAGGCCGCCGGATTGGCGGATCCCCGCCTATTCCTTCAACAGCGACGACAGCGGCTTCTTGAGCAGGCTGGAGCGGAGCGAGCTGAGTTCGTGCCGTGACGCTGCGGGCGCAGCGTCCGGCTCGTTGCTGCCGCAGCTGCGGTCCTGCCCAAAAGGCGCATAGGCCTGTTGATCGGTGGCACGGCGCCGGGCCGGGGCCGTGCCGAACTCTCCGCCCGGATCGATCGAAGGCAGTTGCTCGGTATGAGGACGATGCGACATCGGTTGCGGCGCCTGCGGCCTCTGGCTGTCGTCGATATGGCGCATCCGCATCACGATCTTGCGCAGGTCGACACTGTTTGGATCGCCCTTGTGAACCGGCTGCAGACCGGAATTGGCGCGCGGCAGCACGTCGTCGGAGACGCGCTCGAACATCATGCGCATCGGTACCGCCACGGCTTCGCCGAAGGCGATCGCCTCGCCGTTGCCGATGGAGGACAGGAAGCTCATGGTCGAGGCCGAGCTGTCTGGAATGGCCGAGCGGATGATTTCCTGGTCGTGGTCATTCGATAGCCGCATCGCGAACACCGTCGAACACTGCGACAGGATGGTCGGATCGAGTTCGCCGGGACGCTGGGTGATGACGCCGAGGCTGACGCCGTATTTGCGGCCTTCCTTGGCGATGCGCGAGATCGCCTGCCGGGTCGGGAAGAAGCCGAGATTGGGGTCGGCCGGCACATAGCGGTGGGCCTCCTCGCAGACCACCAGGATGCGCACGCCGCCCGCGCTCCACAGTGCGATCTCGAAAGCCATGCGGCACAGGATCGAGGCGACCGAATTGACCACTTCCGAGGGAATCCCCGAAAGCTGGAACGTGGTCACGGGCTTGCCGTCGCCGGGGATGCGGAAGATATGGCTAATCGTCTGCAGGATCGTGTCGTGGATCGTGTTCGACGAGAACATGAACTCGTAGCGCGGGTCGTTGATGGCGGCCTGGATGCGCACCTTGAGCGATCTGAGATGCGGCTTCTCGCTGCGGCCCTCGAGCTTGCCGATGCGCTCGTCGATCAGCGCCAGCAGGTCGGCGACGCGGTAGGGCACCGGCGTGTCGGCGGTGAGCGAGGACTTCTCCGGCCCCCGCCGGATCAGCGCCGTGTCGGTCGAACCCTTGAACATCCGCTTGGCTTCCGGGATCAGGTCGCGCAGCACGTCGATCTCCTCGGCGACCGGCGGCCGGCCGCGGAACAGCACCTCGGTGAATTCCTCGAGCCTGAACAGCCAGAAGGGCAGGTCCAGCGTGTCGGTGTCGATGACCACCGACTCGGTCGGGAAGGCAGCTGCGAATTCATTGTGTGGATCGAGGATGAGCACCCTGAGGGAGGGGTCGGCCTGCAGCGCCTTGTGCAGCAGCAGCGTCACAGCCGTGGTCTTGCCGACGCCGGTTGTGCCCACGACCGCGAAGTGGCGCGACAGGAGAGAGGGCACATGAATGAGCGCGCCAAGCGTCGGGTCCTGCGTCAGCCTGCCGATCACCGCGGTATCAACGACGCCCGGATCATAGATCACCGCCAGGTCGGAGGAGCGCATGCGGTGCACCACCGCGCCGAGGTAAGGGTATTGCGAGATGCCGGCGCTGAACTCGGTCTTTCCGCTCACGCCGGGATGGATCTCGCCAACCAGCTCGACCTCGATATGCATGACATTGTCACTGGTCTCCGACCAAGCCGCCGACGCCGTCTCCATCGAGCAGACCAGCGCCACCACGCGGTTCGCACCGACCGAGATCGAGATCAGCCGGCCGACCGACCAGAGTTCGGCCAGACCGTTTCCGTCTTTCCCGGCGAAGGCGCTGATCGTGGCCTTCGATCCCGAACAGCCGATGACGCGGCCGAGCAGCCGGTTTCCGGGCGCGAATGTGCCGCGGCGGTCAATCTCGCTCTCCGCCTCGTCGGGTGTGGGAATCATGCCGGTATCCATGCGCTGCCCGCTTTCAATCAGAATAACCATGGCAGTGCGGGGTTAATGGGGTGTTGCCGGCTTGGCGTTTTGAGATCAAATGGACGCGATTATCAAAATAAAGCCGTTGACGCGGCCAATTTGAGGCGATACCAAAGCTGTCATGACACAGATCGCAAATCTCATTGTGGTAGGAACGCGCATGGGCAGGGTGGCGTAGCCACCCGGCGAAAGCTCCCATGCGCGACACAAGGCTCCGAAAGGAGCCTTTTTTTATGGCTTCATTCGGGCTATTGAGCCCGGCAAACCGACGGGATAAGGGGTCAGGCAAAATGGCCGGCAAGCAAATGGAAATGACAGGCGCGGAAATCGTTCTGCAGGCGCTGAAAGACAATGGCGTCAAGCACATGTTCGGCTATCCAGGCGGCGCGGTGCTGCCGATCTATGACGAGCTGCATCAGCAGGAAGACATCGAGCACATTCTGGTGCGCCATGAACAGGGCGCCGGCCACATGGCCGAGGGCTATGCCCGCTCGACCGGCAAGCCCGGCGTCGTTCTGGTCACCTCCGGTCCAGGCGCCACCAATGTGGTGACCGCGCTCCAGGACGCGCTGATGGATTCGATCCCGCTCGTCTGCATCACCGGCCAGGTTCCCACCTCTCTGATCGGCTCGGACGCCTTCCAGGAATGCGATACCGTCGGCATCACGCGGCCCTGCACCAAGCACAACTGGCTGGTCAAGGACGTCAACCAGCTCGCCCGCGTCATTCACGAGGCCTTCCGCATTGCCACCACCGGCCGCCCCGGCCCGGTCGTGGTCGATGTCCCCAAGGATGTGCAATTCGCCACCGGCACCTACACCCCGCCGTCTCCGATCATTGAACAGAAGAGCTACCAGCCGAAGCTGTCGGGCGATCTCGACAAGATCCGCGAGGCGATCGAGCTGATGGCCACCGCCAAACGGCCGATCATCTATTCGGGCGGCGGCGTGGTCAATTCTGGCCGGGAAGCCAGCCAGCTGCTGCGCGAACTGGTCGAGCTCACCGGTTTTCCCATCACCTCGACCCTGATGGGTCTCGGCGCCTATCCGGCGTCGGGCAAGAACTGGATGGGCATGCTCGGCATGCACGGCACCTATGAAGCCAACATGGCGATGCATGATTGCGACGTCATGCTGTGCATCGGCGCGCGCTTCGACGACCGCATCACCGGCCGTCTCGACGCCTTCGCGCCCAATTCGAAGAAGATCCACATCGACATCGATCCCTCGTCGATCAACAAGAACGTCCGCACCGATATCGGCATTCTGGGCGACATCGGCCATGTTCTCGAAGACATGGTCCGGCTCTGGCGCGCGTCGAAAAAGACCGACCGCACGCTGCTTGAAGGCTGGTGGGCGCAGATCGAGAAGTGGCGCGCGCGCAATTCGCTCGCCTATCCGGAAAACCGCGACGTGATCATGCCGCAATACGCGATCCAGCGGCTCTATGCGCTGACCAAGGACCGCGACACCTACATCACCACCGAAGTCGGCCAGCACCAGATGTGGGCGGCGCAGTTCTATGGCTTCGAGGAACCCAACCGCTGGATGACCTCGGGCGGGCTCGGCACCATGGGCTACGGTTTCCCGGCCGCCATCGGCGTGCAGGTGGCCCACCGCGACAGCCTGGTCATCGACATCGCCGGCGACGCCTCGATCCAGATGTGCATCCAGGAAATGTCCTGCGCCGTGCAGTACCAGCTGCCGGTCAAGATCTTCATCCTGAACAACCAGTACATGGGCATGGTGCGGCAGTGGCAGCAATTGCTGCACGGCAACCGGCTGTCCCATTCCTACACCGAATCCATGCCGGATTTCGTCAAGCTGGCCGAGGCCTATGGCGGCAAGGGCATCCGTTGCGACAAGCCTGCCGATCTCGACGGGGCGATCCAAGAGATGATCGACACGCCCGGACCGGTGATCTTCGATTGCCGCGTGGCGGCCCTCGCCAACTGTTTCCCGATGATCCCGTCGGGCAAGGCGCATAACGAGATGCTGCTGCCCGATGAAGCCACCGACGAAGCCGTCGCCAACGCCATTGACGCCAAAGGCCGGGCGCTCGTCTGAGCGGCCCTGGAAGGAGCCAGAATATGAACGCTCAGCATCAGCCCACCGGTTCGGCCTATTTCATGGCCGCCGAGACCGCCCGGCCCGAGACCCACACGCTCTCGGTCCTGGTCGACAACGAACCGGGCGTGCTTGCCCGGGTCATCGGCCTGTTCTCCGGCCGCGGCTACAATATCGAGAGCCTGACGGTCTCGGAGACCGAGCACGAGGCGCATCTGTCGCGCATCACCATCGTCACCACGGCCACGCCCAACGTGCTCGAACAGGTCAAGGCCCAGCTCGAACGCATCATTCCGGTCCACCGCGTGGTGGATCTCACGGTGCGCGCCGCCGAACTCGGCCATGAAAAGCCGCTGGAGCGCGAACTGGCGCTGGTCAAGGTGAGCGGCACCGCCGACAACCGGGTCGAGGCGCTCCGCCTCGCCGACGCCTTCCGCGCCCAGGTGATCGACGCCAACACCGAGCATTTCATCTTTGAGATTACCGGCCGGGTGTCCAAGATCGAACAGTTCATCGCCATCATGAAACCCCTCGGCCTGGTCGAAATCTGCCGCACCGGCATCGCCGCCATGAACCGCGGCCCGCAGGGGATGTGAGTTGGACGGCCTGCGTTGCCGCCCAGCAGGCGAGGGCTCTCGCTGCACGCGCGCGCCAAGCGCTGTGAACACAAAAAGGTGAAAAAACGTGATTAACGCCAGATGAACATGGCGTTCGGTCCGGGTTCAGGCTGCTCTCTCTAAAACGGTTTCATCGCAACAACGCGACAACCCGAGAGAGGAGAAAGACATGAAAAAGATCGTTCTGACCACCGCCGCCGCTTCGCTGGGCCTCATGCTTGCCGTTGCAGGCAGCGCCAACGCCGAGGGCCGCTCGATGAAATCCGCCCGTCCGGCGCCAGCCGCAGCAACCGGGCTGAAAATCAAGGCCGCCCCCGTGGCCACCGCCAATGTGCCCGACAACACCGCCCATGAGTGGACCGCCGGCTGCTATGCCGAATTCGGGCCCGACGCCAAATATCCCGACGCGGATCTGCTGGAAAAGTGCCTCAACTGACGCCAAGTTCCATCATAAACAGGCAAGATGCGCCGCTGGAGATCAAGGGTCTCCCGCGGCTTTCGGCCGTTTGACGCGGCAATGACCCGGCGACGGATCCTGGCCGCGCGCTTCAGATCATCTCGAGCGGCTGGCGCGAGCGCGGCGGCGGGAAAAGCTGGTCGAGTTCGGCGAGCTGTTCGGAGGTGAGCGCGATGTCGGCGCTGGCGCGATTTTCCTTCACCCGCTCCGGGCTCGACGATTTCGGAATGGCGATGACGTTGTCACGGGCGAGCAGAAAGGCCAGCGCCAGCTGCGCCGGGCTTATGCCAAGCCGGCCGGCCATCTTGCCGAGCCCGGGATGCCGGAGCAGCCGGCCTTCGTCGAGCGGCGAATAGGCCATCACCGGGATCGAGCGCTCGGCGAGCCATGGCATGAGCTCGAACTCGATCCCCCGCGTCGACAGATTGTAGAGCACCTGGTTGGCCGCGCAATTCTCGCCGCCGGGCAGGGCCGAGACCTGCCGCATGGCGAGGCTGTCGAAATTCGAAACGCCCCAGGCGCCGATCTTGCCCGACTTGCGCAACTGCTCGAAGGCCTCGACCGTGTCGCGCAGCGGATGGCGGCCGCGCCAGTGCAAGAGATAGAGATCGATCCGCTCGGTGCCGAGCCGCTTGAGGCTCGCCTCGCAGGCGGCGATCGTGCCCTGGCGGCTGGCATTGGACGGCAGCACCTTGGAGACGAGAAAGATCTCGTCGCGCCGGCCCCTGATCGCCTTGCCGGTAATCTCCTCTGCGCCGCCCGAGGCATACATCTCGGCGGTGTCGATCAGCGTCATGCCGCAGTCGATCCCCGCCTGCAGCGCGCGGATCTCGGCTTCGGCGGAGCCGCGGCTCTCGCCCATGTGCCAGGTGCCGAGCCCGAGTGCCGGCACTTGGCTGCCATCGGGAAGGGTAACGGTGCGGATCAGCTGGCTCATGGCGGTCTCCAGTGCGCGACTCAATCCATCATATCCTCAAATGCTGGCATGACGACAATGTGTTGGTCTGACGGGAAGGTCTGGGTTATCAAGAAAATGCGACCGGCGCCCCCGCCGGCGGGAACATGCCATGACGCTTGAAACATTTCTGTCGCTGGTGGTCTTCGCCTTCGTCACCTCGGTGACGCCGGGACCCAACAACATGATGCTGTTTGCCTCGGGCGTGAATTTCGGCTTCCGCCGCACCCTGCCGCACATGCTGGGCATCGGCGGCGGCTTTTTCTCGCTGCTGCTCGGCGTCGGCTTTGGCCTGGGCGCGCTGCTCAACACGGTGCCCGAACTCTACACGGCGCTCAAGATTCTGGGCGGCGCCTATCTCGTCTATATCGCCTTCAGGATCGGCACCTCGCGGGTGCTGCCCGACGGCAAGGCGGGCGCCCGGCCGATGACGTTTGTCCAGGCGGCGGCTTTCCAATGGGTCAATCCCAAGGCCTGGGTGATGGCGGTCACCGCCATGACGCTGTTCACCGATCCCGACCGCTACACGCTGTCGGTGATGCTGGTGGGGCTTGCCTTCGTACTCACCAACATGCCGAGCGTGTCGACATGGACCGGTTTCGGCACGGTCCTGCGCTCCTGGCTCGCCGATCCGGTGCGGCTCAGATGGTTCAACATCACCATGGCGGTGCTGCTGGTGGCGAGCCTCTGGCCGATGCTGAAATAACCCGTGCCGCCTAAGGATCCGGCGCTTCCTGCAAATCGCAGCCGTAACAGCGTCTGGCGGAGTGGGCGCCACCGATCAGATGCGCTGCCTTCGATCAAGCGCATCCTGCAACCTCTCGGCCGGCGCAGCGAGCCGGGAACTGCCAGTTCGATGTCGCTGCCGGCCTCAAGGCGCCCCTCGACCGCACGGACGACGGCCTCCGCCACATCGTCAAGCCCCACGACGTCGACCGGACTGCCGGCATGGACCGCGGGAATGAAAAACGGAAAGCTCGCCAAGGCCCTGACCAGCGCCGTGCCGCCATGGGCGTTGCGACCGACCACCAGCGCCGGGCGCAGGATCACATGATCGAGCCCGGAGGCTTTCAGCGCCGCGTCGGCGCGCCTTTTGGTCGCGAGAAATGTCGTCCCGGCCCCGCCGCCATCGGTGCGCGCCGAAATCTGCACGATGCGCCATCCGCCCGCCGCCCTGGCCGCTTCATGGAGTCCCAGCATCGCCCGTTCTGCGCGGCGGCGAGATCGTCGCGCGCGCCATCCTGCAGCGCGCCGGCGCAATTGACGATGATCGCGTGGCCCGACACCAGCTCCGCCCAGTCCGCCGCGGATGACATCCTGGCGAGGTCGGCGCGCACGAACCGGGTGTTTGGGAACCGGTGGGACGCCGCCCCCGTGTCACGGCCAAGCCCGGTGACGCGATGACCTTCGCGGGCAAGCCGCATCAGGATCGCCGCGCCGATGAAGCCGGTGCCGCCGACAATCAGAATGTCCATGCGCGAGCGTACCGGATCACTCCGGCGGGATGTAGATCCAGGCAGGAAGCGCATCCGCGATATTGCCGTCGGCCTGGCCGCGGGCTAACCTTGCGTCATGACCCATGACCACGATCATCCGCACGACCATCACCACGACAACGACCTCGATCCCTTCGCCGCGCGGGTCAAGGCGCTCGAGACCGTCCTGACCCAGAAGGGCCTGATCGATCCGGCCGCTGTCGACGCCATCGTCGAGACCTACGAGCACAAGGTCGGCCCGCGCAACGGCGCCCGCGTGGTGGCGAAAGCCTGGTCCGATCCGGAGTTTGCCGATTGGCTTGCGCGCGACGCCACGGCGGCGATCGCCTCGCTCGGCTATACCGGCCGCCAGGGCGAGCACATGCAGGCGGTGTTCAACTCGCCTGACACCCACAATCTGATCGTCTGCACGCTCTGCTCCTGCTATCCTTGGACGGTGCTGGGCGTGCCGCCGGTCTGGTACAAGGCGCCGCCCTACCGCAGCCAGGCGGTGATCAATCCGCGCGGCGTGCTGGCCGAATTCGGTCTGGTGCTGCCCGAGACCACCCGCATCCGGGTGTGGGATTCCACCGCGGAACTGCGCTACATGGTGGTGCCGATGCGCCCCGCCGAGACCGAAGATCTGGGCGAGGAGGATCTGGCGAAACTGGTCACCCGCGACGCGATGATCGGCACCGGCGTGGCCCTGAGGCCCGGCGCGCTCGGTCCCGGCGCGCTGTGGCCCGTGACCGGAGCGGACGCATGAACGGGCCGCATGATCTGGGTGGCCAGATGGGCTTCGGCCCGGTCGCGCCGGAAATCGACGAACCGGTGTTTCATGCCGAATGGGAGCGCCGCGCGCTGGGCGTGACGCTGGCCGCCGGCACGCTCGGCGCCTGGACCATCGACGAGAGCCGCCACGCGCGCGAAAGCCTGCACCCGGCCATCTACTATTCGGCGAGCTATTACGAAATCTGGATCCGGGCTCTGGAGATGCTGCTCGAGCGCTACGGCTTTGTCTCCCCCGACGAGATCGAAGCCGGCCGGCCGCTCTGGCCCGGCGTCAAGCCCAAGCAGGTGCTCAGACCCGGCGATGTGCCCCGCGTTCTCGCCCGCGGCGGGCCGTGCAACCGCGCGGTCGCGGAAGCGCCGAAATTCCGGGCGGGCGACCGCGTGCGCACCATCAACGAGCACCCGACCGGCCACACGCGGCTGCCGCGCTATGCCCGCGGCAGGCTCGGCGCCATCGAGGCGGTGCGCGAGGGGTTCGTCTTTCCCGACACCAACGCCCATGGCAAGGGCGAAAACCCGCAGCATGTCTACACCGTCTGTTTCGATGGCCAGGAACTCTGGGGGCAGGGGGCCGATCCTGCGCTGACCGTGTCGATCGACGCCTGGGAGAGCTATCTTGAGCCCGCGTGAGCCGGGACCCGACGCCGGGCCAGCGCCCGAGGCGTTGCCCGCACCGCCGTTCCGGCTGCCGCCGGGCGCCGGTGCCGACGCGCCGGTTTTTGCCGAGCCCTGGCAGGCGCAGGTCTTCGCGCTCGCGGTGACGCTCAACGAGCGCGGCCTGTTCACCTGGAGCGAATGGGCTGCCGAGCTTTCGAGGCAAGTCGCCCGCCCCGGCGCGGCGCAGGATGGCGGCGACTACTACCAGCACTGGCTGGCGGCCCTTGAAGCACTGCTTGCGACCAAGGGTGTGGCCGGACCCGAAATCGTCGACGCGCTCACCGCTTCCTGGCAGCGCGCCGCCCACGCCACGCCGCACGGTCAGCCGATCCGGCTGGAGAACGATCCGGAACGCTAGGTCGGAGTAGGTCGGGGACAGTTTACTTTTTGGGGCAGAGCCCTAAAAAGTAAACTGTCCCCGATACTTAAGCCAGCCACTCCGGCGCCTGGTTGAACGGCGTGCCGAAGCGCGCCAGCCACAGGCTGCGGGCGATGCGGCGGGCAATCACGGTGATCGCTGCGGCCGTGTCGGGGGCGAACAGCGACGCGGCCGTCTGCTCGAACTGTCCGATCCAGAGGCGGAAATCATCCTCTTCCAGTCCGGGCAGCGCATTGTGCTTGACCACCGGCTGGCCCGAATATTCGCCCGAATGCAACAGCACCGAGCGCCAGAACCGGTTCATCCGTTCGAGATGCATGTCCCAGATGCCGGCAAGCCTGTCCTCGAACAGCGGCCCCAGCCGCGGATGCAGCCTGATATCGGCATAGAACCGGTCGACCAGAGTAGCGATCTCGTCGGGCGAGACATCGACCGCGGGGACGCGCGGCTGCGCGGGCCGGGCTTCGATGACGATGGGAGCGGGCCTCTCAGCCATAGAATTTCAGCGCGATCATCAGCGTGATCGCCCCCCAGAAGCACATGTTGATGAAGGAGCGGATCAGACCGCCATCTTCTTCGACGGTGATGCCGAGTTTCTGGCGGACGAGGTCACCGGGAAGGAGAAAAAGCCATAGCAGTGTTTTCATCATGATCTCTTTTCTGGTATCTGATTTACCACTATTCGATCTTGCGGTTAAAAGCAATATTCGAAATACCACATTAGAGGTTCGCCATGCGCCTGACCCTTCACACCGACTACGCCTTCCGCGTTCTGATGGCGCTCGCGCGCGCGCCCGATCAGGTCAAATCTGTCGACGATCTGGCGCGCGAATTCGCCGTGTCCAAGAACCACCTGATGAAGGTGGCGCAGAATCTCACCGCCGGCGGTTTCGTCTCGACCGTGCGCGGCCGCAACGGCGGCCTGCGCCTGGCCCTGCCGCCGGGCGAGATCAATCTCAAGGCGGTGGCGCTGCACATGGAGCCCGATTTCAACATCGCCGGCTGCTTTGGCGATGAAGACTGCGTGTTCCTGCCCCGTTGCGGCCTCAAGGGCGTGCTCGGCCAGGCCAAGCTGGCTTTCCTGCAGACGCTCGGCAAGCACGATCTGGCGTCGATATTGTAGAAAGGTCGGAGGTCGGAAAGTCCGCGGCACGCCCCCCAAACGCCGTCGTGCCGGGCCTGACCCGGTATCCAGCGGGCGAGCGTCTGCGAGCCGGAAGACTCCTTGGAGCTTGCGTCCGTTGCGGCTTGAGTGATCTCTCACCGCGCCGACGCGCGGCGGCTGGATCCCGGCGCGGGGGCCGGGATGACGGAGAACCCGAGGGCCCACCACAGACCTCCACCCGCAACTTCTACAACGCAGACGCATGACGGGGAACGAGAGGCTCACCACACCCCATCCACTCTCCCCATTCCCATGGGCGACAGCCCGAAGCGAATCTGCCATGAGGGATCATGAAGTTTTCACCGCAACAGGATGAGGCGCTGAAAGCCGTCTCGCGCTGGCTCAAGGACGGACGGTCGCCGATCTTCCGGCTGTTCGGCTATGCCGGCACCGGCAAGACGACGCTCGCCAAGTATTTCGCCGACAATGTCGACGGCGAGGTGTTGTTTGCGGCGTTCACCGGCAAGGCGGCGCAGGTGCTGCGCGCCCGCGGCGCGAAGAACGCCCGCACCATCCATTCGCTGATCTACCGGCCGCGCGGCGAGGAGGAGGTCTCCAACGAGGAGACCGGCAAGACCACCGTCTCGCCGATGTTCGCCATCAACCGCCAGAGCCCGCTGGCCCAGGCAGCGCTGATCATCATCGACGAATGCTCGATGGTCGACGAGGCGCTCGGCAAGGATCTGATGAGCTTCGGCACGCCGATCCTGGTGCTGGGCGATCCCGGCCAGTTGCCGCCGATCTCGGGGGGCGGCTATTTCACCGAGCAGGAACCCGATATCCTGCTCACCGAAATCCACCGTCAGGCGCGCGACAACCCGATCATTGATCTCGCCATGCAGGTGCGCGAAGGCCGCGAGATCATGTTTGGCGATTATGGCGCAGCCCAGGTGATCGGCAAGAACGACGTCGACCGCGACATGGTGCTCGAGGCTGACCAGGTGCTGGTCGGCACCAACCGCACACGGCGGCGCTACAACCAGCGCCTGCGCGAGCTCAAGGGGTTTGACCAGGCTTTCCCGCAAGCCGGCGACAAGCTCGTGTGCCTGAGGAACGACCCCGCCAAAGGCCTGCTCAACGGCTCGCTCTGGCAGGTGATGACCTCATCGAAAGAGACCGTCAAACCCGGCATCAACCTGCTGGTCCGCCCCGAGGACGACGACATGGAGCGCGGCTCGGCCAAGATCAAGCTCCTGAAAAGCGCTTTCGACACCCCCGACCTCGACGTCCCCTGGCAGACCAAGAAACGCTACGACGATTTCGACTACGGCTACGCGCTCACCGTCCACAAGGCGCAAGGCTCGCAGTGGAACAATGTGGTGCTGTTTGACGAAAGCTTTGCGTTTCGAGACACGCGCGAGCGGTGGCTCTATACCGCGATCACACGGGCTGCGGAGCGGTTGACGATCGTCAGGTAGCACGCGCTACCAAAGCGCCGCGGGTTTAATCAAACGCACAAGGGATGCTTCAGCACTCAAAACGACGGCATACTTGCTTGAAACGATTCCGATTGAAGCAGGTATGCCGTAAACAACGCGGCGTGGTGTGACGACAGCCTTGCCTTTTTCGACAGAATCGAAAGCTCAATTGAGCGCGTAACGCAATCCGGCCCGGACCTGGTGGACATTGAAGCCGTTATCGCGGATCTGGACGCCGCTTGCGCCGGCTGCCTGGTCTTCGGAATCATATTCATAGGCATCGCCGCCAAAGATATGCATGAAGCGATAGCCGGCATCCAGTTTCAACCGGTCGGTCAGGTCATAGCTTGTGCCGACCATGAGGGCTGCAGCCGCGCGGACGCTGCCCACGCCTTGCTGCTGGGCAGTATAGCGAGGATAGCTGGGGGCGCAATTTTCGCAGACTTCCTGACGGGACATGGTCCCGTATTTGACATAGGCGGCGCCGACGCCCGCCCCGAGATAGGGCCGAAAGCGGCCGATGGTCTTCAGGTCGACATAGGCATTGGCCATAGCCGTCCAGACATTGGCGTTTGCACTGTCATCATAGTGGCAGTCAGACGGAAACGGCAGGGCATGCGCCGGATCGGATTTGATCATCAGCGGGCATTCGGTCTGGCCGGCAAATTTGGCGTGGAAAAAATCCAGCGTCACGTCGGTTCTGAGCTGGTCGTTGACCTGGTAGCCGACACCGATGCCGATGGAGGCCGAGTCACGCAGTTTGAGCGAGTCGTAGCGATAGGTGTCGTCGATTCCCTGAACGCCCACAAACTGGTTCCAGAAATCCCATTCGCCCGTCGACTTCTGACTTTTGGAATACCCGACGTCACCGCGCAAATACCACCCTGATGCGGCCGGGATCTCTGGAAGTTCGACAAAGGGTGGGGCAAGGTCAGCCGCGCGGGCCGGCGCAATCAGCGTTGCAAGGCAGATTGCCAAAGCGGCGTTCATGAAAAGCTTCATGCTGATCCTCATCTTCCATATCGCGGCAGAGCCTCGTCCTTTTGAACAGGCTTCGTTCCAACGGATCTCATTGATAATGACCTTATGGTAAAGACATTCTTAAGGTGGGGAAGAATAAGCTGGATAAGCTTTCAATCAAATGCTTACAAATACGTGCGCCGGCAAGGTGAGGAAGACGCGGAACTATACAGCGCCGTTTCTTTCGTGTGTCTCTTACGCTTTGGAGATGGTCCGTCGAGAAACATCCTGACCTCTCTTGGACTGTCGGGCTGAACGGCGCCGGTGTTCTCATTGCTTGAATTGGGTCGTGAGCGCGCAGCGCCGCCGGAACCGTTGTCCCGGCGGCGCTCATGTCAAACCAGCTCTGCCAGCGAAGCCGGATCGAAGCTCTTGAGGGCGTCGGTCTCGCCGGTCTTGATCTTGGTCACCCAGTGCGGGTCGCCCAGAATGGCGCGGCCGACGGCGATCAGGTCGAATTCTTCGGCCTCCATGCGCTTGACCAGCGCGTCGAGACCGACGGGCGAGGATGTCTGGCCGCCGAAGGCCGCCAGGAACTCGCCCGACAGGCCGACCGAGCCGACCGAGATGGTTGCGGCCCCGGTCAGTTTCTTGGCCCAGCCGGCAAAGTTGAGGCCTTCGGCGCCGTCGATCTCGGGGAATTCCGGTTCCCAGAAACGGCGTTGCGAGCAATGGAAGATATCGACGCCGGCTTCCTTCAGGGGCAGCAGCCAGTCCGCCATCTCGTCCGGCGTGGTGGCGAGCCTCGCCTTGTAGTCCTGCTGCTTCCACTGGCTGAGCCTGAGGATCAGCGGCATGTCCGGGCCGAGCGCCACGCGTGTGGCGGCAACGATTTCGGCGGCAAAGCGGGCGCGCTCCTTCAGCGTCGCGCCGCCATAGCGGTCGGTGCGCAGGTTGGTGGCTTCCCAGAAGAACTGGTCGATCAGGTAGCCATGCGCCCCGTGCAGTTCGACCACGTCGAAGCCCAGGCGCCTGGCGTCGGCTGCGGCGCTGGCGAAGGCCGCGATCGTGTCCGCGATGTCTTCGTCGCTTATCGCCACACCGTTCGGGTCGCCCGGGCCGTTGAGGCCCGAAGGGCTTTCGACCCGGGTGTCCGGCGTCCAGCCGCTCATGCCGCGGGTGGCGCCGGTGTGCCAGATCTGCGGTCCCATTTTGCCGCCGGCTTCATGCACGGCGTCGATCACATGGGCCCAGCCGGCCAGTGCCTCGGTTCCGTGGAAGAAAGGAATTCCCGCCTCGTTGCGCGACGCCGGCCGGTCGATCACCGTGCCTTCGGACAGGATCAGCCCGACATCGCTTTCGGCGCGGCGGCGATAGTAGTCGGCCACATTGGCGCCGGGAACGCCGCCGGGCGAAAAGCTCCGTGTCATCGGCGCCATCACGATACGGTTCTTGAGTTGAAGCGATTTCAGCGCGAAGGGCTGGAACAGGCTGTCGGTGTTGGGGGAGGCTTGCATTGTCTTGGGAGTCCTTTTTTCAGTGGAGCTCTCCAAGTATATAGTTTATACCAAGGTTCAAGGCAGCACTTTGAATGGACTAGGTATGGGCGAGGAAACCACCATGGATACAAAGACCTCCGATACAAGGACCTGCGAGAGCTTTTCCGCGAGCTGTCCGAGCCGGGTGCTGTTCGACCAGATCGCCGACAAATGGTCGATGATGGTGCTGACCGTTCTCGACGCCGGGCCGATGCGCTTCAACGCCATCAAGCGGCATCTCGAAGGCATCACCCAGAAGGCACTGACCGAGTGTCTGAGGAGGCTCGAACGCAACGGGCTTGTCGAGCGCCGCGTGCTGCCGACCTCGCCCGTGGGCGTCGAATACGAGATCACGCCGCTCGGCCGGACGCTGCAGCCGCCGTTCAAGGCGCTCTATGCCTGGACCATGGAACAGATGCCCGAGGTCGAGGCGGCGCGCCGGGCCTTCGATGCGCGCGCCCGCTAGTCTCAGGCGGTTCCGCCACGCTCCCTGAGCTGCTTCGGCCAGTCGACCACGGCGAGCCGCAGGGCGGGAGCGGCTTGGGAGGCTGTGCGCGTTGCTTCGCGGACATGCTCGGCAAAGGCGCCGGCGGGCATCGGGCGGCCGAACAGGTAGCCCTGGAATTCGTGGCAGCCGCAATCGCGCAGGAACGCATGCTGGGCCGGGGTTTCGATGCCCTCGGCCAGCACGACGAAACCGAGATCGAGCCCAAGCTGGACAATGCTCCTCGCCAGCGCCGTGCCCCGGTCGGTGTCGAGCGATTCCCTGACAAAACTCCGGTCGATCTTGAGCTGGTCGAGCGGCAATTGCCTGAGATAGCTCAGAGAGGAATACCCGGTGCCGAAATCGTCCAGCGCGAAGCGGATGCCGGCGGCGCGCAGGTTTTCGATCTTGGCGATCACCGGCTCCAGATCATGGACAATCACGCTTTCCGTAAGTTCGATCTTGAGCCGGGCGGGATCGACCCCGTGCACACGGATCGCTTCCAGCACCGAGCTCTCGAAATCCTCGACCTGGAACTGGTCGGCGCTGACATTGACGGCAAGGGTGAGCGTGCGCAACACCGGATCATCGCCCCAAAGCGCCAGCGTCCGGCACGCCTCCTGGATCACCCAGCCACCCAGCAGCGGCATCAGCCCGGCCGCCTCGGCGACGGCAATGAAGTCTCCGGGCGGGATCCGGCCGCGTTTTGGATGCTGCCAGCGGAGCAGCGCTTCGGCGCCGAGAACCTTTCCGGCAAGGTCGATCTGCGGCTGGAAATGAAGCTCCATTTCCCCCTTGCGCACGGCGCTGCTCAATTCCAGCGCCATGCCCTTCGGCCGGGTGATTTCCCGCTGGATGGCGTAGATGCCGAAGCACATCATGGTGGTCGACAGAATGCCGTTCGCCCAGATGCCGATGGACCGGACGTCGTCGGGGATCGGCTGGGCAAAGGGGAATGCATAGGTCGTGCACGACAAGGCGACGAAGGCGACAAGACTGACAGCGGTCACCGCCAGCTGGAAAGCCGACTTGCGCCGCAGGTGACCGATATAGCCAAGCATCGCCAGCACCAGAAGGTACAGATGGGTGACCCTTGGGGCGCCCTCGCTCGGTTCGTCGAACATCAGGGTGTAGAGAACAGTGAAAATCACAAGGGTCAGCTCACACACGACCAGGGCGGTATTCAGCCGGCCGCTCCGGATCAGCAGCGAGCTGACGCCGGCAAGCGCCATCAGGATCAGGTTTGCGATCGCGATGGGCCATTGCCCGATCCAGATGAAGTAAAGGCTCCAGGGCAGGGTCAATGCCACGATCAGCAAGGCAGCGGTCTTATAGGCGAAGATCAGCCGCTGGGATTGCGTGTCGGTCAGCGCCTCCGGTGCCTTGTTCGCCGCATTGTAAACCAATTGTGTCTCGCATTTCTCGACCGGCCAGAAGCCTGCATCCACCCGCGGCGATAGATGCCATTGCAGGCTTAACAAGATTGATTGTCAGGGCTGCAAGAATTAACGGGTATGCCTTTGGTGTGCGGGCTGGTGGATTGCCTGTTTGATCGGTTTTTCTGAGCGTTCGGACCGGTCGTTGCCGGGCGCTCCGGCCCGGCGGTTTCTCGATTTGCGGTTGCGTGGGATGCTGCCCGGCACTATTCTGAATTCTGCCGCGCCTGGCGGCCCAATTGAGAAAGTTCCCCCTATGATCTGCCTTCGCGCCTCTGGCATTGCCCTCGTGCTCGCCGTTGCCTCTGTTTCCATGTCGCCTGCCCTGGCCGACAGCCTTGCCGCGGTCTCCGGCACAGCCATGGCGGTTACCGGCGACATCGAGCTCGATGATTTTTCAATCGTGTTCGAGAACGGCGAGGCTCTTGAATTCGATGAGCTGGTGGCGGACAATTTCAATGTCGAAGGATCCCAGGTCGGCGCATCCGTCTACAGCGTGACGACGCCCGCCGATCCGGAACTCAACAATGGCAACCTGCTCTGCGGCCAGGGCGATGTCACCTATGTCGCCGCCTGGGGTGATGCTTCTGACGCCGATCTGACCGTCGTCGCCGTCTTCGACACCCAGGATGTGCCGTCAAGCGACGCCGACATGTGCGCGTCCTACACCTATGAATACAAATGAGGCTCGCTGCATGATCCGGCGTCGCCTGGCCCAATTGCTCACCGTCATCATCTGGGTTTTCGCGCTCGCATCGCTGGCTTCGCTCGCACTCGCCATTGTCGGCGTCAACGGGCTGTTGGGCCTCGAGCCGGATCCGTTCGCCGCCATCTTCGCCATCATGTTGGCCATGCCATGGTATTTCCTGCTTGATAGCGTCCACGGGCGGCATACTGAATACTGGGGGTTTGTGCTGCTGCTGGCTGGAATTGTGCTGAACCTTGGCATTCTGCTCGGCCTGCGCGGTTGGATACGGCGCGGGCTTCGGGTGGCATAGGACAGGGCGAGGTGAAACCGGTGCAACGGAGTGCGCGATGATCCCCTGGGTCCGGCTTGACGCCGTAGAGCTTGATGACGGCCCGGAACTCCGGCTGATGCAGCGGGGATCCGAATTCTCGATCATGCTCGGCGCCAACGAGCTGATGAACAGCCGTCTGAGCGGCTCCGAGGAGGCGCTTGCGCGGCTTGCGGCGGAACGGCTTGAAGATAGACCCCGGGCCCGCATGCTGATCGGCGGGCTCGGCATGGGGTTCACCCTGCGCGCAGCCCTTGCAGCCCTGGGCGCGGACGCCCGCGTCACCGTCGCCGAACTGGTGCCTGAGGTGATTGCCTGGGCGCGCGGACCAATGGCGGCGGTCTTCGACGGCTGTCTCGACGATCCGCGCGTCAGCCTGTTTGCGGGCGACGTTGGACAGCGGATCGGCGAAGGCGCGGGCCTCTGGGACGCGATCCTGCTCGATGTCGACAATGGCCCGGAAGGCCTCACGCGCAGCGGAAATGACGCGCTCTATTCCATGGCCGGACTGACCGCCGCCTTCAGGGCGCTCACGCCCGGCGGCGTCTTCTCCGTCTGGTCCTCGGCGCCCGATCCCGCCTTCACCCGCCGCCTCCGGCAGGCGGGGTTTGACGTGGACGAAGTCCCGGTCCGCGCCAGCACCCGGAAAAGAGGCGCGCGCCACATGATCTGGGTGGCTGCCAGACCCGGCTGAGGGTCTCGCCATCGCCGACCCGCTCGGCTAGAATCATAGTCGACAGGGCCTTTTCCGGAACGACGCCATGCGCACATTTGATGAGATCTTTGCCATCGCAGCCAGCCGCAAGGGCGGTGAGAACGCCTTGAACGCCATGCTCGCCCCGCCGAAATCCGCAGCCGAGCTCGCGGCTCTGCCCGATGACCGCTGGCTTGCGGCGATGACCAAATGCATCTTTCAGGCTGGCTTCAACTGGAAGGTTGTCGAGAGCATGTGGCCGGGATTCGAGGCGGCATTCGACGGCTTCGACATCGGCCGTTGCAGCATGCTCACCGACGAGGATTTCGAAAGGCTGGTGTCGGATACGAGCATCGTCCGCCATGGGGCCAAGATCCGGTCGGTCCAGGAGAACGCCATCTTCCTGCAAACGCTGGCGGCGGAGGCGGGCAGTGCGGCCAAAGCCATCGCCGACTGGCCCTCGGACGATTTCATCGGCCTTCTGGACGTGTTGAAGAAACGCGGCAGCCGGCTCGGCGGCACGACCGGGCAATATTGCCTGCGCAGCCTCGGCAAGGACAGTTTCATCCTGTCGCAAAGCGTGGTCGACCGCCTGATCGCCGAAGGCGTTGTCGACAGGCCACCGACATCGAGAAAGGCCTTGGCGGATGTCCAGTCCGCGTTCAATGTCTGGAGCGGACAGTCTGGCCGGTCGCTGACCGAGATCAGCCGTGTGCTCGCCATGAGTGTGTGAGGGCCTGCGAAAACGGAAGGATCATGACCATGCAATGGACCATCGTGCTTGTCGGCGTTTTTGCCATCTTCATTCCGGCGCTGATGCTGCCGGGCCCCGATTTCATCGCCGTCGTGCGCTCGTCGATGTCGCGGGGAACGCGCGCGGGCCTCCTGACCACGCTCGGCGTGACCTTGGGGCTCGGGTTCTATGCGGGGCTGAGCCTTCTCGGGCTGTCGGCCATTCTGGTCCAGTACCAGTGGCTCGCCTGGGCGGTGCGGATCTGCGGCGGGCTTTATCTCGCCTGGCTCGGGATCAGGTTGCTGCTGACCAGGCCCGCGGCCATCGAGATCGTCGGCAGCGATCCTGGCCGGTCCGGCAACCCGCTCGCCTTCGGCTTTCTGGTGACGCTGACCAACCCCAAGGCGATCGTGCTGTTCACCAGCGTCTTCGCCACCGCGGTGAGCGATGCGATGCCGCTGTGGGTCATGGGGATGATGATCGGCCTGGTGATGCTGAGTGCAGCGACCTGGTACACGCTGGTGACCCTGTTCATGTCGTCGCGCCCGGTGGTCGCCCGCTTCCAGAATGCCCGGCACTGGATCGAGCGCGCCGCCGGCGTCTGTTTCATCGCCATTGGCGGCAAGATCCTCGCTGACAGCCGCAACCCGCTCACGCCATGAGACGCGATCCCCATGCCGGTACGGGCGCCATTTTGCGCTGGAGCGCCGTGCGTCCAATTGGACGCACAAAGGTCGCTCTGTTGTTTCGAGGGCGTCTTATCCGCGATCATGTCGTGAACAGCGGAAGTCGACAGATTTTTCAGCTGCAAGCGCCATGAACCGGCTATCGCCGCGGCGAATGTACAAGATACCACCATCAAACCTTCATTTTGTTTTAGGAAAGCCTGATCGATTATGATTTCAGGGCAATTGGCGCCCCGTTGCAGGCCATGACAACCGCGGATGGGAAGCGATCTTTCAAGGCATCAGATCGGGAAACTATAATGCAAGACGAAGCCGCAGCGATGAACGAAATCGCTGACAAACTCAAATTTGTGGCAATGGGCGAGCAGGAACTGGCGGCGCTCAAAGCCCAAAAGCCGCAGATCGCACGGTCCGTGGGGCCGGCGCTGGACCGGTTCTATGGCCAAGCCACGTCCACTCCGGAGACCGCGCGGCACTTTCGCGATGCGGCTCACGTTGAACATGCCAAGCAGAAGCAGGTCGACCATTGGAACCTGATCGCCACCGGCACCTTCAACCGGGATTACATTGACGGCGTGACCCGCATCGGCAAGGTCCACGCGAAGCTCGGGCTCGAGCCGAAATGGTACATCGGCGGTTACGCGCTGATCCTCGAGGAACTGATCACCAACATCATTCACACGGAAGTCACCGGCTTCGGCGTGGGCAAGAAAGCCCGCAAGACCAGTCAGGGCGTGACAGCCGTGGTCAAGGCGGCGCTGATCGACATGGACTATGCCATTTCGGTCTATCTTGACGAACTGAGCGAGCAGCGGGCCAAGGCGGAAGCCGAACAGGCGCAGTCGAAGGCCGAGCAGGAGAAGGCGCTGCGGGCGCTTGACCGGGCTTTGGCCGGATTGTCCGAGGGCGATCTGGGGTCTACCATTTCCGAGCCGCTCGCGCCTGATTTCGATCAGCTCAAGCACAATTACAACACCGCCATCGCCAGGCTGAATGAGGCATTTGCCGAGATCGCCGCCTCAATCGGCCAGTCAGGCTCCGACACGCGGGAGCTCTCCACCGCCACCGACGACATGGCGCGGCGGACCGAGCAGCAGGCGGCGGCGCTTGAGCAAACCGCAGCCGCGATCGAGCAAATCTCCACGATCTCCAGGCAATCCGCCACGCGCACCCAGGAAGCCCGCCAGGTGGTGGAGAAGACCTCCGTGCACGCGGCGCAATCGGGCGAGACCGTCACCGAGGCGATCGCGGCGATGGGCAAGATCGAGCAATCGTCGAAGAAGATCACCCAGATCATCTCGGTGATCGACGAAATCTCGTTCCAGACCAACCTGCTGGCGCTCAATGCCGGCGTCGAGGCCGCGCGCGCGGGCGAAGCGGGCAGGGGCTTTGCCGTGGTCGCCCAGGAAGTGCGTGAACTTGCGCAACGCTCGGCTTCCGCCGCCAAGGAGATCAAGGAACTCATCGAGTCCTCGTTCAGCGATGTGCTCAACGGCGTCAGCCTGGTCAACAAGACCGGCGAGGCGCTGACCAGCATTGGCGGTCAGGTGCGCGTCATCAGCGATCACTTTGCCTCGATCTCGCAATCGGCGACGGAACAGGCATCGGGCATTGCCGAGATCAACACCGCGGTCACGTCGATGGACCACATCACCCAGCAGAACGCGGCGATGGTGGAACAGACCAATGCGGCCACGCAGAACCTGCTCGGCATCAACCAGGCGCTGGCGGACCTGGCTGGCCGCTTCACCATCGCGGGTAGAGGCAGCCAAACGCCGCAAAAGTCCCGCCTCGGCAAGGCCGCCTGACACGCGTCAGGCGCACGGAAACCGCCATCGGCGCCGCGCGGTCAGCTGGATTGCTGGCGATCGAGGATCGCGCGGTGCCGCGCGTCGACCTGGGCCCTGAGCGCTCTCAGCAGCGGATGCCTGCCGGTGGCGGCCAGTCCGTAGCCGAGGTTGAACCGGTAGTCGAAATCGTCACCGTTCTTTCCCGTCGAGTGGGTCAGCATGGTTTCGATCTTGTCGAGTCCCTTGGCGAGGATGGCCTCCGGCGAGGCGGCCGCGGCATACTCGTCCCACAGCGCCACGATCTCGGTCCTGAGATCCTCGGGCAGGGCTGCGCACAGCGTGACGAGATCGGCGCGTTCGCGCGACGCGCGGTCATCGCCGGCGCGCTGTTCTATCGCCGGCACGTCTCCCGAGATGGCCTCTCCGAGATCATGCACGATGCAGATCCTGAGAAGCCTGAGCACATCGACGCCCTCAAGCTCGCCCGCCAGCAGCATGACCAGCAGGCAAAGCCGCCAGCTGTGCTCGGCGGTGCTTTCCTGCCGGCCTTCAGGCGTGCGCCCGCTGCGCAAGGTGTCCTTCAGGCGGTTGGCTTCATCCAGAAACGCAAGAATGCCGGAGATGCGCTCAAACGACGGCGTGGTGACGGTCATCTCCCGGCAAGCCCCGGCTGATACAAAGGTGCGCGCGACGGATCGAGATTGGTTTTTGCCGGATCGCCCCCGGCCCAGGCCAAAACCTTGGGGTCCATCACCGAAAACCACAGCGGCGGGATCGCGGCGAGCAGAAATGTTCCCGGATAGCCCGAAGGCAGCGTCGGCAGATCATCAAAGGAACGCAGCGCCTGGTAGGGCCTGAGCGGATTGGCATGGTGATCGGAGTGCCGCTGCAGATGAAACAGGAAGAGGTTGGTGACGATGTGGTTGGTGTTCCAGGAATGCCGCGGCTCGCACGGGCCGTAGCGCCCGTCGGGCCTGACATCGCGCTTGAGCCCGTAATGCTCGACATAATTGGCAAATGTCAGGTGCAGCCAGCCGATCAGATTGTGCAAGAGAAGAAACGGGATCATGGTCCAGCCGAAGGCTGCGATCAGCGCGAGATCGACGGCAAGGGTGATGGCATAGCCCTGCAGGATGTCGTTGCGCCAATGCCAGAAGGAGAGCCCCTTGCGTTCAAGCCGCCCGCGCTCCATGCGCCAGCCGCGCACCGCCGTGCCGGGGATCTCCCGCAGGGCAAAACGCCAGAGGCTTTCCCCAAGCCGCGCCGAGGCCGGATCCTCCGGCGTGGCGACATGCACATGATGGCCGCGATTGTGCTCGATGCAGAAATGGCCGTAGCCTGACACCGCATTGGCGAGCTTGGCGCCCCACTGGTCGAGCCGGTTGAGCTTGTGGCCGAGTTCATGGCCGACGGTGATCGCCGTGCCTGAACTGATGCCGGCGCTCATCGCCAGCCCGAGCCAGGCCCAGAAAGGCGTACCCTCCTGTCCTGCCGCAATGGCTGAGGCGAGGAAGGAAAACCAGAACACCGGAACAGAGAGAAACAGCAGGATCCGGTAGTATCTGTCCGAGGCCATGGCCTCGACCACTTCTTCTGGGGGATTGTTTGGGTCGACGCCCACCAGATGGTCGGTCGCGACGAAAATGCCGTAATAGAACACGATCGGCGCCAGCACCCACCACGCATTGCCGCTCGTGAGGTAAGCCACCGCCGCGAGCCCCGGCAGCGAAGGCACGAGCACCGACAGGATCCACAGCCAGCGCTTGCTGTCGCGGTACTCGATGCGATCGCCGTTTTTCGACGTGGCAATGAAGATCATCATCCGGCTCCTGCCTGTGGCCTCAACCTGGCGGGCCTCCTGGCGCGAGCCCCGTTCACGAAGGTTAAGCCTGCGGCCGGGCGCGGGCAAGGCCTCGGATGGCATGCGGATCGCTGGTCAGGCGGCGACCACAAGGCAATCGCGGCCGGCATCCTTGGCTTCGTACAGCGCTCTGTCGGCCGAGCGCATCAGGGCCGCCACGTCCTGGCCCGGCGCAAGGGTCGCCACGCCGATGCTGACCGTTGCGCGCAGCAGCTGGCCTTCGAAGGCAAACGGCAGGCATGCGGTCTCCTGGCGCAGTTTTTCGGCCACCCTGACCGCGCCGTCGGAGCCGACTTCGGGCAGCAGGATGCAGAATTCCTCGCCGCCGATCCGCCCGATCAGGTCGTGCGAGCGCAACACCCGTTTCCAGCGCTCCACCATGCCTTTGAGCACTTCGTCTCCGGCGGTGTGGCCATTGCGGTCGTTGATCTGTTTGAAATGGTCCGCATCGAGAATGAGCAGGGACACCGCGATGCCGTGGCGATGGGCGCGCTCGATCTCGCTTTCGGCCAGTTCCAGGATGCGGCGCCGGCTCAAGGCGCCGGTCAGGCCATCGGTCCAGGCCAGCCGCGCCAGTTTCCGTTCCTGGCGCTTGAGGTTGGTGATGTCGAAGCGGAAGCTGACAAGACCGCCGTCGCTGGTGCGGCGTTCCTGAACCCTGAACCATTTGTCGCCCGGCAGATGCTGCTCGGTCGGCTCCCCGGGATTCTGGTGCATCTCGACCCGCTCGGCAATCCATGCTTCTTCATTGCCCAGCGCATCGGGATATTGTCCGCTGGCGACACCCTTGCGGATGATCTCCTCGAAGCGCACGCCGGGCTGGATGTGGTCGGCACTCTCGGCATAGATCTCGCGGAAACGGCTGTTGCAGATGACCAGCCTGTCTTGATTGTCAAACAGGACGAAGCCGTCCGGCAGGCTCTCCACCGCGTCGATCAGGCGGCGCTCGGCTGTTTCCGCCCGGTCAATGATCAGGCGTGTGTCGAGCGCGTCCATGACGACGGCCGCCAGATCAGCAAGCGACTGTCTGTCCCTTGCACTCATGGTCCGCGGCCTGATGTCGAGAACGCAGAGTGTGCCGATGTTCAGCCCGCCGCTGGCGCGCAACGGGGCCCCGGCATAAAACCGGATATGGGGATGTTGGGTGACGAAGGGATTGTCCAGGAACTTCGGGTCCCTGCTGGCGTCCTCGACGACGAAGACACCGTTCTGGCAGATCGTATGGGAACAGAAGGAGAGCTCCCGCGGGACATCGCTCCGGTCTCCGCCGACCTGCGCCTTGAACCACTGCCGGTCGCCGTCCACGAGCGAGATCATCGCGGCCGGCATGTCGAGGATCCTGGCGGTGAGCCGCGTGATGCGCTCGTAGGTCTCCTCCGGCAGACTGTCGAGGATTTCATAGCTGCGCAGCTTGGCCACGCGTTCTGCCTCTTGCTCCGGCAGGGGATGGACTGGCATGCGGTGTCCTGTCTCAGCGTCTCGCGCCTGAGCACCCGTTGCGGTATGCGGGGTTGCCCGACGCTGCGGCGCCGTCATGTTAAGGTCTCGACACCGCGCGGGGTAGGGCCACGACCCCTCATTCCCGGCGCCCGAGCAGCATCGTTCGTCCGTGCGACGCCGTAGCCGGCCGGCAACGGCGTGTGGGACGTATCATGCTGAAGAAACACTAATAAAGAACTACCTGATGCGCTGGTCCGACTCCGGAGGCAGGCGCATGACGGCGGCCGATTCTTAACGCCAATTTTAACATTGTCGCGCTACCGTGCTCCTGGATGATCTGCACAAGGAAGACCCGCATGCGCCCCCTGTCCGCTCTCGCATTGGCGCTGATCGCCGTCACGGCCGCCGCACCGGCCCATGCGCTGGATTTTGACCAGCTGCTCAAGAAGACCTTCGGGACGTCGGATCCCGGTGACCTGGGCGGGCCCATCCTCGCGCTGATCGGGGTGGTTGCGGTTCTGTTTTTCTGGGGTGCGCTCAGGATCGGCAAGCGACGCCAGCGCCGCATGATCGAATCCTATGATGCCGACATGAAGGATTATTCGGCGCGGCTGAGGCGCGGCAAATCCTGAGCTCAACGCACTCGGGTGTCGGCCGGCTTGCCGGGCTGCCAGGGTCCCGGTGCGAGTGCCATTCATTCAAGACCCGAATGGCCGCTTTCCCGAATTTCGTTTCACATTCCCGGCCAATGCTCTAGGAAAACGCATGGGCCACGGCCCTGTCAGAGTCCCTGTCCATGAGGCCGCCATGCCCGCCGAGCTTTCCGTCAACCTCAATGCCATCGCCATGCTGCGCAATCGCCGCGACCTGCCCTGGCCCAGCGTCACGGCGCTGGGGCGCATCGCGCTCATGAATGGCGCGCACGGGCTGACGGTGCACCCGAGGCCGGACCAGCGCCATATCCGCTTCTCCGACCTTCCCGCACTCCGCGCGCTGATCGACGATGAATTCCCGAACGCCGAGTTCAACATCGAGGGCTATCCGACCGACGAGTTCCTCGATCTGGTCGAAGCCAACGCGCCCGAGCAGGTCACCCTGGTGCCCGACGATCCGTCCCAGGCCACCTCCGACCATGGCTGGGATTTCGAGGGCAAGGGCAACTTCCTGCGCGCCGTCGTGCAGCGTCTCAAGAAGAACGGCGCGCGCGTGTCGCTGTTCTGCGATCCCGACGCCAGCCGCGCCAGCCTCGAGGCCGCAAAGGCCACGGGCGCCGACCGGGTGGAGTTCTACACCGGCCCCTATGGCGGAACCTTCGACGATCCGGCCCGCGCCGCTGCCGAACTCGCCAAGCTCGAGGCATCGGCCAGGATCGCCGGCGAACTCGGGCTTGGCGTCAATGCCGGCCACGATCTGACGGTCGAAAACCTGCCCGCACTTGCCCGCGCGCTGCCCAATCTGCTGGAAGTCTCCATCGGCCACGGCCTGACCGCCGACGCGCTGGAATACGGCATGGCCGAAACCGTGCGCCGGTTTGTCAGGGCCTGCGGGTGACATCGTCACATGGCGCGCCCTCCATCAGGTCTGGATGAAGGGCACGCCTTGGTCATGGCCGCAGATCGGGGCCACGATCCGGCTTGTCCCCGCTTGCCTATGTGAGCAGAGCGGACTTGTTGGCGACGAGGAACTCTTCAAGAGACGTAAGGCTCGTGCCCGACAAGGCTTTGGCATCGTCCGTCACCATGGCGATCTTGCCTTCGCGCGTGTTGGCGTCAAACGAGACGAAGGTGGGAATATAGGGCGCCGGCGCGCCCGCGCCCGCCATGCCTTCCGCCAGTTGCGCGTCGCTCACATGCACCACCGCGAGCGGCTTGCCGGTCACCTCGCGGACCAGGGCGGCGATCTCCTCGGTCGTGCGCGCGGTGTCGCCGGTCAGCGTATAGGTGACGTTCTCCGCGGGCGGGGAGGCGAGGCCTGCGGCGATCGCGCGGGCAATGTCGTCGCGGGCGATGTGGGCGAGCCTGCCATCACCGGCCGCGCTGTACCATTGGCCCGAGGCAAGCGCCTGCGGCAGCGCCATGAACAGGTTTTCCATGTACCAGCCATTGCGGAAGATCGTGTAGGCGAGACCCGACGCCTTGATTGCGTCTTCGGTCCCCAGATGATCGGGGGCGAATGTGATCAGGCTGTCGTCCGGGCCGGGCAGCGAGGTGTAGAAGATGCGGCCGACGCCGGCCTGTTTCGCCGCTTCCACCGCCGCACGATGCTGCCTGAGCCGCGTGCCCGCGCCATCCAGCGCATCGGTGGAGATGACCAGCAGCCGGTCGATTCCGGCGAACCCGTCCTTCAACGAGGCGGCGTCATCGAAATCGATGCGGCGGGTTGCGACACCCTTGCCGGCCAGGTCCGAAAGCCTGGCGGGATCGCGCGTCCCGGCGACGAGCGCTGAGGCGGGGAGCCCCTGGGTAGTGAGGAGATGGTGAATGATGCGGGAGCCAAGCTGTCCCGAAGCGCCGGTGACGAGGATCTTGCCAGTCATGCGATGTCCTTTCTGGGGAGATGCGCTCCACGAGCGCATCGAAAAAGAGTGCTGCTCTCATATTGAGAGTTACAGCACATATGGTATGTGTGACGGCGGCGAAAGAAGGCAGTTTTGCCGCCAATGGTTACACGAAAGGAACCACCCATGGATGCGCACGTCCCGTTTGCCGACCGGCTCAAGGTGATGCAGGGCGATCACGCCCTCGACAAATGCCCGGTCCGCCAGGTCATGCAGGGCATCTTCGGCAAATGGAGCACGCTTTTGCTGCTGGCCTTGGGCGAACGGCCCTACCGCTTCGGCGAGCTGCGCCGGCTGGTGCCCGACATTTCGCAGCGCATGCTGACCCAGACGCTGCGCGACCTCGAGCGCGACGGCCATGTCTACCGCAAGGTCCACGCCACCAAGCCGCCGAGCGTCGAATACGGCCTGACCAGCCTCGGCGTCTCCATGCTCACGCCGCTCACCGATCTAGTGCAATGGGCCGGCAACAATTTTTCAGCCGTCGATGCGGCGAGACAGAGGTTTGACGCGGACAATACGTGACGCGCCTGAACGAAGTTCAATCCTGCGCCCGTCCGTGCCTTGGCTGTTGCGCGGATCGATCCGAACACATCGGTTCCCGCTTGAAATTGTCACAATGCTCGGTCAGAAAGCCGGGGCGCTGTGACAGGAGAGACAATGAGTCGGCTCAAAACGAAACTGGTGGTGATGCTCGTCCCGTTCGTTCTGGCGGGCTGCGTGTCCGAGCCGCAACCCGGCGTTCCAAGCAAGCCTGTTGTCAATCTCGATGCGGTGCTTCCGCCGCAGAGCCTGCTGCGCGACGATACGCTCGCAGCCCTCGCCCATGACCGCAATGTGAGCCGTCTCGCCTATGTCGGCGTCTGGGCAACGGATGGCGACAAATGCGCGATGATGGACCAGACCGAGTTCGAGGGCTTCGCCGTCATCACGCCCGACAGCATCCGCCAGTCGGGCGGCACCTGCACATTCGTACCCACCGCGGCCGGCGAGGCAAGTGTGCGCCTGGATGCCACCTGCAAGGCGCGGGGCAACCGGGTGTTCTCGATCCAGATGTTCAACAGCCAGTTGCTGCACCTGTCCACCGCCCCCGGCCAGCCAGGCACCAGCATGGTCCGGTGCCGCTTGCACAAGTGAGGCCCAGCTTCCACCTCCCCCTTGAGGGGAGGTCGGAGTAGCGAAGCTGATAGGGGGGAGGGTGTGGGCCATCAGCGGAAACCGAACTTGCTGTGGCAGCGCGCCCCTCATCCGGACCTGCGATCCGACCTCCTTCAAGGGGGAGGGTGGGGCAGAGTGCCAAGCGCCTCTCTGATCAAAGCCGCTTTGTCCGTTCACTATTACGGATCGAGATCTCCGGGTTCGCTTGGGTTGGAAGGGAATGCCCCTTGACACCGAACCGTACGGTACGGTACGCATCGCCCATGACCATCGCCGTCCACCCCATCCTGCCCACCGAGCGCCAGACTGCCGCGATCCGCGACGCTGCGGACAGAGCCGCACCCGGTGCCGAGGTTGAGTTTTCCGAGCGCCAGCGCGAGGTGCTGGATGCGGTGCTCAGGCTGATGGTGGCGGAAGGGGACGGGTTTTCGGTGGCCGCCGTGGCGCGGGCTGCGAGCTGTTCCAAGGAGACCTTGTACAAGTGGTTTGGCGACCGCGACGGGTTGTTGACCGCCACCGTGCGCTGGCAGGCCTCCAAGGTGCGGATGCCGAAGCTGCCGCGCGACCGCCTGACCCATGCGAGCCTGTCGGCAGCGCTCACCGGCTTTGCCGAAAGCTGGCTCACGGTGATCACCGGCGATCTGTCGATCGCGCTCAACCGCGCGGCCGTGTCGCATGCGGGGTCCGGCAAGAGCCGACTTGGCGAGATCGTGCTGACCAATGGCCCTTTCGCCATGAAGAGCCGCATCGAGCCGCTTCTGGAAGCGGGCAGGGCGGCGGGACTGCTCGATTTCGAGGATCCGGCGGATGCCTTTCGCAGCTTCTTCGGCCTGGTGGTGGCGGACACCCAGATCCGCGCGTTGCTGGGCGACGGCAGCCATCCGGACGAGGCCGGCATCCGCGCCCTCTCCGCCCAGGCGGTGACCAAATTCCTCGGCCTTTACGGGCGGAGATAGGAACCTGACGAATTGGCGGCGGGCAATAAGCCTGGCGCTGACACAACGACAACAAACGCGAACCAACGGGAGTGTCTCATGCGCGTATATTATGATCGCGACGCCGATCTCAATCTGATCAAGTCGAAGAAGGTGGCCATCATCGGTTACGGATCGCAGGGCCGGGCGCATGCGCTCAACCTCAAGGATTCCGGCGCCGGCAACGTCGCTGTCGCCCTGCGCGAAGGCTCGGCAACCGCCAAGAAGGCCGAAGCCGACGGTTTCAAGGTGATGAGCGTCGCCGAAGCAGCCAAGTGGGCCGACCTGATGATGATGGCGACACCTGACGAGCTGCAGGCCGACATCTACCGCGACCACATCGAGGCCAATATCCGCGACGGCGCGGCCATCGCCTTCGCCCACGGCCTCAATGTGCATTTCGGCCTGATCGAGCCCAAGGCTTCCGTCGACGTCGTCATGATCGCGCCCAAGGGCCCGGGCCACACCGTGCGCGGCGAATACCAGAAGGGCGGCGGCGTGCCGTGCCTGATCGCCATTCACCAGGACGCTTCGGGCAACGCCCATGATCTCGCGCTCTCCTACGCCTGCGGCGTCGGCGGCGGCCGCTCCGGCATCATCGAGACCAATTTCCGCGAGGAATGCGAAACCGATCTGTTCGGCGAGCAGGTGGTTCTCTGCGGCGGCCTGGTCGAGCTGATCCGCGCCGGTTTCGAAACCCTGGTCGAAGCGGGCTACGCGCCGGAAATGGCCTATTTCGAGTGCCTGCACGAGGTCAAGCTGATCGTCGACCTGATCTATGAAGGCGGCATCGCCAACATGAACTACTCGATCTCCAACACCGCCGAATGGGGCGAATATGTCTCCGGTCCCCGCATCATCACCGCCGAGACCAAGGCCGAGATGAAGCGCGTGCTCACCGACATCCAGACCGGCAAGTTCACCTCCGACTGGATGCAGGAATACCGCGCCGGCGGCGCCCGCTTCAAGGCCACCCGCCGCCTCAACGACGAGCATCCGATCGAGCAGGTCGGCGAAAAGCTGCGCGGCATGATGCCGTGGATCAAGGGCAACGCGCTGGTCGACAAGGCGAAGAACTGAGGTTTTGCCGGGTCATTGAGAATGGAGGCCGGGGCAGGATCCCCGGCCTTCCTTTTTGCTCCCCAAGAGGGCATTGCCGACAGACTGTGCGTGAGTGGGGCCGCAACGAAAAAGCCCCCGGAAACCATCCCCGGCATTGGATCTGGATCCCGGTTTCGCAGGCTGCGGTCTTTTGGGCGGGAACGGCAGCGAATTGCCGGATCAGAACCGGTAGCTGAGGCCCACGCGGATCGCGTTCGAGACAAGATCGGTGCTATAGGGTGTTTGCAGAATTGTGGCCGGGGCGGGATTTGAGGCTGGCCAGGATTTTGAGCCATAATCGGTATGACGATATTCAAGCCGCAGCGTTACGTGTTCGGTGAGTTCATAGTCAACGCCGGCGCCAAGGGTCCAGCCGATCCGGGTCTCGTTTGTTGTTTGCGTGTCTGCGGGAAAGAGCGAGATCAGGCTGGTCTCAAATCTGCCAATTGCCACGCCGCCCGCCACAAAGGGAAGCCACCGGCCAAACGCATGGCCGACGCGCGCGCGCAACGCGGCGTTCCAGCCAAGTTCGGTTTGGCCGAACTGCGAGATAGCCGGGGGAGTTCCCGGCAAACGCACGGGCTGCCTGTCGGCGGCGGCATGGCCGGCCACCACGTCCGCTTCCACACCCAGCACGGTGTTCCAGCCCAGCTGGATATTGGCGCCGCCATAGACGCCGCCGAGGAAGCCGCTGCCCTGTTGCGGGATGAAGGCGGAGGAAGCGAAAGTAATCTTTGAATCGGCCCAGTCGTGACCGGCCTGAAGTCCAAGGTAGAGACCTGACCAGCTGTGTTCCGGATGGTCTTCCGCGGCATCGGCGGAATGCGCGACCGAGCTTGCAGCAAGGACAAGAAGCCCTGTAAGTGTGGCCTTTCTTGCCAGATGCAGGCTTGATAGGTTTGCCATGGTGATGCCGCCAATTCGAAAATGTGAAATTTGCAGTGCGTTTTTTTATCCGGTTTATGGTTAACAAATTGGTGCAGATCAGTGGAGCTTCAGCATGACGATTGCCGATGACACAGAGATCCTGAAGCGTCAGGAAGAGGCGCTGCGGTTTGTCCATTTTTCGGAAGCCGATGCTTGGGCGCTGGGGACCCTGATGCGCCAGCGTGCCGCCGAAATGGACCTGCCCTTGGTGATCGATATCCAGTTGGCGGGGCGACGGCTGTTTTTCGCGGCGCTCCCGGGCACCTCGCCGGACAACGAAGACTGGGTCCGTCGAAAGATCAATGTTGTCATGCGCTACCACAAATGCTCTTACCGGGTCAGCCGCGAGCTGGCGGCCGGGGCTGCGCCGCTGGATGAGAATCGTGGTGTCTGTCCACTCGACATGGCGCCGCATGGCGGTTGTTTTCCGATCCATATCAAGGGTTCCGGCGTGGTCGGCACAGTCACGGTCTCAGGCATCCCCCAGCGAGAGGATCACCGTTTCGTCTTCGAAAGCCTGTGCGCGTTTCTTGACGTAGACCCCGGTCCGATCGCGCTCGGCTCCGGCGATTGATCGACGG
The DNA here is from genome assembly GCF_014359905.1 of Hoeflea sp. Classification (GTDB taxonomy): domain Bacteria; phylum Pseudomonadota; class Alphaproteobacteria; order Rhizobiales; family Rhizobiaceae; genus Hoeflea. The sequence goes on along the minus strand of NZ_JACIYP010000013.1, from coordinate 23,790 downwards.
CATGAGGCTGTGGATTGTCGTAAACCGGCTCGTCTGCAAGGCCGGGAACCGAGATTCCGCCCGGTCACTGAAGCCACAGCACTGAGTAGGAATGGCCGGGACCGCTTCCTGTCTTTTGTTCCGGAACGGATCAGCAGCCGTTGAGCGCCTTGAACGGGCGGATGAAGGTGCATCCGCCAGGGGTTTCGGTCCGCACCAGGGCCTTGCCGTCGCAGACATCGTTGTCGCCGGCAAATCTGTCTCGCGCCGGGAACTCGTTCTGCGAAACCGGCGTCACTCCGATAAGGTCCGGCGGTTCCTTCTGAGGCCGTAGAGCCGTGTGAGCTCGGGTGCGGAGGAGGGGCCTTTGCCGGTCTTTTCGGGAATGGGAGCGATGGCAAGAACCCAGGCGACGAGCGGGCAGCGATGGTGACCGGTCATCGTTGGAATCAGGTTGATGAGGTCGACAGAGACCGCGTGGTCGCGCAGGTCCGGTATCGCGGCTGCGGTCGCCTCGGTCTCCACCAGATGGACCTCATCGAAACGGAAAAAGGGATCGGTGAACTCGTCATCACCTGCAAGGCATATCGGCTCCGGCAGGATCAGGACATGGCCCGGATCCGGGCATCACCTCTCTGCTCATCCTCGAAATTCGGCGGCCCGGCAAGCTTAAGGTCCGCACTCAAAGAGCTGCTGCGCGCGGCGCTGTGTCTCCGTTCAGGCGAGCAGATCGGTCGCATGGGCAGAGTTTCTGAGAATTTTCGTCATCGCGGGTCAGTTTTTTCGGAACGATCCCCCGGCTTCCGCATTGTGGTGGCGTAACTGAAATCGAGGCGCCCCCGCCTTGTAGAGGAGACAAAAATGAAAAAGATTCTTACTGCAGCCGCCCTCACGATGGCCTTCACCGTTGGCGCGTTCGCCCAGACCAGCGCCTCCAACACACGCACCGAACTCGACCCCTATGCGAGCGAGCCGGGCGTCTGGGACATGATGATGGACTCCGAAGGCGTCGACCTCGATGACGCGACCTTCATGTCGAACTGGGACAACGCAACTCCGGAACAGCAGCAGTCCCTTCGCGACGCTTGCACCGCGGCTCAGGAAGCCAAGGCCAAGTACAGCGATTCCGTTCAGAGCCGTTGCATGACCGCACTCGGCAACGGATAACTGCCTGATCTGACACCCCTTCAGGTCAGTTTGGCCAGCCGGCTTCCCTACCCCCCTGCCGGCTGGCCATATTTCTGCGCGTTTTCCTGTTAATCATGCGCGCATGCGCACACCCCATCCCCTTCGCCGACAAGCACATGACCGGGCATCCACGTCCGGTTGGCTAAAATCGCAGCGTTCGTCGAAAGCCGGTCTTAACGGCTTTGTGCGATCTTGGCGCGAACCCGCAAGCCGGTTTGGCATGAGCGGGACGGGAGAGACGGGCAATGGACACGGGCGTGGGCCGCAGCCAGGAACGGCTGCATGATTGGGATTTCTCCAGGGCGCTGTACCTGGTCCTTGGCATTCCGTTTCATGCTGCTGTCATCTACTCGCTCAGCCATGAATGGTCGGTGAGTTCGCCCGACAAGAGCCAGGCGCTTACCTGGTTTGCCAATTTCCTCCATACCTTCCGCATGCCTGGGTTTTTCATCCTCGCCGGCATGTTCTCGATCATGCTGCTCGACCGGCAGGGCGCGCGGGACTGGCTCAAGAGCAGGCTCATCCGCCTCGCTCTGCCGCTCCTGTTTGCCACGCTTCTGATCGTTCCGTTCCAGATCGTCATCCAGTCGGCGGCGCTGACCGTCACCGGCGCCGTGCCGATCCACGAGCTTCAGAGCCATATCGCCCGGGAACTGACCCATTTCGGCGAGCCCTGGATCTCGCATCTGTGGTTCCTGTGGGCGCTGATCGCCTATTGCGTGGGCCTGGCGGCGCTTTATGCGCTGATCGGCGGCCATGGCCTGCGCGCCCGGGTCGAGGCTCTTGTCGCCTGGGTCGGGCACAACCGCATCCTGTCGCTCGCAGCCTTCGCCGCCATCTGCGAACTCTTCGCCCAGGCCCAGACGGCGATCTCCGGCGCCAGTCCCTATTACGGCAATGCGGTGATCAACTACAATCTCTATGCCCCCTATTTCGGCCTCGGCGTGGTGCTGTTTTACAGCCGCCCCCTGCAGGATCTGCTGCTTGAGACCGGCGTCGGGGGCTTCGTTGCCGGCGTGGTGCTGGTCACCCTGTCGCAGGTCACGCCCGCGGAGCTGTTCACCCACACGCTTACGGTGATGGCGGGCCTGATCGGAGCGGTACTGATCGTGGGCTTCATCTCCAGTCTGGCGCGACGGCATTTCAGCCGGCCGGATGCGCGAATCCGCAAGCTGGTCGACGCCTCCTTCACCATCTATCTGTTCCACCACCCGGTGATCTATGTGCTGGCGACGCTGTTCCTGATGGTCGACCTGCCGCCTGTCCTCGAATTCGCCGTGATTGCGCCAGCCGCCGGGCTGATCGCCTATGGCATCCATCTCGCGGTCCGCCGCAGCGCCGTGCTGACGCTGATGTTCAACGGCGTGATGCCAAGAAAAGCGCGCGCCGCAGCGTCCGCGCCGGCAGAGCCGCCGCTGGCGATGTCGATTGACCGGCCTTTTCCGTCGCGGGGCTGAGGGGCCTTGGCGCTGCTCAGGCGAGGCAGCCCTGAGCCGCCCCCAGGCATCGTCATCTTGATCACGATCTCACCGATCTTCCGGCGGGATATCCTTGAGCCTTTGGGAAAAGGCCGCAGCCTCTTGCGCTGACCAGGACATCCGCCGCCGGGCCGTGGAGGGCGGACGCTTTGCGACCGACAGTCCGGGCCGCCATTCGGTGGCAGGCCGGATCGGCCGCGGCGCGAATCCGCCGCCGCAATTGGGGCAGACATTGAGAAGGGCGGTCTCGACGCAATCAGCGCAGAAGGTGCACTCGAAGCTGCAGATCCGCGCCTCGGTCGAGTGGGGCGGCAGGTCCTTGTCGCAGCCTTCGCAGTTTGGTCTGAGTTCCAGTGCCATGCGGGGCCTCCCGTTGCAGAGGCGGTCTTTTCAGGCGGATGCGCCCCCGACAACCCGGCCCAGCCGCTTGATGCCCTCGTCGATCATCGCTTCGGATGCGCAGGAGAACGACAGACGCAGGGTGTTGGCGCCCGAGCCGTCGGCGAAGAAGGCGCGGCCGGGCACGAACGCCACGCGTTCGGTCCTGAGGCTTTCGGCGAGAAGGCTCGCGCCGTCAAACCCCTCGGGCAGGGTGACCCAGACGAACATGCCGCCATCGGGCTTGGTCCATGTCACGCCCCTGGGCATGTAGGTCTCGAGCGCTTTCAGCATCGCGTCCCGCCGCGCCCTGTAGGCGGCCTTGATCTTCGCCACCTGGGACTCGAACCCGTTGGACGCGACCGTGTGGATCGCCATCTGGTTGAGCGTCGCCGAATGCAGGTCCGACGCCTGCTTGATCAGCACGAGTTTGGAGATCACCGGCTTTGCGGCGCAGACCCAGCCGACGCGCAGGCCCGGCGCTAAGGTCTTGGAGAAGCTGCCGCAATAGATCGTGCGGCTGGCCTCGATTGAGCCGGTGCGCGCGATGTCGAGCGCCAGCAGTGGAGGGACCTCCGCGCCGTCATAGCGCAGCGACTGGTAGGCCGCGTCCTCGATCACCGCGATGTCGAGGTCTGTGGCCAGATCGAGAATGGCCTGGCGCGCGCTTTCGGGCAGGGTTTCGCCGGTGGGATTGGCGAAATCGGCCGAGGCATAGGCGAATTTCACCTGTCCGCCATTCGCCGCGGCGGTCTCGCCATAGTCGGCGGCCGAGCGGTTGGCGTGCGGCGTCAGCCGGTCGTAATGGGGTTCATAGGCGTTGAACGCCTGCAGCGCGCCCAGATAGGTGGGCCAGCCGACCAGCGCGGTGTCGCCCTTGGACAGGAACAGCTTGCCGAGATAGTCGAGCGCCTGCTGCGATCCCGACGTGATCATGATGTTCTCGGCCGTGCAGGGAACGCCGAGCGAGGCCATGCGGGTGACCAGCCACTCGCGCAGCGGCTTGTAGCCCTCGCTCACCGAATATTGCAGCGCCGCGCCCTTCGAGTCGCCCGACAGCGCCGCGGTCAGCGCCGCGCCGAATTCCCCGGCCGGAAACAGCGCCGGATCGGGAATGCCGCCGGCGAACGAGATCACGTCGGGCTGGTCGAGCAGTTTCAGGAGCTCGCGAATTTCCGACGCCTTCATCCGGTCCGCCCGCGTGGCGAAAAGGGCCGGCCAGTCGAGGCCGTGACCGGCCGTTATCCCGCCGGCGTGTGCGCCATCCTGTTGCATCTGCCCATCCTGTTGCATCTGCATTGACATGCTGTCCTCCCGGGAGCGCCGCGGCGCTCGATCGAATGCTTGTGGTGTCGTACCGCGTCCATGCGCTGAAGATCCGTTTCGCCCGGATATGTTTGGAATGGCGCAACAAAACTGCGTGGACTGCGGTCTCACGGCAAGATTGAGCATGAAAGCCAATTTATGTCAACAATGCTGACCTAATTTTGATCGCGATCTTTCGCTCAGTCCGACTCGAAATTCATGGCGGTGCCGTTCATGCAGTAGCGCAGGCCCGTGGGCGCCGGCCCGTCGTTGAAGACATGGCCCAGATGGGCGTCGCAATCGGCGCAGCGCACTTCGATCCTGACCATGAAAAAGGAACGGTCCTTGTGCTCGCTCACCGCCTCCGGCGTCACCGGGGCATAAAAGCTCGGCCAGCCGGTGCCGGAGTCGAATTTGGTCTCGGAGCGGAACAGAGCGCGGTCGCAGCAGACGCAGCGGTAGAGCCCGGGCTCCTTGGTGTCCCAGTTGGGTCCGGTGAAGGCCCGCTCGGTGCCGTGCTTGCGCGTTACGCGGTATTGCTCCGGCGTCAATTGGTCGCGCCACTCGGCCTCGGTTTTTCGGATCTTCGGACTGGCGGCGTCGCGCATCTGCTGCTCTCCTGCTTCGATCATAGACGGCAACGTCTTGTTGGCAAGGATGTTCCCTGCAGCGGCAAGCGCGGCGCGCGCCCGCGCAGGATCAGGGCAGGATTTGGTCCTGGGGGAGGGTTAAACTGGAAAGAACAGGTGTTTTCCACGAAATAAGGAAAGGTTTGTCTTGTCCAGAACGGATGTGACGACTAAGTGACGGGACTAATACCGATTTCCGAAGCCGCCCCGGGGAAATTTGATGAGCGCTGCCGCGCCAGGCATGACTTTACTTGTGTTGATGTTGCCGTTTCTGGCGGCGTTGATTGCGCCATGGCTGACACGCCGCCTGGGACACAACGCGGCCTGGATACTGGCGCTGGCGCCGCTGGCGATCTTCATTCATTTTCTGGGCTTCGCTGGCGACGTGGCCGACGGCGGCATCGTCACCGGCGGCTTCGCCTGGGTTCCCTCCTACAATGTGAGCTTCTCCTGGCTGATCGACGGCCTGTCATTGACCTTCGCGCTGCTTATCTCGGGCATCGGCGCGCTGATCATGCTCTATTCGGGCGGCTACCTGAAGGGCCACGACCAGCTCGGCCGGTTCTTCTCCTTCATGCTGCTGTTCATGGGCGCAATGCTCGGTGTGGTGATCTCCGACAGTTTCCTGATGCTGTTTGTCTACTGGGAACTGACCTCGATCACCTCGTTCCTGCTGATCGGCTTCGATCACACCCGCGAGGCCTCGCGCCGCGCCGCCATCCAGGCGCTGGTGGTCACCGGCGGCGGCGGCCTGGCGCTGCTCGCGGGTCTGCTGGTGATCTGGAACATCACCGGCGTCAGCCAGATCTCGCTGCTGCTCACCTATGGCGACGATGTCCGCGCAAGCCCGTTCTATCTGCTGGCGCTTCTTCTGGTGCTCGGCGGGGCGTTTTCCAAATCGGCGCAGTTCCCGCTGCATTTCTGGCTGCCCAACGCCATGGAGGCGCCGACGCCGGTGTCGGCCTATCTGCACTCCGCCACCATGGTCAAGGCCGGCGTCTATCTGTTGATGCGGCTCAATCCGGTGCTGGGCGACACGGTGTGGTGGGAAACCATCCTGCCGCTGTTCGGCGGAACCACGCTGATCGTGGGCACTCTGCTCGCCATCCGCCAGACCGATCTCAAGCTGATGCTGGCCTACACCACGGTCTCCTCGCTCGGGCTTCTGGTGATGCTGACCGGCTTCGGCTCGGAGCACGCCATAGCCGCGGCCGTGCTCTATCTGGTGGCGCACTCGCTGTTCAAGGGCGCCCTGTTCATGGTGGCGGGCCTGATCGACCATGAATCCGGCACCCGTGACGTCACCCGCCTCGGCGGCCTGCGCAAGGCCATGCCGCTCTCCTTCATCGCGGCCATCGCTGCGGCGATCTCGATGGCGGGCCTGCCGCCCTTCGTCGGCTTCCTCGCCAAGGAGGAGATCTACTATGCGCTCTGGGCCACCAATCCCTGGGCGCTGGCCTTTGTCGCGGTGGCCGTGATCGGCAACGCGCTGATGTTCGTCATCGGCTTTGCCGTGGCCATCAAGCCGTTCTTCGGGCCAGAGGTCGAAACCCCGAAATCCGCCCATGAAGGCCCGGTGCTGCTCTGGCTCGGGCCGATGACGCTCGGCATTGCCGCGCTGGCGGCGGCGCTGGCCTCGCCCTTCACCCACCGCTTCATCTCCTCCCCCATGACCAGCGCTGTCGCGGGCAGGGCCGAAACGGTGACGATCTCGCTCGTCCCGCACATGGGCCCGGCGCTGATCCTGTCGCTGGTCACGGTTGCGCTTGGCGTCATCTTCTATCGCATGCTCGACCGGTTGAGGGCGGGCATGGCCTGGCTGCTCTCGGCCATCGGCTGGGGCCCCGACCGCGGCTTCGACCAGATGATTTCCGGGCTTGTCGGCCTGTCGGGCTCCGTCACCAGGATCGTCCAGCCGGGGCGGCTCGACATCTACATGACCGCGTCGTTCCTGATGATCGCCGCGGCGCTGATCGGACCCATGGCCTGGTATGGCGAATGGCCTTTCATGCCGGTCTGGCCCGAGGGCGTGCAGTTTCACGAACTGGTGGTCATCGCCATCGCCTTCATCGGGCTGCTCGCCGTCATCTATGCCCGCGATCGGCTGACAGCCATCGTCTCGCTCGGCATCCAGGGCTTCGCTGTGGCGCTGATCTTCCTGCTGTTCGGCGCGCCGGATCTGTCCTTCACCCAGTTCATGGTCGAAACCCTGGCCGTGGTCATTCTCGCTTTGGTGATGACACGGCTGAAGCTGACGACGGCCGACCATCGCCCGACCGGGCAGAAGCTGGGTGACTTCACCGTGTCGCTCGCCTGCGGCGGCGGCTTCATGCTCTATCTGCTCGCCGTCACCCAGCAACCGTTCGACACCGCGCTCAGCGATTTCTTCTCGGCCTATTCGAAGGTCGTCGCCCACGGCAGCAATGTCGTCAACGTGATCCTGGTCGATTTCCGCGGCACCGATACTTTGGGCGAGATCGCCGTCGTCATGGTGACCGGCCTTGCCATTCTCTCCCTGATCCGCATCAAGGTGCCGCGGTTCACGGCGGCGGCGGCAGACAAGGATCCGGACAAGACCGTGGAGGCCAAATAGTCATGCGTACGGTCATCTTCCGCTCGATCGCGCCGTTTCTGACCAGCCTGATGGTGCTGTTTTCGATCTTCGTGCTGCTGCGCGGCCACAACGAGCCCGGCGGCGGCTTCATCGGCGGCCTGATCGCGGCGTCCGCGCTGGCGATCTACGGTATCGCCTGCGGCGTGGCGCCGGTGCGCCGTGCGATCTATTTCCACCCGATGGGGATTTCCGCCTTCGGCCTGTTCATGGCAGCCATGGCCGGCGTGCTTTCGGTCTTTGCCGGGGTGCCCTATATGTCCGGCCTGTGGATCTACCCGGAGCTGTTCGGGGTCGAACTGGCGCTGTCGAGCGTGCTGGTCTTCGATATCGGGGTCTATCTGGTCGTCGTCGGCGCCATCGGTTCGATCGCGCTGGCGCTCGAGGAAAGGGATAGCGACTGATGGAAGCCATTTTCGCCGCTCTGGTGGGCGCGCTGTTCACCGTCGCCTTCTACCTGTTCCTGTCCAAGCACATCATCCGCGTCCTGATGGGGGCGGCGATCCTGGGCAATGCCGTCAATCTGCTTATCTTCACGGCGGGCCGGGTGACGCGCGAAGTTCCGCCGATCATCGGTGACGGCGCCGACATGCTGACCCGCGCAGCCGCCAATCCGCTGCCGCAGGCCCTGGTCCTGACCGCCATCGTGATCTCGTTCTCGTTCTTCGCGTTTCTGCTCGTGCTGGGCTACCGCGCCTACCAGGAGCTGGGCACCGACAATTCCGACGAGATGCGCGTCGCCGAACCGGCAGGCGAATCGTCGCCGCCGGCCGGCTACTGAGGGGAGACCGGCAATGGCTGGAACAATCGCATCCCTTGACGATCTCTCCGTCGCCTATGTGATGGACCCCGTCGCGGCCGCCGACTGGCTGATCCCGGCGCCGGTTGTCTGGTGCATTCTCATCGGCGCGCTGCTGCTGATGCTGCGCAAGCGCACCGCACTGCAGCCGCTGATCGCCATTCCGGCGCTTGCCGTGCTGGCGCTGATGACGCTCGGGCTCTTGTGGCATGTGGGTGTGAACGGCACGGTCACCATGACCATGGGCCGCTGGCTGCCGCCCTTCGGGATTTCCTTCACGGTGGATCTGCTGAGCGCGTTCTTCGCCGCCACCTCGTCGCTGGTGGCGCTCGCCGCGGCCATCTACGGCCGCAACGATGTCGATGATTCGGGCCGCCGCTACGGCTTCTACCCGTTCCTGCTGCTGATCATGGCCGGCATCCTCGGGGCGTTCCTGACCGGCGACATCTTCAATCTCTATGTCTGGTTCGAGGTGCTGCTGATCTCCTCCTTCGGGCTTCTGGTTCTGGGCTCAAGGCGGGCGCAGCTCGATGGCGCGGTCAAATACGCCTTCCTCAACCTGATCGCAACGACGCTGTTTCTGGTCGCCACCGGTTATCTCTACGGCCTGTTCGGCACGCTCAATATGGCCGACATCGCCATCAAGGCGTCGGAGTTGCGCGGCGCCGCGCCGCTGATGACGCTGGTCACGCTGTACCTGCTGGCCTTCGCCATGAAGGCGGCGGCGTTTCCGGTCAATTTCTGGCTGCCCGCCTCCTACCACACCCCCAGGATCGTGGTCTCGGCCATGTTTGCGGGCCTGCTCACCAAGGTCGGCATCTACGCGCTTCTGAGAATCCTGGTCATGCTGTTTCCGGTCGAGCGGCAGGAGCTCTCCTTCCTCATCGCCCTTGCCGCGTCCTTCACCATGATCCTCGGCGTCATGGGCGCGCTGGCGCAGAACGATATCCGCCGCGCCATGGGCTTCCTGGTGATCTCCGGCATCGGCGTGATGATGGCGGGCCTGGCGCTCGGCAGCCCCGCGGGGCTCTCCGGAGCGATCTTCTACGCCGCCCATTCGATGGTGGTGATGACGGCGCTCTATTTCGCCGTGGGCATCGGCGCGCAGCTGGGCGGCAGTTTCAGGCTGACCACTGCGGGCGGGCTCTACGCGCGCAACGCCGCGGTGGCCGGCATGACGCTGGTGCTGTTCCTGTCGGTCGCGGGCCTGCCGCCGTTTTCCGGCTTCTGGCCCAAGATCATGCTGGTCAAGGCCTCGCTCGACGTCGGCGCCTGGTGGCTGGCGGGCTCGATCCTGGTGACCGGGCTGCTCACCACCATCACCGTCGGGCGGATCTGGGTGCTGGCCTACTGGCGTCCGGCGCCGGAAGCAAAACCCGTCGCCGTTGTCTCCGCCAATGTCGGAGAGTTCGGCGCCGAGGCGCCCGACGCCATGGATCTGCGCCCGCTGTCCCTTGGCGCCATGACGGCGCTGGCCGGGCTGGTGGCGATCACGGTCGCCGCCGGCGTCTGGCCGGAGCCGGTAATGGCGCTGGCCCAGGAGGCCGCGCGCGGATTGCTTGATCCGTCGGCCTATCTGCAGTCGGTGTTTCCCGTGGAGGCGACCCAATGAGCCTGTTTCTGGTCAATGTCCTGCTTGCGCTGGCGTGGTCGGCGGTCACCGGATCGTTCACCTTCCTCAACTTCGCCTTCGGCTTCGTGCTGGCGATCTTCGCCCTGTCGCTGATCCGCGAGCAGGTCGGCTCGATCGGCTATTTTTCCCGCGCCCGCCGGGTCATCTCGCTGCTGCTGCTGTTCGTCTATGAACTGCTGCTGTCGGCCTGGAAGGTGGCGGTGCTGGTGCTGTCGCCGCGCATGGACCTGAAGCCCGGAATTTTTGCCTATCCGCTCCGGGTCGATCGCGATTTCGAAATCACCATGCTGGCAAATCTCATCACGCTCACCCCTGGCACCTTGTCGGTGGATGTCTCCGATGACCGGCGCACGCTCTATGTGCATGCCATCGATGCGTCGGATCCCGACGCCGCGCGCCGCGACATCGCCGAAGGTTTCGAGCGCAAGATCATGGAGGCGTTCCGATGATCAGCGTCGAGACCATCTTCGATTTCGCCGTCAACCTGGCGCTGGGCATCCTGTGCCTGTCGTTCCTGCTCACCATCTACCGCATCGTCAAGGGGCCGACCCTGCCGGACCGGATCCTGGGCCTCGACATGCTGGTGTTCATCGCCATCGGGTTCATCGCGGTGATCGGCATCAACACGGGCTATGCGCTGTATCTGGATGTGGCCATCGCGCTGGGGCTGGTGGGCTTTCTCGCCACCGTCGCCTTTTCGCGGTTCGTGCTGTCGCGCGGCAAGACCGAGGACGATATCCTGACCGAAGTGCGCGAAGCCGCCGCCACCGCGCGCCGCGAGGCGAAGCAGCGTTCGCGGCCTTCGGGGGGCAAACCGGGCCCGCGCGCCGGCGCCGGCCAAGCCGCAGGGGAGACGGCCAATGACTGAGATCATCACCTTGATATCCGCGGCCCTGTTGCTGATCGGCTCGTCCTTCACCCTGGTGGCTTCGATCGGTTTGCTGCGGCTTCCCGATCTGTACACGCGCATGCACGCCGCCTCGAAAGCCGGCACCATGGGCTCCTGCCTGATGCTGATCGCGCTCGCCATCCACTCTGCCGACATCGGCACCATGTCCCGGGCGCTGGCCGGCGTGGTCTTCATCCTGCTGACTGCACCGGTGTCATCGCATCTTCTGGCGAAGGCCGCCTATACCGTTGGCTACAGGTTGCATGAATTGTCGGTCCGGGATGAAATGGCTCCGCAAGACAAACAATAGTGCGTGTCTTGCGCGGATGGGTTCATGCAGCGAAACGGTATTGGCAGAAGATCAAAGTTCTGCAGCGACTTGGACGAACCTTGCATGAACGCGCTGTTTTATAGTGAAACATCGAACAAATAACAGAGTTTATGCAACTTAAGAATTCATGCAAGGTGAGATTGCGCGCGGAAATAATCAATCGGTAATGGTTTTTGATATGTTTTATTAAGTCATGGGCCATGCTATAAGATTTAGTAGTTGTTTAAGCTTCAAATTCAGGTAAGCCAGACCTCGCGCCCCGCCGTGCGGAATGATCGTTATTTTGTAACCATTTCAAACCGCTCGAAAGCAAGCGCGCTCGATTGAAAAGTTAGGACCAGACTATGACAGAAGCAAACAAAGACAACGGCGCCGATCTATTGATCGAACTGACCGCCGAGATTGTCGCAGCCTATGTGAGCAACAATTCGGTTGCCGCCAACGATCTTCCAAACGTGATCACTCAGGTGCATGCAGCACTTGGTGGCGCGACAATGCCCCTGGAAGAAGTTGTCGAAAAGCCGAAGCCCGCGGTTTCGGTGCGCCGTTCGATCCAGAACGATTATCTGATCTGCCTGGAAGACGGCCAGAAGTTCAAGTCGCTCAAGCGCCATTTGATGACCCATTACGGTCTGACTCCCGAGCAGTACCGTGAAAAATGGGAACTGCCGGCTGATTACCCGATGGTTGCTCCGGCCTATGCCGAGGCGCGTTCGCGTCTTGCCAAGGAAATGGGCCTGGGTCAGAAGCGCAAGCGCGCCAAGTAAGACTGCAGCCGGATATCCGCTGATTGCACAGGCACCGGTCGTCAACTCCCGTGCCCAGCGATCAACCGGACACCGGCTTGATCATTGCCCGGTGATCCCGATCACCGGCAAGACCCGAAAAAACCGTGGCTTCGGCCGCGGTTTTTTGGTTCTTGCGCGGCCTGTCGGTCGGCTCCCGTGACGCCGGTCCAGCCGTTTTGGCGGCCTCGCCGCTCGCGTCGTATTTGACAGGTGTGCAAAAAGTGAGGAAAAAATTCCTTGCAAAATCGACCAAACAGATCAAAAACACTGATAAAACAACGATAGGATGCAGCCGATGGCTGGCTGCACGTCCCCGTCTTCTGCATATCATGTAAGAAAATATTCCTATAAACGGAGATTTTCATCATGGCAGACCCACACCGACAATTCGGCACTTCAGACCAGAGCAGCCCACGGCAAGACCAGCGCCAGGCGTGGCATGGCCCAGGCCACGGCCCCCAACTCGGGCACGGTCTGGGGCCGGGACCCTCCCTGGTTCTCAGTGAAAGCATACTGGCGATCGCCGCCATTGCCGACATGGCGCGGCTGATCGATCCACCGGTTTCCGCGCGTCGGCGCCGTGCACGCGCCGCAGCCCGCGGCCGCAAGGGGCCGGGCCGCGACAATCCGGTCGATGTCCTGCGCTGCCGCATCGTCTGGCGGCTGGTGGCGCAATTGTTCGCCATGGCCTGCGAGCGCGACCTGCCCGAGGGCCCGGCCCGGCGCAGGCCCCGCTGCCACATTCGCCAGGTCGCCATGTATCTCTCCCATGTGGTGCTGTCGGTGCCCTACGCCGCCGTCGGCGCCGCCTTTGGCCGGGACCGCACCACGGTGGTGCATGCCTGCGCCGTGGTGGAGGACCGCCGCGATGACAGGGCCTATGACCGGTTCGTCGAGCAGTGCGAGCGATGCATCGAAGCTGTCTTCGTGCCGTTCGGGTTTGACCATGCCGAGCTCTGAGGCGCGCCATTCCCGCAAGGCGCTGGCGGGGCTGCTGGGGTTTGTGGCGCGCGGCGAGGCCACCGGGCCGCTGGCGTCGGCCAGGTCGGGCCGAATCACCCTCGAGCGCCGCGACGGAAGCCGCCGCGAGGTGGATGCAAAGCTGCTCAAGGCCGCACTGTCCCGCGGTTTGCTCGCGGACAAAGTGTCGCAGGGCGAGAACGCCGACGATGGGGCGGAGGCCACAGGGCAGGGCGCGCAGGCTAATCCTGGGTTGTGCTCCTATGCGCCGACGCCCGAAGGTCGGGCAGCGCTGAAACGTTGGCTCAGCGATCCCGACAGCGCCTTTCAGGACCAGCACCGGACGCTTGTCTTGAGATCCGACCCGGACCACGGCCTGATGAGCGTCAATGCGGATGAATCGCCGCTTGCCGCCCTGGCGCGGATCAGGGCCAGGGACGGAACCCTGTTTCTCGAACCCTCCCATGTCGAGGCGGGAGAGCGGCTGCGCGCCGATTTCACCCGCGGGCAGATGCAGCCCTCGCTGGGCCAGCGCTGGGAGCCGGTCCGGCTTGGCCGGCAGCCGGGCGCGCCGGGCGGTGCTGCGGAGATGAGCGAGGCGGCGCTGTCGGCGCGGCTGCGGATCGAGCGCGCGCTCGACGATGTCGGGCCGGAACTCGCGGGCGTGCTTCTCGATGTGTGCTGCTTTCTCAAGGGACTGGCACAGGTCGAGCGGGAGCGGCAATGGCCGGCCCGCTCCGCCAAGCTGATGCTGCGCACGGCGCTCTCGGCGCTCGCCCGCCATTACGGCGCACCGCGACGCACAGCCGGCCGCACGAAGCCCTGAGTTCAGGCGGCCCGCGCCGCCGCCGCATGGGCCTTGATGCGCAGCACCATCGATCGCAGGCCATTGGCGCGCTGGGCCGACAGGTGCTCGCCCAGCCCCAGCCGGGACATCAGCTCCGCCTCGTCGAGGCCTTCGACCGCGGACGCCTTCTGTCCCGAGGTTGCGGCCAGCACGATGGCCACCAGGCCGCGCACGATATGGGCGTCGGAATCGCCGCGGAAGATCATCACCGGATCCCCCGGGTCGCCCGGTTCGGTCTCGGCCACCAGCCAGACCTGGCTGGCACAGCCCTTGACCTTGTTGGCGTCGGTCCGCTCGGCCTCGGGCATCTCGGGAAGCGCCTTGCCGATCTCGATGACATAGCGGTAGCGGTCCTCCCAGTCGTCGAGATATTCGAAGTCATCGATGATGGTCTGAAGCTTGCTCATGCCCGGGATCCTGTGCCTGATCCGTCATATAGGACAATCGGCGCAAGAGTGCACCCCGCAGGCGCGACAAAGAAAGCGCCACCGGGAGGAAGGGCAGGTGCCTGTGCCCGGACAAGGAAAGCCGCCGCCGCATAAAGAAAAAGCGCCACCGGGAGGAAGGGCAGGTCCCGGTGGCGGCGCATCACTTGCGGCTTGAGGTGGCAGTCGGTTGCATCATGACGTCATGTCGTCGGCAATGGATCCTTTTGATCTCCGCATCCCTGAAGCAGTCGCGCGGATCGTGATCGGGCAGGCCCCGGCCCTTAATTGGTCTGCTGGACCTGCGGCGTCTGCTGCAGGGACCCGGTGACGATTTCGGCGTCGTCGCCGGCGAATTTGTCGTCGAGGAACTGGTAGGCGATGCGGGCACCTTCCTTGGCGCGAATGCCCAGCGCCGCGAAGGTCTCGCTGCCGGTTTCGCAAACATCGGGATTGCGCACGCAGATCTGCCTGATGTCCTCAAAGGCCGCCACCGCGGCGGCGACGCTCTGGCCGACTTCGAGCGGCGGCGCCTTGTCGAGCGCCTCCTGCGAGCCGGTGTCGAGAAACGGCAGGGTGACCAGCACAAGTGAGAACCAGAAACTTCCCTTGATCAGAAACCACATGGATAAGCCCTTCCTGTTGCCCGCCGCTTTGGACGGAGTTGCCCGGGTTTTCCCGGACTTGGCGAGGATCATGCTGCAAAAACTTCAAGGCCGATTTGAAGCGGACTGGATGTTTTGAGACAAATTTGCTGAAAATTTTAGCGATTGTCCCGAAACCGCGGTCTGGCCGCCCTTGAGCCCCCGAAACGCTGGTTTCCGCACTGTCTGGAAAGAACAAGGCGACAGGTGTTTGCGCAGGGGAGGGGGAATTTTGGCCTCTCGCGGATGCCCGGCGAAGACTTGTACACCCCGGGAAAGCACTGGTTAACCATGTTCCCCAAAGCCGGCTCCTCTTCCGCGGACGCAGCCCCGATCCCCCGGTTTAGGGGGGTCCGCGGGGCCTCGCTTATCCTTTCCTTAAGCCCGCACTGGCAGAGTCCGGCCAACATCAAGAACTGCGGCGTGTATGGATTCGGCAGTGACAAAATTGGACGGACTTATCGACAGGGCGAGATTGGCAGGACGGCAGACGGCCGAGTCCTGGCTTGGCACACCCGTGCCTGACGGCCCTGGCATGGACGGCCACGAGGCCTGCATCCGCGCCATGACCGCTTGCCTGGGAAGCGCCATCCTGACACCCGTGATCGCGGTTCCGGCCCTTCTGACGGCCTTCTCCTGGCCCCAGGCGATCGCCGGCGCGCTGAGCGCTGCCGCGCTGCCGATCGCCATTGCCGGCGTGCTCGCCTCCACAGGATCGCCCGGCATCGCCGGCCGCCTCGCGGTGTTTGCTTCAGCCATCGCGCTTGGCGCGCTGGCGGTGCTGAGCGGCGGCCTTGCCTCGCCGTTCCTGCCGCTGCTGGCGCTCATCCCGCTTGAAGCCGCAATCCAGTCGCGGCGGCTGTCCGGGCTTGGCATCGGCGTTCTCGACGCGGTGACGGCGCTGCTGGGCGTGGCGGCCTTCGCCACCATCCTGCCGGCCGACCCGGCTCCCGAGGGCGGGGCTCTGGCCACCGGGCTTTGCTTCGCGCTCTATGCGCTGGTGCGCGGCCTCGTCCTGAGCCTGGACACAGCGCCCGCCGCCCAGCCGCAAGCCGCGCCGCAGATGGAGCCGCAGACCGCAGGTCACATGGATCTTCTCGACGGCCTGCCGGGCCTCATCACCCGGCACGATTGCCGCGGCGACGTGACCGCGATCGCCGGCGCCGACCGGTCCGATTTCATCCGGCGTGTGGGCGACTGTTCCGGCAAGGGGTTTGTCAGCCGCATCCATGTCGCCGACCGCATCGCCTTTCTCGACGCCTTTGACCGCCTGCGCCGCGGCGAGACGCGCCAGCAGGTCGAGATCCGGTTTGAAAGCCTGGGCCCTTCGGCGCAATTCGTCCATGCCGCGATCGCGCTCACTGCCGAACAGGGCCCCGATGGCAGCTTCGCCGGCGTTCTGGCCCAGACCCGCGACATCTCTGCCGAAGTCGAAGGCCGGTTGCGCGCCCATTCAGCCACCGAGGATGCGGAAACGGCGAACGCCGCCAAGACCCGGTTCCTGGCAGCCGTCAGCCATGAGCTGCGCACGCCGCTCAATGCCATCATCGGCTTCTCGGACATTCTCGCGCATGAGTATTTCGGCGCCTTCGAGAATGACCGCCAGCGCGAATATGTCGGCCTCATCCACCAGTCGGGCGAGCATCTTCTGTCGCTGGTCAACACCATGCTCGACATGTCCAAGATCGAATCGGGCCGTTACGAGGTGTTTGTCGAGCCCTTCGCCGTGGGCGAGGTGATCGACAGCTGCGACGCCATGCTGCGCCTGCAGGCGACCACCCGCGGCGTGACGCTGACCCGCAGGCTGGCCCGCGGCCTGGGCGAGATCACGGCCGACCGCCGCGCCATGCACCAGATCCTGATCAATCTCGTCGGCAACGCCATCAAGTTCACCGAACCCGGCGGCGTCATCAATGTCGACGCGTCGATCGAGGACGGCCGCTTCCGGCTCGTTGTCAGCGACACCGGCATCGGCATTCCGGCCGAAAAGCTCGCCCGCATCGGCGAACCCTTCCTTCAGGCCCAGAACGGCCTTGCCCGCCACTACGAGGGCACCGGGCTCGGCCTGTCGCTGGTCAGGGGCCTGGTCGACCTGCATGGCGGCGCATTCCGCATCGCCAGCGCCGAGGGCGAGGGCACCGTGGTGACCATCGAGCTGCCCGCCGACGGCTCGGGCGCCAACCGCCAGGACTGCGCGATGGATCAAGACGCAGCCCTGGTTTTCCCGCCGGTCCTGCCAAGGCCGGCCAGAAAAGAACTGAACAACAGGAATGAAGACCATGTCGAGACAGCGCGCAGCGCCTGACCTGTTTGAGGATGAAACCGGGTCCGGCCACGGAGTCCTGGGGATGCTCGGCCACATCGTGTCCGCGCACCCGTCGCTTGCCGGCGGATCCGTCGCCTTCAGCGTGATCTTCGGCTTCATCGCCGCCAATGCGCTGTGGCATCAGCCGGGCCAGCACCCCGCGCCGATCCTCAAGACCCGCGAAATCGCGAGCCCTGCGATGCCCGTGACGCAAGCCCGGCCCGAGGCCGCGATCCCGCTTGCCGACGGCGTTCCGGCGCGCACGGTGACCACTTACCGCATCGAGCGCAATGACGAGACGCCGACCGCCTCGATCCCGGTGCCCAACATTGCCCCCGTTTCGGCCCCGGTCTCTGCCCCCGCCGAGACGGCCGCCCGGCCCGCGGCCGATCCGGTGCTGAGCCGGATCCAGACCATTCTGAGCGAGCAGGGGCTCTATTCGGGCGCGATCGACGGATTGATGGGCCCGAAATCCGCAGCCGCGATCCGCGCCTGGGAAAAGACCAACGGCTATGCCGAGACCGGCGCGGCCACCCCGGCGCTGCTCGACATCATGGCCGCGCGGCCCTCGGTCCGCAGCCTCATCAACGCTCCCGGCAAGGCCGCCGCGCAGACGGCCGTGAATGCCCCGGCGCCAATCCCGGCCCCTGTGAAACTCGAGGCGCAGGCTCCTGCCCCGCGGGCAGAGCCGCCGGTCGATCTCGCAAACCTCGAGGACATCCCCGCGCCTGCGCCCAGGCCCCGGCCCGCGCCCGCGGTGGCGGCGGATACCCGCGCCGGCCAGCCGGTGACCGTGCCCGCTGCGGACATCCCCACCGGCCCGAGCGAACTGGTGCGGCGCATCCAGTCGGGCCTGTCCAACATCGCCTATGCCGACATCACCGTCGACGGCGTGGCGGGCGGCGAGACCCGGGCCGCGATCAGCGCGTTCGAGCGCCACTACCGGCTGCCGGTCACCGGCGAGCCCAACGAGATCGTGCTCAACAAGCTGATCGAGATCGGCGCCCTTTGATGCTGATGCCGGGGCACAGGCTGTGAGGCTGAAGGCGGGCATCTATGTCGCGGCGCTCTTCCGCCGGGTGTTTGCGGATGGCGGAATGGCGGCGGTGGAGCGCCGCGGGGCGGAGGAGGCCGGCGCCATCTTCATCCGAATCCGCCACCGCGACGGCAGCGAAAGCCTGGCAGCACCCGCGCCCCAGACAGCCTTTGACGAGGACCACCCCGGCACCCGCCTGTTCGAGATCCGCAAGGCCCGCGTCCCCGAGGCCGACATCACCGAAGCGCTCGCCCGCGAGGCGCGGTTCGATTCCGACATCTGGGTGGTGGAAATCGAGACCGACAGTCCGGAAACCTATCTGGATCTCGTCGCGGAGTAGGGGCGCTCCCGCTCCCCGCCGTCGCGCGCCTCTAATCACCGCCGGATTGCCGCCGGTGCAGATGGCAGCACTTTTAACGGTTGCAGTCGGGGAATCTTATTCTTTTGCGTGCATGATCGGAGCCTGCAACCGGGGAGACCGATCCATGGCCAGATTTGCAGCAGTGGTAATGCTCTGCTCAGCCGCAGCCTTCGCGGCGCCCACCGCGTTCCAGGCAGCCGCCTCCCGCGTCGAGGCCTTCCGCAACGCCGAGCCCTGCGTGATCAAGGGCAACATCAGCATCAACTCCGGCGAGCGCATCTACCATGTGCCCGGCCAGGAAGACTACGAAGCCACCCGGATCCGGTCCGAATATGGCGAACGCTGGTTCTGCACCGAGGCCGAAGCCCGCGCCGCGGGGTGGCGGAAGGCGGGGCGTTAGGGGGCGGGGAGTTGGATGAAGGAATGATGTGGGGCCGGGAGGGGACCGGCAGGTCTCCGAATGCCATTGGGCAAAGCGGACGTTGACCTACATCGCGTGCGGCGACACTTTCGGCCCTTCGCCGACTTTGACCGCTCCTTCAGAAAACGGCAGCTAAAGCGTGTCGCGCAAAAGTGCGCAGCGGTTTTGCGATAACGACACGCAAATACAAAAGGTTAACGCGCGTCACCTGAATCCGGATGAATGCGACGCGCGTTAAGCCTCGTCATTTCCATACTTCGCCTGCCGAATCAAATTCTGAGGACCACACGAATCCTGAACCAGGATGACAGCCTCAAAAGACGCCCAATCAGGAACTTGGGTGCAAGGGTGTCGCATGTCAAAGTTGGTCGGGCATAGGCCCGCAGCACTGTTTCAGTCGTTCTTCACCCCAACTGAAACCAGTGCGGACATCATCAGAGCGCGCATCTCTGCATCCTCAAAGGGAAAGGCATTGAAAAACATTGCCACCGAGGTATCCGGCCTTCGCTCCCGCATGGCCTTGGCCCAATATCGTGCCTTTTCATCATCGCCTTTAATCTTGCAGATCATCGCGGTGATTGCGCGGATCAGAAAGTGAGCGCCCGGCGCGCGGGCCCCTTTTTCCGCCCAAAGCAATGCATTGTCGTAGTCTTCCAGTTGGAGATAGGCCAATCCACGAGCGCATTGCATCGCATACAAGAGCGGATCGAGTGGACTGAGGGCAATGGCTTTTTCGAGTTGTGTCAGCGCCTGGGTCCCTCGTCCCGCCATGACGTCAGCCCAGCCATGCGCATAGAAACCCTGTGCGAAATTCGGGCTAAGCTCGACGGATCGGTCGATCCACGGCATCCCCGCCTCCGGGTCGCCTCGAAGCCAGTGTGACCGGCCTAGTGTGAAATTACCAAAGGGGTCTACCGGATCGATCTCGACACATTTCTCGGCAAAGCGGCGGGCGTTGTTCACTTCTTCGGTCGTGTCCGTGGTGTACCGCAGAAAGGCCGTCTGAAAACTGGTGAAGGATCGTGCCGCGTAGGCCCGAGCAAAGCCGGGTTCAAGCTGCGTCGCGCGTTCAAAATGACCTGCAGCAATCTGGTTATCGGTCTTGTTGAAGCGGTACATGTGCTGCAAACCAAGGTGATAGATGCCCCACGCATCCAGGTTTTCGGGCGGACGCAGACGGGCACGCTTGGCCTCGTTCAGTGGTACGTGCAATTCCAGCGCCGATATTACATGTGTCACGATATCGTTTCTGGTCTCATTCACGTCACTGACCGTCCCTGAGAACCGTTCGCTCCAGATCACGGCCTGAGTGCGCGTATCCGACAGTTCCACCAAAACCGCGATCACAGCGCCGTAAATCTCGACCAGTCCGGTAAGGCAGTACTTCGCGCCAAGTGTTGCGTGGATGGCTGACAAATCCGGATCGTCGTGCCGAAAGCGGAATGTTGACCCGCGTGAAATCACCGTCAGCCACCGCAAGCGTGACAGGCAGGAAATCAATTCGGCCGGAATGGCATCGGCGATGGCACTGTAGGCTTCCGAGTATCCGACCATCCGAAACGGCAGGATGGCAATCGAAGGACGGCCGGATTCAACGATTATATCATCAGGCGGTATATGGGCTTGGGAAGTCTTGGCTTGCGCGGACAAAGCCGCATGAGCGGTTCCGACAAAACGCACTCCGCGACCACGGAGCGTTCGGATATACTTCTGTGTAACCCCATCATCCCCAAGGACTTTGCGAGTCGTCTTGATCACTGTGGAAATGGCAGCTTCGGACACGATCCGTCCGCCCCAGATCTTTTCGATGATCTCGTCCTTGTGGACCATACGGTCCTGATTCACCACCAGTAGCGACAGCAACTCAAATGCCCGCGGCTCGATCGCCACGTCTTCTCCCGATTTAAGCAGCAAGCCCCGATCCATGTCCAGAGTGAAGGGCTCAAACTCGTAGCGCATGTATTCTCCTTAGTCGCCCGCGCGCAATTCACCAAGAAAATCTCAAGTTGTCCTCAAGCACGCGCCGTTGCGATCAGGCATGTATTGACCAGTCTTTCATGCATCACTGGAGAATTCAAAATGTCAAGAATATCAAACTTCACTGCCGTTGTTGCCATATCCCTTGTCGGCACCGCGACGATCGCCGCCGCCGAAACGGCCGAGGATAAGATCGCACGTGCCGTGAGTGCTGCGCCGTCGGATATCAGTGATGACGCCACGATCATGGATGTTGACGGCACGATCCTGCGCAAGGGATCCAACGGGTGGGTGTGCTTGCCGGGCATCGGTCTGATTCCCGGCGATCAGCATCCGATGTGCAATGATGCCGTCTGGATGAAATGGATGGCAGCCGCGGGGTCAGGGTCTGCGTTTTCGACCGACGTCGTGGGCGTGTCCTACATGCTGATGGGCGACGCGATGGTGAACAACGACAATCCGATGGCCACGGACCCCAAAGATGGTGGTGTATGGGTCCAGGAAGGTCCTCACATGATGTTGCTGTTTCCGAACATGGACATGCTCGCCGATCTCCCACGCGATCCTTTTGCCGGAGGTCCCTATGTCATGTGGGGTGAAACGCCGCTTGCGCATGTCATGCTGCCCGTCGAAGCCAAGACGGCACCCTGACAAGAATGACGACACACTGCAAGATATCTGTAATTCTTGCCTTGGCAAACTGCCGGTCTGGTGGAAACCATCCGCATTGCGGTCCTTGGTGGGTAGTGCTCTGAACGTCCGCAATCCGCCCTTTGTTCAGTCGTAACAAACGGCAGCTCTTGGGAGGAACACCGTTCATCCCAGACGGCCGACTTGGGAGCGCCAAAACCGCCGCTCGCCATGCGATAACCGCCTGTCCGTTCAGCGCCGGACCCTGCACGCGCCAAAAGCCTTCACCCCGTCTTCCGCGCTCCCCGCCGCGTTTCGGGCCGTGCCACCTTCTGGAACGGCTCGCGGCGCACGTCCTTGCTGTCGGCGAGCGCCGGGACGTGGGGTGCGCCGCCGTGGGTGTAGCGGTCGGCGCGTTGCCAGGCGTCGAGGCGGGCCGTGCAGCTGTCGCGGTCGAGGGCCTCGATCAGGTCGGTGGCAAGCGTTTTCCGGGCCGAGGGCCGGCTCAGATGCGGGAAGAAGCTTTCCAGCGCCGCGCGGATGGTGGACTCCGGCGCGTCAAGCGCGATCAATGCTGTGGCGAGCTGGCGGCCGGACACATCCATCATGATCCGTTCGGCGAGCGCGTAGCTCGCCCCCATGGCGTCGGCGAGGGCCGTGGCAAACCAGCTTGCCTGGTCGGGCTTGGCGTAGCGCGCGAGCTGGCCGAGCCGGACCTCGGTGTTTTGGCCTGCGGGCCTTGCGGCAGCGGGCGCGCGCTGGGGCTCGGTCGTGGGGGCGGCGCGGGCGCTGACCGGGCGGTTGAGCGGCTGTGCGGGCGCGCGCTGGCCGACCGTGGGGAGCGGGCGCTTGGGCCTGGGCGCTTCGATGGCGGTTTGTTGCGGCGCGGGGTCGTTCAAGGGACTGCGCAGCGCCAGCGCGCGCAATGTGGCGCGCAGCCTTTCGCTCGGGTCAAGCGGCGGCGCTTCCACCACGGGCCGGGTTTTTTCCTGCGGTATGGCATTTGGCGTCGCGTGTGGCGTCGCCTGCGGCGTGGCAAGGGGAGTGGCGGGCGGTGTCGCGCGGGGCCGGGCGGCCGGGTCGGCCAGGGGCGCTTTGGCCGGATCGGGGATCAGGCCGCGCAGGATCAGCAGCCCTTCCACCGACGGGTCGTTGAGGCTTCGAAGCGTCGCGATTGCCTGGGGCGAAAGATCCGAGCGCCGCGCCGCGGCGCGGGCATGGGGCGCGCCCTTGCGCGCCACCGCGCGGGCGAGCGTGCTTTCCTTGAGCAGCGGATAATGGGCGATGAAGGGGGCGGCGATCGCGATCGGCTCGTTGACCAGCATGTCGGCCACATCATCGGGCAGGCGATTGAGCCGCGACAGCGCGGCCGACGCGGTGCGCCGGACGTCCGGGCCGGCCGCGGCGTAAAGCGGCATGAACAGGCGCGAAAACCGGGCGAGATCCTGCCGTGTCGGGTGGTCGAGGCACTCAAGCCCGCTGATCGCCGCCATCAGCACCTGATCCTTGCGGTGGGCCGCATCGGGCCGTTCGAGATCGCGGAAATTGTCGGACACGGGCACACCTTGACTGAAACGCAACTGGACACTTGGCTCAATTTATCCCAAAAGCGTTAGCGAGCTGTTAACCAAGTCATGGCTTGATGGCCGCCAAGCAAGGAGAAGAGTGTCGAGCGTATTTCCTGTTCCACTGCGTGGGAGTCTAGATATGGCGACAATACTGACCTTCGATGTCTCGCGCTGCCGCCAGGTCTCGGCGCAGGTTGCCGGCGGCATGTCTGGGCCGGCAGAGGTGCTGATCTTCACCGGCGTCCGCCGCGAGCCCCTCTCTCCCAAAATCCACACGCCGCGCCATCGTCAGCCGATGTTTCACGATCCGATGTTCGAGGACCCGGCGCCCGACAAACCCGGCGGCAAGAAACGCCGCCGCGGCAAGACGGGGTAGCGGCGGGAGGGGGGCGGCTCCCAAACGCGATGCCTCCCAGAAGCCGATCTCCCCAAAGGGATCCTTGCATTGTCCGAGCACAGCGACGCCGGACTGCTTGGCGACATCTCTCCTTCGTCAACCCGGCCTTGAGCCGGGAGACCATTGTTCGCGATGTGAAGTGTCTCTCACCGCGCCGACGCGCGGCGGCTGGACCCCGGCTCAGGGCCGGGGTGACGGGGTGACGGGGGGT
>NZ_JACIYP010000129.1 GCF_014359905.1 Hoeflea sp. | reverse complement strand
TGCCGGTCGGGGTTGAACAGCGCCAAGTCCACACCCAGGCGCTGCACGTGCACATTCTCAACGCCCAGCCGGCGCAACTTGTCGGCCATTACCTGGCTGGGCGCCAGGACTCGGTCGAAATGCCCGTAGAGCTTGCTGACGTAGGCCTCGACATTGGGGGTGAACCAGTTGCCCATGCGGTTGCTCACCAGCAAGGGCAGGTCGGAATGATAGAAGCCGATCACCGGCACATCGAGCTTGCGCCGCGCCTCCAGGGCTGCCCAGGCGGTGAGGTAGGGGTCACCGACCTCGATCAGGTCGGGCTGCAGGCGGCGCAGTTCCTTGCACCAGGGCGCCAGGCGCACCGGGAAGCGGTAGCCATTGCCGAAGGGCAGGGGCGGGGCCGGTACGTGGTAGACACCATCGACATGGCTGGCATTGGCACCGGGAATCAGCAGGCTGTGGCGAACGCCGGGCATGGCGTCGAGGCGGCGGTGTTTGGCATCAAGATAGGTTCGCACGCCGCCGCTGGCCGGGGCGTAGAACATGGTGATGTCGGCGATGTGCACGATCAGCATCCCTCCGGGATCGTCCTCGAGTGTGTCATCCGGCGGTAATGAACCGGCGATGAATGCTGGCGATGTTCATCGTCGCCGGCGAGGAGCAGGGCGTGGCGCGGTCCGATCTCACCGGCACGGTGCAGAACGACATCCTCAAGGAGTTCATGGTCCGCAACACCTATATCTACCCGCCTGAGCCCTCGATGCGGATCGTGGCCGACATCATCGAATTCACCGCCGCCGAGATGCCGAAGTTCAACTCGATCTCGATTTCCGGCTACCACATGCAGGAGGCCGGCGCGACGCTCGCCCAGGAGCTCGCCTACACGCTGGCCGACGGCATGGAATATGTCCGCGCGGCGCAAGCCAAGGGGCTCGGCGTCGACGCCTTTGCCGGCCGGCTGTCGTTCTTCTTCTGCATCGGCATGAACGTGTTCATGGAAGCCGCGAAGCTGCGCGCCGCGCGCGCCATGTGGTCGAAGATCATGACGGATTTCGGCGCCAGGTCCGAGCGCTCGAAGATGCTTCGCACCCATTGCCAGACCTCCGGCGTGTCGCTGACCGAGCAGGATCCCTACAACAACATCGTGCGCACCGCCTTCGAGGCGATGGCCGCGGTGCTCGGCGGCACCCAGTCGCTGCACACCAATTCCTTTGACGAGGCGATCGCGCTGCCCACCGAGTTCTCCGCCCGCATCGCCCGCAACACCCAGCTGATCCTGGCGCACGAGACCGGCATCACAAATGTCGTCGACCCGCTCGGCGGCTCCTATTATGTCGAGCGGCTCACCGCCGAGCTGATGGACAAGGCCTGGGAGCTGATCGCCGAGGTGGAGGCGCTGGGCGGCATGACCAAGGCGGTGGAAACCGGCCTGCCCAAGATGCGCATCGAGGAGGCGGCCGCACGGCGCCAGGCCAGGATCGACCGCGGCGAGGACGTCATCGTCGGCGTCAACCGCTTCCGCCTGAACGACGAGCCGCAGGTCGACATCCTCAACATCGACACCGACAAGGTGCGCGCGGGCCAGGTGGCGCGCCTGAACAAGATGCGCGAGACGCGCGATTCCAAGGCCTATCTCGCCGCGATCGCCACGCTCGAACAGGTGGCGGCCTCCGGCGAGGGCAATCTGCTCGCCGCGGCGATCGACGCGGCCCGCGCCCGCGCCTCCCTGGGCGAGATCTCCGACGCCATGGAGCGCGGCTTCGGCGGCCGCCACCACGCCGTCACCAAGGTGATCGGCGGCGTCTACGAGGATGTCTATCACGACGACCCCGAATACCAGGCGATCCGCGCGCGCATCGCCGACTACACCACCGAGAAGGGCCACGCGCCTTACGTGCTGGTCGCCAAGATGGGCCAGGACGGCCACGACCGCGGTGCCAAGGTGATCGCCACGGCGTTTGCCGACATGGGCTTCAAGGTGGAGATGACCGACATGTTCGAGACGCCCGAGGAAGTCGCCGTCAAGGCGGTGACGCTCGGCGTCGACGTCGTCGGCGTCTCCTCGCTCGCCGCCGGCCACAGGTCGCTGGTGCCCGACCTGATCGCGCGGCTCAGGGACAAGGGCGGCGAGAACATCGAAGTCGTGGTCGGCGGCGTCATCCCCGAACAGGACTATGCGTTTTTGCGCGAGGCGGGCGTGGCCGAGATCTTCGGCCCGGGCTCGAACGTGCTCGATGCGGCGAACGCCGTGCTGGCGCGGATCTCGGGGGTGCTGCGGAACGTGTGAGGCAAGCCCCCTCATCCGGCCCTGCGGCGCCCCCCCCTCATCCGGCCCTTCGGTGTCCAACCGATAGGTCATTTACACAACAGACCGGATAGGTTGTTTACAATTTTGTCTGGAATTGCCCTTTCTGAGGTTGGTGTTTCGGAGTGGGTTTGAGTTTGACCGAAGATGGATCGATTTGGCCGATGGGTCTGTCATAGAAGCGGACCTCGAAGACATCGTTGTCGATTTCGACGAGTGCGACGCTGTCGGCGCGGATGGCGGTGGAGATGAAGACCAAGCTGCCCTTCCACTTGATCTCGCCATTGGAGCGCACGCGCCTGACCTTTGCCTCGGCAGGATAGTCCGGTTCGGGTATCCTGGCCGGCATCACTCTTTGGCTCTTGTGGAAGAACCGGCCCGGCACTTGCTGGCCCAGCGCCTCGTGCGGACGTTCCTCGTTGTAGTCCTGCCGGTAGAGATCGAAGCGCCGCTGCTGCTCGGCCTGGCTTTTCTCGGGCGGCGTCATGGCTTCCTTCAAGGTCAGGTGGAAGCGCTCATGGCGGCCGTTCTGCTGCGGCTTGCCCGGCGCGATGCGCTCGTGTCGAATGCCAAGCCGTGTCCAGTGGGCCGACAGGCTGGTAAGCCCGGTGACGGAGGCCGAGGCAAAGGGGCTGCCATTGTCCGTCCGGATCACCTCCGGCAGGCCGTGGTCCTCGAAAGCCTGTCGAAACAAGGGATGGGCCTCGCTGGCGCGTGTCGTGCCCGTCGCCGACAGCGACACCAGATAGCGGCTGAAACCGTCCGTCACCGTCAGCGGCTCCAGCCTTGCAGCGTAAGCTGTGGCGACCCAGCCCTTGTGGTCGGCGGCCCAGACATGATTTGGATAGAGCGGCTCGGTCAGCTCAAAGCCCGTCACCGGTGCGCGCCGCCGTTTGCGCCGCGCCGAAACCAGGCCGGCGCGCTTGAGGATCTCGCCCGCCGTCGAGGGCGCCGGCCATGGCGTGTCCGGCTGCTTTGCCGAAAGATAGGCCACCAGCTTCTTCGGCCCCCAGTTCGGCCGCTGCCGCCGCAACGACAGCAGCGCTTCGACAATTGCCGCAGCTGTCTGGCGACCATGCGCATGCGGCGCGCTGGAGCCGTCGGCAAGCCCCGCCGCGCCCTCCTGCCGGTACCGCAGCAGCCACTTGTAGCCTGTCACCCGGCTGATCGAATAGAGCGCGCAAAGCTCCGTCATCGACATCTCACCAGCAAGACAGGCGCTAATAAACGACACACGCTGATCCATTACATTGCTTGCATTCCAGGACATTGCAGATCCTCCTGCCAATGTCGGAACGTAAACACCCTATCCGGTCTAATCTGTAAGCAACCTAACCGGTCTGGACACGCTCCCTTCTCCCGCGCGCGGGAGAAGGTGGATCGCCGCGGGAGCGGCGAGACGGATGAGGGCCTTTTGCCGCCATCGCTGGCGGATGAGGGCGTCTTGCCGCCAATTCCGGGGACAATATCATCCTGTTCCGGATAGATATTTCCACCGGCAAGAAGCCAGGCCATTGATCCGGAACCAGTTTTCCAAGAACCGGCAACGGTCCGACTGCCCATCGCCCGCTTTTTCATCCCCGCCCGGCAACCCTGCCCCATGCTTGCCGCCATGTTTTGCAGCAAACGGACAGCACCCCCATGGACTGGACCCTCGCCATCGACCGCAATCTCGCGGCCCTCCGGCTGATCGCCGGCAGCCTGTTCGCCATGGTCGGGCTCGATCCCCTGCAGCCGACCGCCATGCTGCCGCGCCATCTTCATGCCGCCGTGCTGTCCGTTCTCCGGCCGGCGGAATCGGCGCTGCGCCGGCTGATCGTCATCGCCGCGCGGGATCTCGTCGTCACCCTGTCGCCCGCCGAGCGCCACCGTCTCGCGCATGCAGCGTTTCCGGCGCCAACCTCGCGCACCGGCATCTTCCTCAACGGCCGGATTGCCGCCCCCGGGGATCTCGCCGCCCTCGGGCGTGGGAGCCGCATGGTGGCCGAGGCGGCCGCCGTCATCGCCGCCCACGCCCCCGGCGGCGAAGCGAAACCGCGGGCCCCATCCTTCGCCCTGTTCGACCCCCTCAAACGCATGGGCCCCGTCCGCCCGGGGCCGTCGCAATGGGTGCCGCGCATCCTCTTCACTCTCGACGCGCCACCCGTCCCGCCCGACCACCAATCGGCCCCACCCAATGACCCTGTCAGCGCCGCGCGGCTCTGCCGCCGCCTTGCAGCACTCCAAACGGCGCTCGACGATCTGCCCGGCCAGGCCCGGCGTCTGGCCCGCTGGCGGGCGCGGCGCGGGTTGCGGCGCCGCGGACGCCTGTCGCCGATGCGGCCGGGCTCCCCGCCCGGTCACCGCAGCCACGGCACTCACCCTGTCGACGAGGTGCTCCACCGATGCCACGGGCTGGCGATCGACCTCGCCATGCGGCGCGACTCGTCGTGAACGGCGCATCCGACGGGAAGTCCCTGTCCTTTGAAACTGGATGAAAGCCCTACCATTCCGTCATCCCGGCCCCCGCGCCGGGATCCAGCCACCGCGCGTCCGCGCGGTGAAAGATTCGTTTCAGCCCAAGGACTTGGGCTCAATGGATGCCGGAGGCGACGACCTCGCTTCGCGTGTCTGGACCACGTCATGACGGCATCGGAGTTCCCGTGCGCCTTCGCCTCATTCCCCCCAGGTCCGCTCCAGCAGCCGGACCCAGTTCCCCCGCGCGATCTTCTCGATCAGCGCCTCGCCATATTGCCGCTCCCGCATCTGACCGATCAGCGCCTGCACGCCGGTGACGTCGCCGATCACGTCGGGGATCTCGGCGCCGTCGAAATCGGAGCCCAGGCCGAGATGGTCCTCGCCCAGATGCTCGAGCAGATGGTCGAGATGGCGCATCACCGGGTCCCAGCCGCAATCGGTGGCCTTGCGGCCGTCCTCGCGCAGGAACACGGTGGCGTAGTTGAGGCCCACCATGCCGCCCGTCTCGCGGATCATCGCGAGCTGCCGGTCGGTGAGATTCCGGGTCGACGGCGTCACCGCGTGGGCGTTGGAATGGGTGGCGACCAGCGGCGCGTCGGAAATCCGGGCGACGTCGTCGAAGCCCTTTTCGTTGAGATGCGACAGGTCGATCATGATCCTGAGTTCGTTGCAGGCGCGGATCAGCGCCTTGCCGGCGTCGGTGAGGCCCGGCCCGGTGTCGGGGTCGCCCGGAAAGCGGAACGGCACGCCATGGCCGAAAACTGTGGGCCGGCTCCACACCGGACCGAGCGAGCGCAGGCCCATGGCATGGAAGGCATGGAGCGCGTCGAGATCCGGGCCGATGGCTTCCGCGCCCTCCATGTGCATGATCGCGGCGATGGTGCGGTCCGCCAGGCAGGCGCGGAGATCGGCCGTGCTGCGGACGATCTTCAAGGCGCCTTCGGAGACGCGCTCCATCCACATCAGGTGCCCGGCCATGGCGATCGCGGTGGCCTGGGTCTCGTCGGCGCTCATCAGCTTGGGCAGCGGCAGGTCATAGGGCGGGCTGTCCATCATCGCCTGGTAGTCGGGCGCGTCCTCCTCGGGCGGCGAGGAGAAGTAGATGGCGAAGAAGCCGCCGGCGAACCCCGCCTTTCGCATCCGCGGCAGATCGAGATGGCCGGTGCCGTCGCCTGTCAGCCAGGTCCGTTCACGCATCTCGGGCGCACGCAGCAGTCTGAGCAGGAAATCATTGTGCCCATCGAAAAACGGCGTGTCGGCCATGGTTTGCTCTTTCGTTTAGCGCCTGGTGTCGGGTCCGATCCGGCGGAAGGGTCAGGTCTGCAGCGCCGGGTCGCGGGTAAAGCCCTCGCTCGCGGTCAGCAGGTTGCGTGTGTAGTCTTTCGTCGTGGCGTGGTCCTGCAGCGCCTGTCGCGTCAGGTGCTCGACCACCTGCCCGTTCTGCATCACCATCAGCCGCTCGCACATGTGCGAGACCACGGCGAGGTCGTGGCTCACGAGCACATAGGTGAGGCCGCGCTCGGCGCGCAGCCGGTCGAGAAGGTTGAGCACCTCGGCCTGGATCGAGGCGTCGAGCGCCGAGGTCGGCTCGTCGAGCAGGATCACTTTCGGCTCGAGGATCAGCGCCCGGGCAATGGCCACGCGCTGGCGCTGGCCGCCCGAAAGCTGGTGCGGATAGCGGAAGCGGAAGCCCTTGCCCAGCCCGACATCGTCGAGCGCCTGCTCGACGCGGCTCTCGCGGCGGTCGAAGCCGTGGATGGCGAGCGGTTCGGACAGCACCCTGTCGATGGTGTGGCGCGGATGCAGCGAGGCATAGGGGTCCTGGAACACCATCTGCACCCGGCGGTAGAACGCGGCGTCGCGCGGCGTCGCCACGGCCACGCCATCGATGGCGATG
Organism: Hoeflea sp.; assembly: GCF_014359905.1. Classification (GTDB taxonomy): domain Bacteria; phylum Pseudomonadota; class Alphaproteobacteria; order Rhizobiales; family Rhizobiaceae; genus Hoeflea. The sequence goes on along the minus strand of NZ_JACIYP010000129.1, from coordinate 6,218 downwards.
CGGCCGCCGGTGACCGGCGCCAGGCCGCAGACGGCGCGCAGCACCGTGGACTTGCCCGAGCCGCTTTCGCCGACGATGCCGAAGCTCTCGCCCTCCTCGACGGCGAGCGAGACGCCGCGCAGCGCGCGCACGCTTCGGCCTGCCGATCCGAAGGTGACCTCAAGGTCTTCAATGCCGATAACGGCCATGTTGGTTCCTACTTCAGCCATGCGTCATCGCGCTCCAGAACCGGCAGCGGGCGAACGTCGCCCACAATTTTCGGCAGGCAGCCGAGCAGGCCCCGTGTATATGGATGCTTGGCCTCGCTCATCTTGGCTGCGTCGAGTTCCTCCACCACCTGGCCCGCATACATCACCAGCACACGGTCGCAGAAGGTCGAGACCAGATCGAGATCATGGCTGATGAAGATCAGCCCCATGCCGCGCTCACTCACCAGCCGGTCGAGAATGCGTAAGACCTCGATCTGCACGGTCACATCGAGCGCCGAGGTCGGCTCGTCGGCGATCAGCAGGTCCGGCTCGGTCACCAGCATCATGGCGATCATCGCGCGCTGGCCCATGCCGCCCGACAGCTCGTGGGGATAGGCCGCCATCACCCGCTCGGGATCGCGGATCTGCACCGCCTCGAGCATGGCCAGCGACTTGTCGCGGGCCTCGGACTTGCCGCCATGCAGCTTGACCGCCTCCATCAGTTGCTTGCCGATGGTCATCACCGGATTGAGCGAGAATTTCGGATCCTGCATCACCATCGACATGCGCGCCCCGCGCAGGCTCCGCCATTTCGCCGTCGAGGCGGTGCGCAGATCGATGCCGTCGAACTCGAGCCTGTCGGCGGTGGCCGTGCCCGAGGACGGCGTCAGGCCGAGGATGGCGCGGCCGGTCTGGGACTTGCCCGAGCCGCTCTCGCCGACGATGCCCAGGCGTTCGCGCCCGAGGGTGAAGGAGACGCCGCGCACCACCTCCACCGGCCCCTGCCGCGAGGGAAACGAGATGCGCAGGTTCTCGACGGACAGCAGCGGGCTCATTGGCGCGCCTTCGGATCGAGCACATCGCGCAAGCCGTCGCCCAAGAAATTGAAGCCGAGCGAGACGATGAAGATGGCGATGCCGGGCATCGTGGCGACCCACCAGAAATCGATGAGGAAGCGGCGGCCGGCGGCAATCATCGCGCCCCATTCAGGCTGCGGCGGCTGGGCGCCCAGCCCCAGGAAGCCCAGGCCCGCGGCGGTGAGAATGATGCCAGCCATGTCGAGCGTCACCCGAATGATCACCGAGGACAGGCACAGCGGCATGACATGCCCCCAGATGATCCGCACCGGCGAGGCGCCCTGCAGGCGGATCGCGTCGATGTGCTCGGCATTGCGGATGGTCAGCGTCTCGGCGCGGGCCAGACGCGCATAGGGGGGCCAGGAGGTGATGGCGATGGCGATGATGGCGTTCTCGATGCCGGGCCCCAGCGCCGCGACAAAGGCGAGGGCCAGTATGAGCCGCGGGAAGGCCAGGAAGATGTCGGTTACGCGCATCAGAATTGTGTCGACCCAGCCGCCGAAATAGCCCGCCGTGGTGCCGACCAGCAACCCCACCGGGGTGGCGATCGCCGCCACCAGCGCCACCACGACCAGCGTCACCCGCGAACCGTAGACGATGCGCGAGAAGATGTCGCGGGCGAGATCGTCGGTGCCCATCAGGTGCTCCCACGAGGGCGGCAGCAGCCGTTCGGTGCGCAGGTCGCCGCCGGTGAGCGGGTCGTAGGGCGCGATCACGCCGGCAAACAGCGCCACCAGAACGAGCGCCATGACGATGCCGAGGCCGACCATGCCGAGCCGGTTGCCGCGAAAGGCGAGCCAGGTGCGGTAGAACTGGCCGAAGCGGGCCTGGCGGCGCGAGGCCGGCTGCTCGGAGAGCAGCCATTGGCCGAGGCCTTGCTTTTGCGTTGGGGTGTCTAGCGATGTCACAGCCGTGTCCTCACACGCGGATCGAGCAGCGTGTAGAGCAGATCCGAGAAGATGTTGAGCGCGACGAAGACGATGCCGATGAGCAGGGTTCCGCCCAGCACCGCGTTCATGTCGGCGTTCTGCAGCGAATTGGTGAGGTACTGTCCGAGCCCCGGCCAGGCGAACACGGTTTCGGTCAGCACCGAGCCTTCGAGCAGGTTGGCATAGGACAGCGCAATCACGGTGACCAGCGGCACCGCGGCGTTGCGAAGCGCGTGCACCCAGATGATGCGCCATTCGGCGACGCCCTTGACGCGCGCGGTGACGATGTATTCCTGCGCCAGCTCGTTGAGCATGAAGCTGCGGGTCATGCGCGCGATATAGGCCATCGACAGATAGCCGAGCAGGCAGGCAGGCAGGGCGATGTGCGAGACCACGTTGCGGAAGGCCGCCCACTGGCCCTGCATCGCGGTGTCGAGGAGCATCAGCCCGGTCTTCGAGGTGAAGGAATATTCGTAGGAGATGTCGATGCGGCCGGGGCCCGCGACTATTCCCCATTTGGCGTAGAAGATCAGAAGCCCCATCAGGCCGAGCCAGAAGATCGGCGCCGAATAGCCCACCAGCCCGAAGATCCGCACCAGCTGGTCGACCAGCCTGCCCTGCCGCACCGCCGCCCAGACGCCGGCCGGAACGCCGAGCAGCGTGCCGATGATAATGCCGACGATGGCGAGCTCCAGCGTCGCCGGAAAGGCGCGAGCGAGGTCGGAGATGATCGGCTTCTTGGTCAGCACGCTCTCGCCGAAATCGCCGGTGACGGCCTTCGTGGCGTAGAGGTAGAATTGTTCATAGAGCGGGCGGTCGAGCCCGAGCTCGAGATAGACCTTCTGATAGGTCGAAGGCGAGGCGCGGTCGCCGACCACGGAGAGAACCGGATCGACGGGAACCACGCGGCCGATCAGGAAAGTGACCAGCAGCAGGCCGAACAGGGTGACGGCGACGGTCGCCGTCAGCTTGCCGAGTTTGGAAACCCAGCCCGGAAGGGCGCTCGCGCGCCCTTCCGATTGAATGGAGATGTCAGTCACTTACTTCGTCACTGCCTTGAACGAGTTGTCGTTGAAGGACGGCCCGATGATGAAGCCCTCGACGTTCTTGCGACGGGCAATGACTTCGATCTCCTGGAACATGATGACGAAGGGCGAGGTCTCCTGCGATTCCTTCTGCAGTTCCTTGTACATTTCCGCGCGCTTGCCGGCATCGGATTCGAGCACTGCGGCATCGGCCTTCTTGGTCATTTCCGGAATGTCCCAGGCATTGCGCCAGGCCAGCGGCTTGGACGCGGCATCGTCGGAATTGTCCGGGTTGCGGGCGAATGTATCGGCATTGGTGTGCGGGTCCTGATAGTCCGGGCCCCAGCGGCCGATATAGATGTCATGGGTGCGGGCGCGGTACTTGGTCAGCGTCTGCTTGCCGTCGCCCGGGATGATTTCCAGCTTGATGCCGGCCTCGGCGAAGGTCTGCTGCATCGCCTGCGCCATCGCGGTGATGTCGGGCGTGTTGCGGGTGTCCATGGTCACCGAGAAGCCATCGGGAAGACCGGCCTGAGCCAGCAGTTCCTTGGCCTTTTCGACATTGAGCGAGAAGGGATTGTCTTCCAGCACGCCGAGGAAGCCGAGCGGCAGGAAGGCCTGGTGCTTGATGACCATGCCCTTCATGATGGTGTCGGCGATGGTGTCGTAGTCGACCAGGAACTTGAGCGCCTGGCGGACTTCGGGCTTGGCGAGATACTCGTTCTTCTGGTTGAGGCCGAGATAGTAGATCGAGCCCTTCACGCCCTTGTCGATGGCGATGTCGGGGTTGTCGGCAAGCGCCTGGATTTCATCCGGGCCGAGCTTGCGGGCAATGTCGATGTCGCCCTTTTCGAGCAGCAGCCGTTCGGTGGAGGCTTCCGGAATGTGGCGGTAGATGGCGTGCGCCATCGGTGGGACGTCGCCCGAATAATTGTCGTTGCGGTCCATGGCGACCACTTCATTGGCGCGCCATTCGCGGATCGAGAAGGCGCCCGAGCCGGCATAATTGGTCTTGAGCCAGTTATAGCCGAAATCGCCGTCGGCCTCATGGCTCTTGACCAGTTCGCTGTCGACGACGAAGCCGACGGTCGCGGTCAGGCAGTAGAGCACCAGCGTCGGCGCGTAGTTGTTGTCCATCTCGAATTCGAACGTCATGTCACCGGTCTTGCGGATCTTTTCTTCCACATTGTCGGGCGTGAAGCCGAACTGGGTGAGGATGAAGGCGGGCGACTTGTCGAGCTTGACGACGCGCTGCAGCGTGTAGACGGCGTCTTCGGCCGTAATCGGGTTGCCGGAGGCGAATTTCATGCCGTCGCGGATGGTGAAGGTGAAGGTCTTGCCGTCCTCGGAAATGTCCCATTTTTCGGCGATGACGCCAAAGATCTTGGACACGTCCTTGACGTCGTAGCCGACCAAGCCCTGATAGGTATTGCCGAGCAGTTCCGAGGCGGTGAATTCGAACACTTCCGCCGGATCGAGCGAAATGATGTCGTCGATGGCCCAGGCCTGAATGAGGGTGTCGGCCGGCGTCTCGGCCACAGCCTTGAACGGCGTAAAGGCGGCGGCGGTGCACATCAGCGCCACGGCCACGAATTTTTGAACGTGCTTCACGATAAAAGCTCCCAGTTAGAATGTTCCCGATACCATGCCTGCAGGCGCGGGAATTTTTCCCCTGTCGCACTGCGCAAGTCTCAATCAGGTCACAGGCCTATTGCACTGTCAAGCACGGCTTCCGCGCAGGCCCGCTCCGGAAGCCTCCCCTGCCGTGGGGGCGGCTCGAAAAACCGGGTATTCCAGCGCAATCCATAAAACTGGCGCGATCAACCCATGGAATTTTTTGATGGATTAGGAGTCCGTCACAGAGCTTTCCGGCGGTCAGACGCCGGCCAGGCCGGAGGAAACCGCAACCCAGGCGAGCGCCAGCAGGAACACCGTCTCCAGCACGATCACCGCCACGTGCCGCCAGCCGAGCTCCAGCATGGCCTTCATGTTGGTGCGCACGCCCAGCGCCGCGATGGCGATGACCAGCAGCCAGGACGAGGCATCGACGAGGATGGCGGCGAGCGCGACTGGAATCAGGCCGAAGCTGTTGGCGAGCGTCACCGCGCCGAAGCCCACGACGAAGAGCGGCAGTCGCACCTGCGAGAAGCCGCTCTCGCGGCGGGCGAGCGCCAAGGCCAGGATAATCAGCACCACCGGCAGCAACGTGACGCGCAGGAGCTTGACGATGGTGGCCATGTCGCCGGCCTCCGTCGAGATCGAGTAGCCGGCGCCCACGACCTGAGCCACGTCATGGACGGTCGCGCCGATGAGGAAGCCGCTTTGCGCGTCATTCAGGCCGCCAAGCGCAAACAGAACCGGATAGACGATCATTGCGATGGTCGACAGCGTGGTGACGGCGACCACGGTGAACAGCACGTTGCGCTCGGTCTTGTCGTTGGCCGGGATGACCGCGGCCAGCGCCAGCGCGGCGGAAGCGCCGCAGATCGCCACGGCGCCGCCGGTGAGGACGGCGAAGCGCCAGCCGCGCGAGAACAATCTGGCGCAGATGAAGCCGAAGCCGATGGTCAGCGCCATCAGGCCCGCGACCGTCAGCAATCCCGAGGCGCCGATGCCGGCGATGTCGCCCAGCGTGATGCGCGCGCCAAGCAGCACGATGCCGAACCGCAGAAGCGTCTTCGACGCAAAGACGACGCCCTCGCTTGTGCGCTCCTGATCGGCCATGAAGTTGAACGCCATGCCGATCAGGAGCGCAAACAGCATCACCGGCGCCAGATAATGCTCGGAGAGGAATTTTGCCGCCGCCGCGATGGTCAGCGCCAGCAGCAGGCCGGGGAAAAGTGTGCGGCCGCGCGCCTGAAGCCGGGAAAGAAAAACCATACCTGAAAATTCCAGCGTGTCTTACGTGATCAAATCAACCGCCCGGACGGGTGCGCCCGGGCGATCAGTCCTTCATGTCGGATACCCTTACGCCGAGCGATAGAGCTTTGTCATGGAGAACTCGCGGTGACCGAGCGCCTCGGCGGCCGTGGCGCGGCCGTTCGAGGTGCGGATGATCATCTCGATCAGCGCGTCGCCGGCCTCGTCGATGGTCATCTCGCGCCTCAGGATCCCGGAGACGTCGACATCCACATGCTCGCCCATGGTGCGGACCGTGCGCGGGTTGGCGGTGATCTTGATCACCGGCACGATCGGGTTGCCGATGACATTGCCCTGGCC
>NZ_JACIYP010000128.1 GCF_014359905.1 Hoeflea sp. | reverse complement strand
TAAGGCGGGAGATCGCAATCTTTACATAATGGGTCGAGATAGGTGCTGAGGCGCGCTATGTAGGCATCGTCTATGCGGTACCAGTTGCCTTCGGAAAGGTGGAAAGTCTCGCCTTCCGCACCCTCGAGTGTTGTGTCGAAGACTAGGCTCTTGAAAATGCTGTAGCGGTCTCGGCTATTGCCATCTTCATCGGTCAGAACCAGCGCATGACGGCGCAATTCTCCGACGCCCAAGACGTTGAGGTCGCTCTCACAATCATCAAGGTACTCGTAGTACCGCCCTATATATACATCATCATAGACGAGACTGCGTCCGGCACCGGCGAAGGAGGCATAGAGATTGTCACTATAATTGACGATTTCTGGAACAGTAATGTTGAGGTCGGGATTGCGCGCGCGAAAAGCCGCCAAGAGCTGGTCGTTCAACGCCTCAATCTGTGCGGGATCGCGCACCGGCACGATATTCTGGATTTGCGGAAATGCGGTCTTGTAATCTTCGCTCTGGTATAGGCCAAGCAGCTGTTCACATAGCGTCGCCAGCCCGTCAGCCTCGACATCTGTACTGATACGCAGGTTGCTGCCACCAGTGGCGTGACGGAAGAGCTCTTTGTGCTCGTCGCGGACCTTTCCGGTAAGACTGCGCAGGATCGTGCTGTCACGGTCGAAATCAAATAGCGTCAGTTCGGATTCGATCGGGAGCTGTGTCCGTTGTCGTTTGGCTGCGCCGGGATCGAGCGTATCGGTGCTTTTGAGTTTGTGCGGGTCAAGACTATTCAAAGTCACTCGTAGCCCGAAGTCGTACTCGAAACTAGAATCGATCAGATTGTGAGAAACATGGCCGAAGGATAGAGCGAAACACCGGCCCCCGACGGGTAGGAAGACAAGGGCCCCCTTGTTCACCTGCGAAAGGTTCTTCTCAACGCTGAAATAAGACTGCCACCACGGAGGGCGCGGGGCACTGTCTAGCACGAATAGCGTTGCACCCTCCGGCAGCTCCTTTGCGCCGATGTCGTCATCAAGTGAATGGCCCTCCCGGAGTGCATTCGTCGAGTCTTGGCCTTCCTTGAGAAGGTAAATAGAAAATGACCTGCTCTTTGCCATGTCACCCCCACCATCGCGCGATCAAAAAAACGCTTCTTCAACCTGAGATAACAGAGAGAAGGCTGGGATGCATGTCAATCACGAAATAGCAATGCTCAAGTAAATGTAGGGCTTATCCCGTTGATACGTTATCGCCGACGTTGAAATGTCGCCCGCAGCGCTGGCCTGATGTGTTAGTCAGCATCAGCTCACGGAGCCTTGCCTGGCGAACCTTGGCTGACAACCCGTTCCAGGCTTTGTTGCCAGGCGGCCTTGAAGCCCGGGTCGTTGGCGAAGAGCTTGTAGAGTTCTAGCTCGTCCTTTCTTCGTTGCAGCATGACATCGCCGAGCATCTTCTCGAATGCCAGGCCTCGGTTTTGCGGGTCGGGATTCTTTTCATACTTTCGCTCATAATCCGGGTGAGCGCGGACGCTCTCGGCTATGTTGATGAACTTCACCCGCTGTTCCTCGGGCGTTGCGCTCCACCCCTGGAACCAACGTTCGTTAAAGCTTCGAATAATGTCGTCGAGAGGATCGGTTTCGGGTTCGCCTTCGCGGAAGCCGCGCGGGTTTGGGTTCTGGGGTGTCAACTCGGTATCGGAGGCGTCCAGACCGATCCCAAAATTCAGCCATGTACGCTCCAACCCGTAGGAAGAGAGATCGACGGCATCCAGCAGTTCGTCCAGCATATCCTGATCCGGGTCCTTGATCTTCAGCTTGGGGATCAGGAACTTCAGCAGCCAGAAGAGCTTCTCCCACTCCAGCACTTCAAACGGGATGATCGACGCCATTTGCCCATATATCTTGACGAACTGCTTGGCCTTAATCTTGAAGTCGATCTTGTCCCTGTCCAGCAGTTCCAGCTCCGAATTGAAGCGATTGGCGGCGACGTCGATGATCGGACTGAGGTTTTGGGCATCTTCATCGGCGAAATACCTGGTGACGAAATCCTCAACCTCCCGCCATTCGTAGACACCAACCTCATCCAAAGAGCCTTTCAACTCATGCAGAACGTTGACGTCGGTCGCCTCTGAAAGCGTGGTCACGGTATAAAAGGGATCGAATGCGGTCTTGATGTCATCGACGCTGTTGAAGAAATCGAGGATGAACAGGTCTTCGGTCCGTTTGCCCAATTTTGGGGCTGAACGATTGAGCCGCGACAGAGCCTGAACCGCCAAAACAAACTGCAGTTTCTTGTCCACATACATGGCGGTGAGCTTAGGCTGATCGAACCCCGTCAGATATTTGTTGGCAACAATCAACAGCCGGTAACCGTCCTTGTCGAAGTTTCCGCGGGTCTCGCTTTCGGCAAATCCGTTCATGCCGGCTTCGGTGTACTTCACCCCGTCCACCGTCTTCTCACCCGAAAAGGCGATCAATGCCTTGAACGGGTTTCCCCGATCGTCCAGCAGCTTGGTCACAGCCTTGTAGTAGCGGATCGCGGCCTCGATGTTCTGGGTAATGATCATTCCCTTGGCCTTGCCGCGAAGCTTTTTCGTGTTCACGACCTGCGGGATGAAGTGATCCAGCATGATCTCGGCCTTGGTGTTGATCGTCTGTTGGCTGCGCTCGACATGGGCTCGCAGCTTCTTCTGGGCCTTCTTCGTATCAAAGAGCGGATTGTCCTCCACCGACTTCTGGATTTCGTAATAGCTCTTGTAGGTCGTGTAGTTGGCCAGAACGTTGAGGATGAAGCCCTCTTCGATGGCCTGCTTCATGCTGTAGAGATGGAACGGCTTGAAGCTGCCATCGGGCTGCCGCTCACCAAACTTCTCTAACGTTGTGGCCTTAGGCGTTGCGGTGAAGGCCAGATAGGACGCATTGCCCCGCATCTTGCGGGACTGCATCGCCGCGAGGATGCGATCTTGCGGGTCATCCTCGTCAGGGTCCGCATCACCTGCGCCCATCGCACGGTTCATGTTGTCATGTGCCAGGCCACTCTGGCCGCTGTGCGCCTCGTCGATGATGACGGCGAACCGTTTGTCGCTCAGGTCGGAGATGCCATCAATGATGAAGGGGAATTTCTGAATCGTGGTGATGATGATCTTCTTACCATTCTCCAGCGCCGATTTGAGGTCGGCCGACCGGTGAGCGGGGGCGACGATGTTCTTGACCTCCGAGAAGTCCTTGATGTTGTCGCGCAACTGCTTGTCGAGCAGACGCCGATCAGTGACCACGATGACCGAGTCGAACAGAGGCTGGTCCAGCCCCCTCGCACCTGGCAGATTTGCGCTGCGAGGATAGGTCTCGATCAGTTGATAGGCCGCCCAGGTGATGGAGTTCGATTTTCCAGAGCCTGCCGAATGCTGGATCAGATAGCTGTGACCAACGCCATTTGCCGACGCATGTTCAAGAAGACTGCGCACCACATCCAACTGCTGATAGCGTGGAAAGATGAGCGTTTTCTTTGACAGAGGCTCGGTGGTCTTGCCTTCCAGCAGAACGAAATGCTGGATGATGCCTGCAAGACTGAGGGGTGCGAACACTTCTTCCCAGAGATAGGCTGTCTTGTGCCCATTGGGGTTGGGCGGATTGCCTTCTCCGTTGTTGTGGCCCTTGTTGAATGGCAAGAAGTAGGTCGACGAGCCGGCCAGCTTGGTGGTCATGAATACCTCGTCGGTATCCACCGCCATGTGCACCAATGCGCGGCCGAATTGCAGCAGCGGCTGGGTGGCGTCACGACCTTCGCGATACTGCTTCTGACCATGATAGCGGGCGGTCTGGCCGGTCCAGGCGTTCTTCAGTTCCACAGTGATCAGCGGCAAGCCATTGAGGAAGAGAACCATATCGATCTCTTCGGCAGGGTTGACCTGTGAATAGCGCACCTGGCGGGTGACGCTGAAAATGTTGGTGGCGAAGTTGTCGTGCACCTTGGGGGCCGAACTGGCGAGCGGCGCAGGGTACATCAGCACAAAGAAAGCATCGTCGACCGCGAGGCCCTTTTTCAGCACATGCAGCAGCCCATGCTTCTTGATCAACCGGTCAAAACGCTCATGGATTTTGGCCTTCCAATCCGACGGATTGCGGGATTGCAGCTTGGCCAGTTCCTTGCCCTGTGTAGCCTCAAGAAACTGCCAGAACGCTGCCATATCCAGTGCGAATTGTGCGTCGAAATCACTGGCTTGGCCGATGCGATACGGACTGCCTTTAATGGGCGCCGGCTGATCTGCGAGCTCTTCGGTTGCCCAGCCGGTGAGATGCTTCTGGATGGCCTGTTCCAGCGCTATTTCCCTGGTATTGCTGACCATGCGACCCCCTTAGATGACTTTGAACTTGCCGGTGACGGCCGCATTGATCAGGCTGCTTTTGTATTCCTTGAGTGCGGCGATCTGACGTTGTTTTATGGCGATGCCGTCGTTGATTCTCGATGTCATTGTATCGACCGATTGGACAATCGCGCGTTGTTCGGCAATCGGAGGAAGAAGGGTAACCAAGTTTCGAAAGTCGTCCCAATAAAGCCGCTTCCGAAAATCTGTTATACCCTTTGACGCGGCATCCATCTGCCATATATAAGCCGGCGTCCGATAAAGCAGTTCAAAGAAAGCCGCATCAATTTCGGCAATTGGCTCTGCAACCACATAGGCCGGACTTACCATCCCGTGAACGCTGACGCTGCCTATGCCACCCTGCCACGCGCGCATCATGTTGTAGGCGACAAAGCCAGGGAGAACTTCTTTGTAGGATGTTCGATCTTCAATCTTTATTGCGGATCGAATATTTTCATCTTCGCTTAATTCTTCCGTCGATACACCGCTATGGATCGAAACCGACAGGATCGGAAGGCCGGCACTGCCTGACCGTTTTGACTCGCGGAAAAGCGCGAAATTACGCCGCACCTCCCAATGCGCGGGAATTTGGCCGATCCAGTCAATGCCGCTGTCCTTCATCGGGGCGGCAGGATTCAGGCCGCGGGTGACTGCGTCTTGAATGATAATCTGCCGCCGCTCGCGTAGCAGCGCGATCTGGTCTTCCTTGATCTTCACTGCGCCATCGATCTTGGCGCATTTCCTATCAAGGAAATCAGTGATGGCGCGTTGTTCCTTTAGAGGTGGTAGCGGAGTCTTAAATGCCCCGAAAGCGTCCTTCGAAATGGTATTTCGTAAACCTGTATACAGCGACCTCAACTTCTTGTTACTGTCTGCATTCAGATAGAAGTATAACAAAAAGCGGGGCACGACATCATACCGCGTCCCATAGACGGTGTATGCTCCCGTGATCATACCGTGAAACTCCGACAGGCCGACAGTTCTGGGCGTTTCCTCTACGTCAAAGTGACAGAAAACAAAGTCTCCGGGGCTCACCTCTTGATAAGTGTCGAACTCAGCAGGAAACTTCCCTTCAGGGTTCTCCATATCGCGCCTTATTATGCCGCGCAGCGTCAGGGACAAAAGATCATACTCCGACGAACGCTTTCCCACTAAATGCTTCTTTAATGAGAAGATGTATTTGTTGGCACGCAGTTCCCAATGCCTCGGCACGCTGCCAATCCATTTATGCCCAGTGGGTTGAAACGTTTGGTATTGTGGAAAAGTAGGAACCTGCATTAGCCCTCCTCCGACAGCGCCGCCACCGGCACACCCAGAATGTCCGAGATCAGTCCATCGGCCCGCTGCTCAAGCGCGAGTATGTCCGCCGTTACCTCGCTAAGGTCGCGCAAAGGCTTGTGACGATAGAAGTACTTGTTGAAGCTGATCTCATAGCCGATCTTGACCGAGTCGAGGTTGATCCAGGCCTCTTTGACATGGGGCTTCACCTCGGCCAGGAAATACCGGTGGATGCTGTCTTTTAGCGGCACGGACTCGCTGTCACGCAGGTCGGTGTTGGATTCGTAGATCAGCCAGTTGCCGTCTGTCTGCCGACAATAACCGAAATCTGCCAGATCATCCACATCGCAGCCCAGATGCGCAGTCAGTTCGTCGAGTTCCGATCTGGTCATCTTGAACTGTTTGGCGATGACCTTTTCTGCACGCTCGTCATACCAACTGACTGCGTTCAGAATGGCATTCTTTTCGGTCACCGACAGCTTGATCTTACGGACCTTGAGCACCTTGTTCACGCGGTCACAGAAGACGTTGTAGTCAGCTGTTTCCTCGGTCCCGATGGCCTGCATCAGCTGATGACCGATTTCCCAAACCTCCCGCAGGCGCTTCCAGTTGGACGTATCGCTCAGCTTGGCGCGGGCCTTGGCGTTCAGGATGATGCCCTGTTCTTCGCACCACACCATGATCGGCTTGGTCTGCGTCTTCAGGAAGCCAGCGTTATAGACCGTCTCGCCATGTGTTTCCCACAGATGCTCCATCGGCTCACGCAGGGATTTGTCGAATCGCAGCGGTGCCAGGCGGTCGGCACTAAACCGGGCGCGACGTCGGTCGGGTCGTTCAATCGTGACCTTGTGATAGCCGAAATCGGTGTTGTCGAATATCTGCACGGCGATGCCGGTGGGATCGCCATTGTCGTCCAGCATGCGTTCGACAGGCTGGAAGGCAAGGTAGGCGCTGGTGATTTTCTCGACGTGCTCGGGAGCGAATTCGCAATTTTTGTCGCCGAGATTCTTGCGTAGCTTGCGAAACAGCAAGTTGGCATCGATCAGCTGAACTTTGCCGCGTCGTGCGGCCGGCTTGGCGTTGGTCAACAGCCAGATATAAGTGGTGATCCCTGTGTTGTAGAACAGGTTGTTCGGTAGCTGGATGATCGTATCGAGCAGGTCTCTCTCGATGATGTGGCGGCGGATGTTGCTTTCGCCGCTACCCGCATCGCCTGTGAACAGGCTCGAGCCATTGTGCACCGAGGCAATGCGCGCGCCGATCGCACTGTCCTTTGTGGGCTTCATCTTGCCCACCATTTCCATCAGGAACAGAAGCTGGCCGTCACTGGAGCGTGGCGTGGCGTCATGCGTCTCTTTGTTGCCCCAATAGTCCTCAAGTTCGACCATGAAGCGGGAATCGATGACGTCTTTTCCATCCTTGATGAACTTCAGCTCGCTGTTCCAGCTCTTGCCATAGGGCGGGTTGGACAGCATGAAATCGAAACGTTTGTCGGCGAATTCGTCGATCGAGAGGGTCGAGCCGACCTTGATGTTTTCGGGATTGTTGCCCTTGATCATCATGTCGGATTTGCAGATCGCATAGGTCTCGTCGTTGATTTCCTTGCCGTAGAGATAAACGTCACCGGTTGCCTTGATCGAGCCATCGGGGTCGATGATGTAGTTCTGTGACTCCGTCAGCATCCCCCCGCTGCCGCAGGCAGGGTCGTAGATGGTCATCACCGGCGGTAGCCGATCCTTGATCGGGTCGAACACCAGGTGTGTCATCAGGTGGATCACTTCACGCGGCGTGAAGTGCTCGCCGGCCTCTTCGTTGTTTTCCTCGTTGAACTTTCGGATCAGCTCTTCGAACACGTAACCCATCCCAAGGTTGCTCAGGGCGGGCAGAGTGTTGCCGTCAGGGTCTTCGACTTCATGCGGTGTCAGATTGATGTAGGGCGAGATGAATTTTTCCAGAACGTCCAGCAGCACCTGCTTGTTCGCCATGTGCCGCATCTGCTCCAGCAGTTTGAAGCGCGAGACGATTTCTTTGACGTTGTCGCTGAACCCTTCAAGATAATCCTCCACGTTCGCCAGCAGAATTTGCTGGTTGTTGGTGGCGGTGGAATGAAGCTGCTTCAACGTCCATTTGCTGGTGTTGAAGAACACATAGCCAGAAGCTGCCTTGAGAGGCGCGTCGTCCAGTTCGGTGGCTTTCATTTCCTCCTTCTGGAAGCGGACCTCATCTCGAACCTTAGCCTTTGTCGGTTCCAGAAGGGTGTCGAGGCGGCGCAGGACAACCATCGGCAGGATGACGTCGCGGTATTTTCCACGGACATAGACGTCGCGAAGGCAGTCATCCGCGATGGACCAGATGAAGTTGACGAGTTTGTTGTGAGCGGCTTGATTCATGTTTCAACTTCCATTCCTGCTCGACCAATTTTCCAGTCGTATTCCATCCGGTTTCCACGTCAGCATCAACACGCCCATCGCTTGGACGGGACCGTAACATCGTCTTTTCATTGGCACAGAATGGTCGGGGGACCAAATCGCGCTTGGGATCGGCCAATATGTGCCCGCGATTCACAGTTAGAGAAAACCGATTCAATTAAACGAAGTAACGGGGGGAATACACGAACTGAACTGCAATGGGGATCGCTTCGCATGATCTGACGAAGGCCTTGGACAAGGTTGAACTTCATCGAATAGATGGTCCCGTCAAGAGAGCCACAGGAAAGCACGGACAGTCATCCCACGCCTTGACTTCCACGGGCTGAGTTCCTGGCAGCATTGCCGCATCCAAGCCGCTCTTACCTTTGCCACCAAACGCAGGGATAGAGGAAACTGTCGCGTCGCAATTAACCTCCATTCAGCCAGAGCGGTCACGAGTACTGTAAGTGCAGATGCAACCACTCCAGTCACTTGCAGACGGCTGCACCGCTAGCACAGGCTTTCTGCAAGACGTCGTTTCGTGAAGAATCGCGGAATGCAAAATCTGAATCGAATTTCAAGTGTTAGGAATCGCGCCAGCGTAAATTGAGATCAATCGAGTTGATTGGCCCGCAACTCGAATCGATGCGTCTTCAATCAAGCCAATGTGGATCGCCTTGCCTTCAAGGTGTTCCCAATCAGATGGCTTCGCCACCACCTTACATTCAATTTTTTCGTCCCGTCTGCTTCGCTGGCGGGCGCGGGTTGCGTCGTTAAACTCTAGAGCGGTACGGACTGGAAATGCGTGGTTCGCCTCGGAGCCAAGCGCAACCACCATTCGCACAGGAATGGGTTGGGCCCTCCGAATCGAAAATCGGTGATCCCGAATCGAAGGAAGCGAATTCAGAATCGCCCTTCGGTGACCGTGAATCGATATTTTTGATGTCAGAAACGAATTTCAGGAACCCTGAAACGAAATAGAAAGAGCAGGAATCGATTTTCGGGTTTCCTGAAACAGTATTTTGGGATGCAGAATCGAAAAACTGGAGATCGGAATCGGACCGGCGCCACAGAGAATCGTCGATTCAGCGCTGAGTTTCGCTAACCTCGTGATCTTGGCCAACAAGGCGAATGCCCAGAAGCTGTCGCACCTCTTCCCCTGTCATGTTTCCCGAATGATTGAGGCGGCTGGCAAGCGCCATCAGCTTTGAGCCTTCCCTGTCCAGAAGTTCGCGAGCGATGGTTTCAGCCCGCAGGAGACGGGCGTTGACCCGTTCCGCCAGCTGACGGTCCAGCGACAGAACATCAAAACCTCGCACCGTAGCGCGGTAAAGCAGCGGCTGCTGCTCAGCAAAACCCAAGCTTGTCTCAGCATCAAGCGCAATGCCGGTTGCCTTTGCCAGGTCACTGTCTTCGCCACCGCCCGATCCGGCGAGCGCTTCGCCGACAACCATTTGCTCGGCCACCCTTCCTGCCAGCGTAGCGGCCATCGTTTTGGTGAGCCAGTGTTCAGTTTGAGCAAGATGTCCATACCGATTGACGATCACTTGGCCTACGCTCCCGATACCGAGGGTTACCGATTCAACCTCGCCGATCCCGAGCAAGGTGAAGGCGATGGCGTGCCCAGCTTCGTGGACCGAGACGCGCCAGCGGAGGTCATCCGACATGGTCATGCGGTCTGCATCAAGCGCCTGCTCGATATCAGTCCATACCAGGTCGCGCTGGCCCCGACGAGCCTTCTGTCGCGCTTCTCGGACGATGCGCTCAATGTCCGCGCCGGTTCGACCGATTGCTAGCAGCGCCAAGGCTTCGAGCCGCAGGGACGATGATGGGGAACGGTTTGCTTCAGACATAAGCTTGTCCTTTTCTGGTTGTTGCGCCCGAGGCGAATGGTGCCTTCGAATTGATAGGTGAGTTGGCGGTGGCGTCTCGCGCGGAAGCCTGCTGTTTCGGTTCAGCATGAGCGGGAGCGGTGGCAAGAACCGCGGCAAGGTCGGACCCAAGATGATGAGCGAGAATGCCGGCCAGCGCCTGGACATCGGGAGGCGGGATCATGACATGCTTCTCCAGACGGCCTGAGCGAAGGAGCGCTGCATCGATCTTGTCGGGAAGATTCGTCGCCCCGACCACAATCACGCCTTCGCTCTTCAATGCTCCGTCGAGAAGCTCGAGCAAGCGTGTGGTGAGGGTGCTCCAGTAGTCGTCATCACGCTTGCCGCGGCCGCTACCTCTGCTGCCAATGGCATCAATTTCATCAATGAAGACGATGCAAGGTGCGGTTTCTCTTGCGGCCTCAAAAACCGCCGACATGCGTTTGAGAACATCGCCAAGATACCCGGGTTCAAGCCATGACGCGACCGACGTAACGATCAAAGGCACCTGCAAGGTGTTGCACAAGGCTCGAGCAAAGGTGGTCTTTCCCGTTCCCGGGGGACCTGAGAGCATCATTTTTGTGCTCATCTCGTCCCAGCCGATTGCCCCCTCGCGCCAGAGCGGCAAGTCTTCCTTGAGGTCAAGCGCCCAGCCTTTCGCCTCGCCATAACCTGTGAGCGTTTCCACCCGTAGCCTGCCGGTAACGCGGACCATGGAGGACACGTCGCTGACACCGCCAGCTTTGGCGTTGACGGAATCCGTAGTTTTTTCATTGGCTGAAGATTCGGGTTGGATGATGTCAACGGAAATTGATTTGGATTTTCCCTTGATCGACGACTTGGAACCTCCGTTCCAGCGGCCGGTCTTGTCCGACTCGTCATCATGGTCCTCCTCTTCAACGTGTGCGGCAGCCAAAGCCACAAGGGTCTCCAGAATTGCTTCCAAGCTGCGGCCTGGCCTGACGGCCAGGGCCAGATCGTCGAGGCAAATATCGGACGGATCGAAAGCCATCGTCTTCATCCGGTCGAGTGATGCCCTTGGCTGGATGCCGCAACAGAGGTGGAGAAGTTCGGCGACGAGAGCCAGATCGAAGCCGGTGCATTCAAAGACAATGTCGGCTGCGGCGGCAAACTGCGGCCGGAGGCTCGCTGATGTCTCGTCTGCAATAACCATAGGTACTGCCTCACCGAGAACCGCATTGCTGAGCTGTCGCCTCAACGTTCGGTCGGCAACGCTGGTGCTGGACCGACCTGACGCAGTCATCACTTTGCGGCGGAGCTTCTCGGTCCGGGACTCGCGGAAATGAGAAGACAGTGCCGTTCCGCCGGCGATGTCTTTCAGTGAAGCCCAGAAGGGCGCGATGAGCGCATTTTCCAGCATCAGTCCGAGCTGTCGCTCGAATCCGGAGACCGGAACTCTGAACAAGAGAACCGCGTTTGGCCGCTGAAGAACTTCACGAAGGGCTTCGAGATCGGTCTGCCGCGCACTGACAGAACGGGCGACCAGCAAGGCCATCGCGACATGAACAGAAACGGGCGCCGGCAGGAAATCGCGCAACAGCCCCAGCATCAACTGTGTTTCCCTATGGTATCCTTTCGTAGCGCTGGCAGCCTCCATTCTGGACGCCTTGCCTGCCTCGGCCACAGCCTCACTCCAGGGGTCGGCAGTCGTCTGGTCGTCAAACTCATCGGTGACTTCACGCGCCGGTCCGCTCTTCAGTGCGCTGGCAACAAGACGAAGAGCGCTGTTGCGGTCACCTGCCAGCATCCCCAACCCCTTGGTGGAGATGCTCCAGATGGTGCCGGTTGTCTTTTCGTCTTCGAAGTGACGAGAGTTGAGGAGACCGGCACCGGCTGCATGGGCGTAAAGGTCAAGGATGGCCAGACGGCGGATGCGCCGCAGAAGGTAACGGGAGATGCGCTCAGCGATCGGGTCCATCACGCGTCCTCCCTGTTTTTGGCTGTGGAAGCAGAGAAGGACTCTTCAAAACCATCGGGAAGATATTTGCGGTTTCCCATCAGCCAGTCGCGGACGACGAGACATGTTGGGTCGCCCTGCACACACAGATCGAGGAGCCTGCGACGGGGGATTGACAGCAGGCTCTCCAGACGCACGCCTCTTCGTCTGGCCGAGCGAATAGCAATCCTAACGACCATTGCGACGTTGGCGGCACGATCCTCCGCTGTCCACGGGCGCGGCGTGCCAACCATCATGTTGGACATCTCATCTGCGGCGGCTGTCTGTTCAGACGACAGTGGCTGTCCGCGCTGCCTCATGATCCGTTTACGTCGCGATTGGTGGTTCCCTGGTTTCGGGACCGGTGATGGAACGGGTGTCGGGAAAGGAACGATGTCGGTGGTCATGGCATGGGTCTCCGTGCGCTGACCGGTGGCGGACAACGCGTTCAATTGAGGAAGGGGAATTTGGTGGGTGGTACCGAGAGCGCTAATTTCGCACTGGCACTCTGGCGAAGCCGAGCTTGATCAGCCTCGGCTCGTTGCCGGTGGCTGTGGCAGCATATTCGCCAGCGGCCTCGGCTTCCTCGTCATCAGGCTCTGTCTCTTCGTCTGCCATTGTCACGGGCGGCATTGGATCGCCGCGCCGGCTGGATGGCCGAGGAAAAACCTGGCGAGCCTGCTCCCAATTCTTATTGATGCGCGCATCGAAGCGCGACTTGAGGAGACCGATTGCTTCGCCGGCGCCCGAAACTTCAAAGAGGTGGTCGAGATGGGAAAAAGGCCAGATTCCTCCGTCAATATCGCACTTCCGGTCATCCCCACTCAGGATCACGACCCGCACTTCTTCAGCCACGAGGCGGCGATGCTCTTTGTACAATAGGTCCGGTACGACAAGGGCTGCCGCCAACATGCGGGTCTTGAGATCGTCGATTCTTGCGCTCTCATACGACAGGAGACTCCGCTTCACATCGACAACATGCGCCAGCTTTGTCCGCCGATTGAGAATAAGAAGGTCAGGT
>NZ_JACIYP010000127.1 GCF_014359905.1 Hoeflea sp. | reverse complement strand
GCCGAAGGCGAATTGGAACGTCCGGTGGACGTTCCAAAAGGACGAACGCGGCCCGCCGCCGCTGGCGTCATCAGATTCATGAGATTGCTCCGGGATTGAGGTTTCAGGAAAAGGCCGGAGCAGGCTCTCTCTTGCCCGCTCCCGACCCGCCCTCATCCCGGTCTGCTCTCACTCTGGCGGCCGGTAAGCCTCGTAGGGATTCCCCTCCGCCAGATGGCCGAAGGGGGTGAAGAGGTATTCACCGCCGTTGCGGCCGACGGCGCATATGACGTAACGCGGCGCGCCAGTTTCGGCGTCCGAACACTCCATCAGCGCCAGGTCGCCGTTTTCGGCGGCGCGCATGAGGGCCTGGAAATTGGCACGGATATGGTCAGGAATCATGACGCCGCCCTCCCTGAGAGGAAGCTGGACGGGCCGTCGCAGAGCGAGTGGCGATCGGGATCGATGACGAAGCCGAATTTGCCGCGCTGGTCGTATTCCTGATTGGACACAAGATAGCGCCGCTCAGCGGAAACGGGCTTGCCCCGTTGCCCGCGTCGGCCGCCTATTGTGGCGATGCACTCGACCATGCCGGGATGCTGGTCCGACCTGATCGCGCTGATGACGATCCAGTCATTGGCGTGGCGTTCAAGGAACAGCCGCTCGTCTTTGACGTGGGATTCGCCGGGGGCAAGGATAACGCCTGCGACAGTCTCGTATTCGTCGGGATACCATTCCTTCATCGTGCGGATCGCCGCTTCGCGGTCTTTCTCGGAGAAGACGTCGGGGAAGGTGAAGGCAACTTTCGCCCAAGCGCAATCTTCCTCGTAAAATCCGTCCCTCTCGCGCAGAGCAGGATGAACCTTGGTGTTTCGCTCGCGGTCGAGCTTGAAGCCGCCATGCGACGGTGTGCCGTAGAAGACGATGCCCTCGGCATAGACCTTTTCATAGTCGGCTTTGCCCCATGGGGTGTAGGCAGGGTTGGTCGAATTCAGCATTTCGATCTCCAGAAAAGGGCGAAGCCCGGCCCCGCGCGGACATTCCGCCGCACGAGGACCGGGCTTAAGTGGATGGATTTGAGAGAGCAGCCGCTTATTCGGCAGCGGTGAGGAAAGCCGGAAGTTCGGCGGCGGCGGAAGACTCCGAGGGCGAGGCATCCGGCTCCGGGGACTTCGGTTCGCCCGTGACCACTACGGGCTGGACCGCCGGCGTGCGCGGCGGCCAGTTTGTACGCAAGGGTTCCGGCAGCCAGCCGGTATCGGCCAGAAGCCGCTCGGCCTGTTCGGCCATATCGGACTTCTTCAGCCCTTCGATGAGCTCCGCCATGCCGGCGCCTTTGGCCTCGGTGACCGCCTCGAGGATGCGGGCCTTCGGCACGCGATTGAGGTAGTTCTCCACCGTCGGCTTCCACCCGATTGCGGCCATGTCGAGCGAAACCGCGCAGGCGAGTTGGTCGGCATGACGCCGGCGGCCCTGCGTCCGGTTCCACGGCTCATGCACCGCGTTGACGGTGAGCGAGACGCAATGGGCGAAGAGCGCCATGCGACTGTCGTGGTCGAAATCGCAAAGGAACTCCCAGAGCAGTTCCGGCTCGTCGGGAAGCTGCTTTTCCCAATTGGCGTGCCGTTCGTCGATGGCCGTCGCCGACGGGCTCTCCTTCAGCCCCGGCCCCTGAACGGTCGGCGTTGGGCTTTCGGCGCGAATCTCCAGGCAGCTCGCCGTCGGATAACGCCAGAAGGTCTGGAGAACGAGGGCGTGCAGTGCGGCGAGGAAGGCGATGTCCGGATCGCCCGCCACCGCATCGCGCAGGGCGAGTGTCCGATGCGCTGTCAGTTCCATGACCAGGCGCTCTGACAGCGGCTTCAGGCCGTCTTCCTCACCATCCGCGTCGGCGTCGGAGGAACTTGTGCTCGTCAGATCCTGACTGGATGCGAATTGCGCGCCTTCGATGGAACCTGGTGATGCTGCATCGACATCGCCCCTTGCTTCGCTAGCATCACCCCGGTCGTCCGCGACCGGCGCTTCGTCCTCGGGCGGGACATAGCCGCGCTCGATCTTCAGCCGGCCGTCGCCGTCGATGGAGACGAACGCGCCGGCGCGGCTGGCCTCGTCGGGATCATAGTGAACCGGCCGCTCCTCGAAAGCATCGAGCTGCGCCTCGATCTCGGCGAGACGCCGGTCGATCTCCTCGGGCAGGTCCTCGTCGCTTTCCTGGAAATAGCGCTGTTCGATCTCCTCAAGCTCCGACCGCAGGGCTTCGCGCCTGGCGTGCTCCTCGTCGGACAGCGGCTCCGTTTCGCCCATGACGCGGCGCAGGCCGGCAGTGTGGCCATAGGGGAAGTCTGGAGCGACCTCGATCCACTTCCAGCCTTCGGCCTTGATCGTCTCGGCCTCGGCCGCGAGCTTCTCGGTGACAAGCTGCTCCAGCAACGCCACATCCTGGAGCCAGCCTTCGTCATTCTGCGAGAACAGGTCGCGCAGCACGATGCCGCCGGCTTCCTCATAGGCCGCGAGCCCGACGAAGCGGGCACGCTTGTCGGTGGCGCGGACGGTGTTTTCCGTCAGCAGCTTGCGGATGTAATAGGGCTCCTTGTTGTAGCCGCGCTGCACGGTCTCCCAGACCTGTTCCTGCCGGGCATGGTCGTCGGAGATCGTGAAGACCATCAATTGCTCCAGTGACATGCCGTCATCGGCATAGACTTCCAGCAGCTTGGGAGACACGCTGGCGAGCTTCAGCCGCTGCTTGACGATCTGCGGCGTCACGAAAAAGCGGGCGGCGATCTCTTCCTCGCCGACGCCCTGCTCCTTGAGCGCCTGGAACGCGCGGAATTGATCCAACGGATGGAGCGATACGCGCTGGCAGTTTTCGGCCAGCGAATCCTCTTCCAGAATGCCGTCCTCCCGCACGATGCAGGGGACCGGGGCATTCTTCGCCAGCCGCTTCTGCTTGACCAACAGCTCCAGCGCCCGGTAGCGGCGGCCGCCGGCCTGCACCTCGTATCTGTCGGTGGGCTGACCGTCTTCGTCGATCACCGCCCGCACGCTCAGGGACTGCAACAGCGTGCGCCGGGCGATGTCCTCGGCCAGTTCCTCGATCGATACACCGGCCCGCACCCGCCGGACGTTGCGGCTCGAAAGCGCCAGCCTGTCGAATGGAATGTCCCGCGCCTGGGACAGCGCAATCTTCTCAATTTTCGCCTTTGTCATGTCAGGTTCTCCGTGACGAGCCGGAGAAAGCCCTCTTTCCCCAACCAGGCTCGTCACGAAGACACCCACTTCCCTCTCCCTCTTCAGGCCGCCGCCCCCGCGGCTTCCTCCAGGTCGAGGTTGTAGACCTCCGCCCCGGCTGCAGCGTAGGCGCGGGCAACCACGACCAGCGGGGCATAGGAGAACGCGCCCCATGGCTCAGGGTCGGGCGCACCGCCCACACAGATCATCGGCCCGGAGATGGCGAGCCTGGCCACCTTGTCGAAGTCGACACAGCGGCTGTCGATCACCGGAAGTCCGGCGGCGATGGCCTGCTGTTTCACGGTGTCGCAATCGTAGCCGGACAGGCTGCTCTGGCCGCCATACTCATTCAGGTAGTGCAGACTGAATCCTCCGCGGCCGATCGTCAGATGGCCGCCCAACGTGGCGAGGGCCTTTGCGATGTCGGCACTGTAATCGCGATCGTGCATCGATGTTCTCCCGCGACGGGCGGCCCGGAACCGTTCCGCGCCTCGAAACCCGTCAGCGGGGAAGGGCCGCCCTCGAACGCGAGAGCGGCCAGACCGATGCCCAAGAGAAATGCGCTACACCCCGCACATCCCCTCGCACTCATTGGCGAAGAGGTCGAGTTGGCCCCTGTCCTCCAGCGTGTCGAGGTCAGCCTCATCGAGCGGCACGCAGGAGCGATGCAGGAACACCTCGCCGCACAAGCCGCGGAAACCCGAGCGGATCAACCCGTCGATAGCAACGGCATCGGCCCAGGCTTCGGGATCCTCATCGCGCATTCGCCTCCAGGCGCCGTCACTGTGGAAAGGGCAGCCGATGCAGGCGCTTTTCGGCGGTGTGGGATAGCCGTGCTTCTCCAGCCAGCGCAGACAGTGGCGGCGGGTCATGCCCTTTTCGATCAAGGGAAAGCGATTGACCTGCCACGCTTCGAAGGACGGCTTCATCCGGATCACTTCATCGAAGCTGATCGCGATCCATTGCTCGACGATCGGGTGCTTGGGCGAGCGCTTGCCGGCAATGCCGGCCAGCTCCCGCACCTTGCGGCGGATCGGCGCGATCTTCAGCTCCTTGGTGCACTGCCGGCGAATCATGCCGACCTTGCCGGATTTCGATTTGGTGAAGGCCGGGATCGACGCCCAGCGCTCGCCCCGCGCGCCGCGGATCAGCCCCTCGCGGATATCGCCATCCGAGACGACATGCACGGGGAAGGGCAGCACGTTCGGCGACCTCAGCCAGGCGAGATGTTCATAGACCGCCCGCGGCTCCCAGCAGGTGTCGGAGAAGATCGCGCAATCGGGCAGTGGCCCGACCTCGCCATGGGCCGCCATCAGGGCAAGCGTGGTCGACTGCACGCCGGCACCGAGCGACAGCACGCGCAGCCGGATGGTGGGAATGTCGGGCGCCGGGAAGAGCGCGTTCATGGCCGGTCTCCCGCCTGCTGCCGGCGCCGCCATTCGGCGGGCGGATCGAAGGTTCCGTCCCAAATGCCACGGCGCAGAAACCGGGCCGTGCCCTCGTCGCTTGTGTAGTTGTAGAGACGATTGGCGTCGCGATCGGCGACGGCCCAGCCGTTCTTCACCACCCAGCTACCGATGTCGTCGCCACCGGCGTAGCAAACAGATACGAACCGACCATGGCCATCGCGCGTCGTTCCCTGCCAGACTTCGCAATTGACCTTTCGGCCTTCGAGAAACGTGGTGAGCGCGGCGGCGGCCTCTTTGCCGCAAGGCCATGTCGCGCTATCGCGACGGCGGCAGCGCTG
Source organism: Hoeflea sp. (assembly GCF_014359905.1). Taxonomy (GTDB): domain Bacteria; phylum Pseudomonadota; class Alphaproteobacteria; order Rhizobiales; family Rhizobiaceae; genus Hoeflea. Next base: position 8,118 of record NZ_JACIYP010000127.1, on the reverse strand, counting down.
GTCGATCTCCACGGCATCGACGCCGTAGAGGCGATGCTTCTCACCGTTGATTTCGATTGTGTCGGCGTCGATCACATTGGCCGGGCCGGAGTGATCTTCGTCGAGCGCGGGCCAGAAGGACAGACAGGCGAAAAACACAATGCCGATGACGGCGGACAGGCGGACGAACTGGAACATGGGAGGTCTCCTCACGGGTTGGGGGCGGGCCGGTGTTCTCTTGCCGGCTTCGGCCCTTCACCCGTCAAAAGCCTCCCTTTCCCTCTGTTGCCCGCCCCAGAAGTCCCAGGTAGCCGCCGCTGGCCATCTCCTCTGCCTCGCGGACAAGCCGTTGCATGCGGGAGCGATAACCGGACTCCCAGAGCTCGTGCGCAGCCGTCTCCCCGAAGATCGCCGCCGCCACCTGCCGCCGGCTCGCGCCCGCCATTTCTCCGTCCCAGGCGCGCAGCATCATCGCCCACCGCCTGGCCCGGCGCTCCGGCGGAAAGAGGCCGCGCGGCAGACGGCCGAGGCGGCAAAGCCCACACAGCCGTTGCAGCGCCAGGATCTTCGCCTCCATCTGCCGGCGACCCGACAGCAGGTAGCGGAGGCACACCGGACCATCGAGAACACTGCCTGCCGTCACCATCAGTTGGAGATGGCGCAAGCCATCGCTGAAAAGCACGTGCTCGGATCCGCCGCAGCACAACACGGTCGCCATTGAGGCAAAGCATCGGATGTCGAAGGCGTCGGTGTGGCCGGGTGCAATGGACTGCGCTTCCACGACGAGCACCGATGGATTGAGATCGGGCAGCCAAAAGACGTCCGCAGCCGGCAGGGTAACGCCAGTGGTGAAAGAAGATGCCCCAGCGTTCGAACGGCCCCGGATTTTGGATACGGAGGATTCGGGGTTGAGTGGCCTTCAGCCGGCGCTCGGCGGCGGACGGAGGAAGTGGCGGCGACACCTGTGGCAACCGACTGGCAGCCGTCGCGAAGTCGGGATTGCGCTTGAGCCACTCCCAGGCCCAGCCGGCCCGGTCCAGATCGATGAGGGATTTGTAGCTTTCGGGATCGCGCCAGTCGGCGCGCGGACTTATGCCGGGGACGGTCTTCTCCCTTGACATGGGGCTTGTCTCCTCCCATGAGGTCAGCCGGCGGTAGCGGACGCGGCTAGGCCATTTGACGATCCGTCGTGCAGCGCTTGGGACAAGCCATCTCTTGCCAGGTCGATATCACTGGCGGGAGGCGCCGACGACATCGATTACTATCGATAGTTGAAGCGCGGGTTGGCTTCCGTGTTTTCGCGGCGTCTTTCAGGAAATCGTTACAATATTCGCAACGTCAGAGCTGCAAACTATAGAATTTTATTAAAGTACAAATGAACTCTGCCAGAGAACACCCGAGATTGCCACAGTTGCGCCGCCCTCATCACAAAGTTGCCACAGGATCATCGATTTTGAAACACACACTTTGCCGGGAATGGAACTTGCTCAAGGCCGGCAATCCGCTAGCGGCCGAGATTTCAATTTTCAGGCGATGGAGATTGCGTCATGGCCGAAACCATTCTGGTCGATTTCACATCGGAAATTGCGTCTCCTGTACTGTCCGTCACACGGCGCATCTCCCGTAACGGCATCGTCGTCAGCCGGTGCGATATTCCGATCAATCCCGGGACACAGATCGTCACGGCACAGTTCGCCCTTTTCATGCACGAAAGCGAACCGCTGGATATCATCTGCCGTTTTCCTGAAAGCCGCCGCACCGAGAAATATCCGGTCGCTGCGGGGCACTTTTATCTGAGCCCCGCCGATCGGGCCGCCCATGTCGGCTGGACGGCGGACAAGCAGTCCTTCGTCATTGCCATGGAAAATAGCTTCATCGAACGCTCGATCGGCGACGCCTTCGACGGGCGCGTGCCCGAGATCAGAGGCAGAGCGGCGCTCCGCGACCCCGCGATCGAGGAGCTGGTAGCTTGTCTCAGGCGCAGCCTGATCGACAATAGCCGCTGCGGCGGGCTCTGCCTGGACCTCATCGGCACGTCGCTCGCTCTGCGCTTGTTCGAGACCTATGGCGAAAGCAGCAAACCGCCGCCGTCGATCCGGGGCGGTCTCGGCGCCTCGCGCCGGCGGCGGATCGTCGACTTCATCGAGGCGCATTTGGAGGAAGATATCGGACTTGCCGCGCTCGCCGCGGAAGCGGAACTCAGCCCACATCATTTCGGCAAGGCCTTCAAGGCGACGTTCGGCAAGCCGCCCTGCCGCTACATTACCGAGCGGCGGATTCAGAAGGCAAAGGAGATGCTGCTGACGGACCGCGCGTCGATCACGGACATTGCGCTCGCCCTTGGCTTTTCCAGTCACAGCCATTTCACGGACGTGTTCCGCAAGATGACTGGGACGACGCCTTCGCTATTCCGCAGGAATTGCGCCTGACCGGAGACATCAATCGACATATGCCCGCAGGCCTCCGGCGCCATTCCGTATTATGATGGGCAGAGCAGGGCCTCGCACCCGAAGCCCGGAGGCAGCCCGAACGGATGCCATGGATGTGCAAGGCGTGGAGGACGGGCACATGGCCAAACTCGATCCCGAGATCGCCGACGAGGTACCGTGGGCGGACGCAATCACGCCCTATGACGAGGATCACTTCATCACCTATCTGCGCCTGCTCGACGCCGAGGCCGAAGGCGCCGACTGGCGCGAGGTCGCCCGCATTGTCCTGCATCGCGACTCGGATGCGGAGCCCGACCGCGCCCGCCGGTGCTGGGAGGCTCACCTCGAGCGCGCCCGTTGGATGACCGAGCACGGCTACCGGCATTTGCTCGACGCGGCGCGGAGCGGATAGGCCCGAGTCGCTTGCGACTCAGCCATACTATGCCTTTCCGGGCTGGGGTGTTGCGGTTCACCCCTGTGATCGTCCCCCCGAGATTACGCCCTAGGATAGCACGCGAAGGGACCGGACTCCGCTGGCGAGATGCCATCGGAGGTCACGCGCGATGGCGGGTCGCCCCTCTATCGTTTCAATCGAAATTGAATAAACGCCATGAGCATAGCGGGCATGTCTATAAACTAGCACTACTTTGGCACTTTTGGTTGGTTTATGGGTTTCTGCGATCGGCATTTTACAGTGCGGGCATCGCAGGGGCGGGGGCCGCGCGAAGAGATCGAGGATGGCTTGCCTGACGGCTAGCATGCTGGGTTGTGGCGGCGGTCCTGCGACTCTTTTTTCCGTCCCGCGGCTTTGAGGCGGCGGGATTGGAGGAAGGCGTAGGCAATCATCGTCATCAAGGTGTGTCGATGTAATCCCGTCCATGATCTGCCTTCGAAGTGGTCGAGCCCCAGCTCCTCCTTGAGTTGCTGGTGCGCCTGTTCACAGACCCATCTGGCCTTGATGGCAGCGGCGAGCATCCTGATAGTGGCATCGTCCGGCAGGTTCGATACATAGTATTTTCGCTCTCCAGTCGACCGCCGCTCGCCGACGAGCCAGACGTCGTCGCAGCCAGGCATGGCCTAGACGCGGCCGTCGAGCATCCGGTGCTTATGGCCATCCGCAACGCGGACACGGCAGGCCGCGAAGAGACAGGACAACCGACCTTTGGTACCCCGCCGCCAGCTGACCTTTTGCCATTTCTCATCGGCCAACATCGCCTCGGCGGAGACTGGGGGCCTGTCGGGGATGTGGTACTTGCGGCGTCTTCCGGTTTTGGCGACGGGGAAGATCAGTGTGACGTCGGCCGGGTAGACGTTCTGGCGCCGCGACAGACCCACCGCCCACTTGAGACCGCGCTCGCTCAAAGCCTGACGGAATGGTCCGCTTGATCCGTATCCTGAATCAGCCAGCACGTAGCCGAAACGCGCGCCGGAGGCAATGACACGCCCAACCGAGTGACGCCCCTTCTTTGGCAGCGCGGTATCGTCGACAATCAGCCAGGCATCCCCGCCCCCGACCATTTTGTCCGCTTCGGCCAGCAGCACCGCTTCCAGCGGCGCGGCGTCCCAGACTCCGCTACCGATGAAATGATGAAGCCGGTCATAGCTCACGGTGCCGTCACGTGCCGCCATCGGCTGAATGCTCTTGCGGTCGCCAGGACCGATCAACCCCGCGACATAGGCCGGGCACATCCGTGCCTTCGTCTTGTGCCGCAGCGCCGCAGCAAATGGCGCGACCCAGCGCTCCAGATCAGCTTGCCAGTTCCCATCCATGGCCGACCCCTCCAAAAGGCCGACCTCCTATGAATCACTGAAAAGCCGATTCGGGAATCCCCTGGGCCGCATTCCTACCCAAAATCTGCCAAAATAGTGCTAGCGGCTCAATCGCCGTATAACATAACAAGAATTGAAACGATTCGGCGAGCTTACGCTTTCACCGCCTGCTGAATGTCGTGTTCGACCGTTTCCCGCAGGAGGCGTTTGTTGACCTTGCCGACACCGGTCTTGGGGATGGTGTGGACCAACAGATAGTGATCGGGGAGCGACCACCTTGCAAACCTCGGCTCAAGCCAGGCCTGCAATTCTTCCGCGGCCAGATCCGCTCCTGGTTCAGGCACCACATATGCACAAGGACGCTCGACCCACTTCAGATCCGGCACGGCCACCACCGCCGCTTCGCGGACTTTGGGATGGGCGATCAGTGCATTTTCCAGATCCACCGAGGAAATCCACTCGCCGCCACTCTTGATCAGGTCCTTGATGCGGTCCACCAGCCGCAACACGCCGTCGGAATTGATGGCGGACATGTCGCCGCTCTTCCAGTATCCATCGACGAAACTCTCCTTGCTTCGCTCATCGCGATAATATTCCGTGGCGCCCCAAGGCGTGCGCACATAGATTTCGCCGATGGCCACATCGTCCCACGGCACCTGCCGGCCCGCATCGTCCAGGATTTTCAATTCCGCGCCTGGCAACGCGATCCCCTGACGCACGCGCGTCTTGATGTGGTCGGCCCGCGACTTGTCCATGTCCTTCCGGCGGATCAGCGCACAGGTGGCCAGAGGAGCAAGCTCGGTCGAGCCCCAGGCAGTCGCGATAGGGATATCGAACTCTGCGGCGAAGAACTCCATCAAGGCCGCGGGCGTGGCTGAACCGCCCAACATGATGGCCCGCACGCTCGACAGGTCGCGGCGCTCGCGCTTCAGTTCGACCATCATGTCGACGCCGACGGTCACGGCGGCCGCACAAAGTGTTACGCGCTCGTTCTGCATCATATCCAGTATCGTCGGCGCATGAGGGCGTTCGCCCGGAAGCACCAGCTTGGCTCCCATGCACGCGGCTGCGAACGGCAACCCCCACGCATTGGCATGGAACATCGGCACAACCGGCATGATGGTGTCGCGTTCGCGAACATCCAGCGCATCACCGAGAGACACCGTAATGGTGTGCAGGTAGATGTCGCGGTGGCTGTAAACCACGCCTTTCGGCAGCCCCGTCGTTGCCGACGTATAACACATACCTGCCGGGGTACGTTCGGGCAGCTCGTGAAATTCAAATGCCGGGTCGCCAGACGCGACAAGGTCTTCGTAGGCGATCACATTGGTGAGTTTCGTGTCGGGAAGACAGTCACCAAGAACGACGAAATATTCGACGGTTTCAAGCTGGTCGGCCACGCGTTCGAGGGTCGGCAGCAAATCGGGATCGACGAAGACGACCCGATCCTCGCTGTGGTTCAGAATATAGACGATATGCTCGTCGGCCAGACGCAGGTTGACTGTATGAAGTACCATGCCGGCACAGGGCAGGGAAAAATACAATTCAAGATGGCGATAGGTGTTCCATGCAAAAGTCGCGACACGGTCGCCGGGCTTCACGCCGAGCGACGTCAGACGGCTTGCAAGACGAGAAACCCGCTCGCCAAGTTCGCCATAGGTGTAGCGATGCATTCCGCCATCGGGCAGACGCGTCACAATCTCATTGTCGGGAAAATATCGTACCGCTCGTTCCAGCAGCAACCGGATGTTCAACTCCACCGTTCTCACTCCCTGAAATCGCAAAAGAGATTCTTGATTGCCGTTCGGCGCCGTGCGCATTCAGCGCCCCGTCACGCCCGTTCATCCCGCCGTTACGCCACCGTCGACCGGGAAGCTGGCCCCCGTGATGTAGGACGCCCTGTCCGAACTGAGCCACACCACCATCTCTCCGACCTCGGCCGGTGTCGCCATACGCCGGATAGCAGCCCGGCCAATGCCATCCTGCAGCTTGCGGGACGGAAAAATGGAGTCGTCGCCCACGGTCATCGGGGTCTCGACATATCCCGGACACACAGCGTTGACCCGGATACCATTGCGGCCATATTCAAGCGACGCCGCCTTGGTCAAACCGATTACTCCGTGCTTGGCGGCGCAATAGGCAGACCCGCCAACAGCGCCAAGCAACCCCATGATGGAAGCCGTGTTGACGATGGAGCCGCCACCGGTCTGTTTCATCGCCGGTATCTCATGCGTCATGCAGTTGAAGACACCTGTCAGGTTGACGTCGATGACGCGCTGCCAGTTTGCCGTTCCATATTCTGCCGTCAGCAGCGGATAGCCGACGATACCCGCATTGTTGAATGCGATATCGAGCCGTTCGTATCGAGCCAGCGCCGCCGCCACCAAATTCGCGCAATCGGCGTCCTGCGTCACGTCCGTGCGAACGAATATCGCCTCTCCGCCAAGCGCCCTGATCTGCTCGACCGTGGCCTCCCCGCTATCTTCCGCGACATCCGCCACAACGAGACGCGCGCCTTCCTCGGCCAGAAGCAATGCCGTCGCCCGCCCAATTCCCGAGCCCGCACCCGAAACAATCGCTACTTTATCAGATACACGTCCCATTCTTTCCTCCCCGGGTTCATTTTTTGATGATGCCTGCGCCCGCCGCCGCTGGAGGCGCGGCGGCGGGACTTGTTTTCTCGTGATTATTCGGCCGCCACATTCACGCGTGTTTGCTCGAACGTGGAGTAGCCCGAATCCGCGACCTGCTTGAGCGCGGCGCGGTATTTCGCCAGCCCACCAAAGTAGAATCGCACGGCGCTCTTCTTGCCGGGAATATTTGCGCCAAAGATCCAGGATTCCGCTTTCGGGAACAACGTCATATTCGCGATGGTGCGGCAGGTCTCCAGCCATTCCTCCTCGGCTTCGGGTTTGGGATCAAAGGCCACGATGTCATGGTCATAAGTGTACTTGATCGCATCCGTGATCCATTCGACCTGGGTTTCGATCGACGGCGGCAGGTTGGTGAAGGGACCGTTCGGCCCGAGGATCATGAAGAAATTCGGGAATCCGGTTTCGGCAAGCCCAAGATAGCCCCCCGGTCCGTCCTTCCAGCGCTCGGCCAGCGAACTGCCGCCGCGTCCGCGGACGTCCATCTTCATGTAATGGCCTTCCACCGCGTCAAAACCGGTCGCCAGGATCAGCACGTCCAACTCACACTCGGTCCCGTCGGCAAGGCGGATGCCGTTTTCGGTGATCTCGTCGATCGGGTTCTGCTTGACGTTGATCAGCGAAACGTTGTCGCGATTGTAGACCTCGAAATAGTTATGCCCGCACAGCGGACGCTTGGCGTAAAAGTCAGTCGGCGTCAGCAGCTCGGCGGTCTTGGGGGCTTTCACGATCTCGCGGATCTTCTTGGTAATGAAATCCCTCGCGGCCTTGTTGGCGGCTTCGTCCGTGGCGATATCGCTGAAGGTGCCGAACATGAAACGGAACCCGCCGCCTTCGTCCCACTTCTCCTGGAAGATGCGCTCGCGTTCCTCTTCGGATACGGACATGGCCGGAATGGCGGATTCCTCAAAGTTGAAGGCGACCTGGGAATTGAAGACCTGCTCCCAGATCACATCGTAGTTCTTTTTGATCTCGGCAATCTCTTCGGCCGATTGCGGGCGGTTGCCGACAGGGACGTTGTATTGCGGCGTGCGCTGGAATACCGTCAGATGTCTGGCCACCGGGGCCACCGCAACGATCACCTGCTGACCGGTCGAACCGGTGCCGATGACGCCGACACGCTTGCCGCTAAGATCGACACCTTCGGGCCATTGGCCGGTGTGGATCAACTCGCCCTTGAAATTGTCGATGCCCCTGATATCCGGTTTATTGATTACCGACAACAGCCCGAGACCGCAGACGATATATCTGGCGGTAACCTTGTCGCCCTTGTCGGTCGTGACTGTCAG